>JBCBWG010000355.1:0-2180 GCA_039817205.1 Pseudomonadota bacterium
CCAACGGCGGCGCGCCACAGCGGATCAGCTACGGACAGGGACGCTACTCAACGCCCGGTTGGACCCCGCGTGGGGATACGATTGCATTCACGAAACAAGCGTCAGGGCGCTTCCTGATTGGCGTCATGAACCCCGACGGCAGTGGCGAGCGCATTTTGACCGAAGGGTTCCATAACGAGGGGCCAACCTGGGCCCCAAACGGCCGCGTGCTTATGTTCTTCCGGGAAAGCCGAGGCGCGCGCGGTGGTCCGCGGATCTACACAGTCGATTTGACGGGTTACAACGAGCGGTCCGTGCCAACGCCCGCGTTTGCCTCAGACCCCGCCTGGTCTCCGCTTCTCTCGTAATGCTTGTGAACTGACCAGCTCGTTCTATCGCCAACCCAACGCGTGCTTTTGTCCGTTGCAGACCAAGTATTCGGGCCGGAAAACTTTGGAAGCTGTGCAAAATGATCCACGTGTTTGGAACACGTTAACCGAATCCGGTGAACACTCTATGCACGGTAGATACCAATCATCCGCAGTGAGTTTTCTGTTCCGCGTCAAAGACTTCGCTCCGTCAACGTTCGGTGCGGCTTCAAGTTGTATTTTGGCATCGTGCCTACGCCAAAACCGTGGCCGCCAGGGGACAATCCTTGAACCGGAACGAGGTCGGGCGTACGCGGGTTAACGGTTCATGCCGTGACGGGCTGGACGCGTGACAAATCCTCTGGGGGCACGCGTTTTGGCTGGCTAAAGCCACTGGATTTGGAACAGGAGAGACAACCATGAAGAGCGCACTCGTTCTCGCAACGGTTATCGCAGCAGTCGCACTCGGCGCTTGCCGCAAAGAAGTGCACCACACGCCAATGAAGCTCGGCGCACCTGCTGCATCGCACGTTGCTCAGTAAGTCTGACGTCTGACGCTTGTCAGATGTTTGACGTGACTTCTAGAAACCACTCCTGTGATCAGGGGTGGTTTCTTTCATTTCGGGTGTGCGGCGCGCGCCACCCAGCACTTCGTGCGACTGTAATTGCCCCACAGAAATGATTGGTGTGAGGCAGGGTGTGACTTGCAGCCTCGCAGCTGCAGAATTACCCCCGAATGGGTGTCGTTCGGCCTTAATTCGGAGCGAACAGTCTCGTACCGCGTTGAGACTATTGCAGAGTCGGGGCGCGCACGGGGCGTCCGACCGAAGTCTGCAAGCGTGAAATGTACCCGGTTGCGCCTCCGGATGATTGCGTGAGGCAAACGTGATGAGCCGTAGGCGCTTGATGCCGACAGACGTTGCGAGGGTGGGCCGGGACAAGGATCCCCGGCGGAGGATAGATATCATGCAGATGGTCCAAGTACGCCGGTCGATCGCTACAGTATCCGTGGTTGCGGTTCTTGCGCTGGCCCTCGGTGCATGCGCGCAAAACCAGAACGGTCCGGGCGCTGCAAATTTGACGAATGACGGGACGAGCGGTGGGCGCAATGCGCCAGCAACGCCGGGGTCGCGGCGCGACTTCGCGCAGAATGTTGGTGATCTGGTCTACTTCACCACCGACAGCTCGGACCTGACACCAGAGGCGCAGCAAACGTTGCGCGGTCAGGCGCAGTGGCTCGCGCAGTATCCGCGCTACACGATAACGATTGAAGGTCACGCCGACGAGCGCGGGACACGCGAGTACAATATTGCTCTTGGTGCGCGACGCGCGACGTCCGTCAAAGAGTTCCTGCGTCGGAGCGGTGTCGATCCCCGCCGCATTCGCACGATCTCGTTCGGTAAAGAGCGGCCGGTTGCGGTGTGTGACGACATTTCATGCTGGTCGCAAAATCGTCGATCGCAGACGGTTTTGAACAATCGCGTCGGCAGCTAACCACTTTGTTTCCCTTACAAAAACTCTCCCAAAACGACCATTCATAGGCCGTTCAGGCGTCGGATGGCCTGTTGCAATTGTGGATGCGCGCCAGCTTTTTCGTGATACGCGGCTGAATTTCGCCTAAGTGTTGCCGGAAAGAATGCAGTGCGTATCGCGTACTCGCAGGTCAGGTCACTTTGGGGGGGCCAGAAGCATGTCGCGATTGACGAACGTCTTGGGCGTGTCGGGTGCCACAACGACTGTGTGTGCACTCGTTTTCGGCGCCGTGGCTTTCCAATCGGTCCAGTCAGCAGGAGCGACGTCCCAGACGGGCAGCGTCACGGATCGTGTGAGCGG
>JBCBWG010000356.1:0-2169 GCA_039817205.1 Pseudomonadota bacterium
GTGGGCGCCAGTTGCGGTCTCTCTTGCAGTGTCTGTTGCAGTCCCTTTTGCAGTCTCTGTTGCGGTATCGACGGTAAGTTCCGGCGCGCATGTCCGGCGGCGCAACCAAGTCACGCCGACCAGATCGTACAAGCCGACGAGTGCACGGGCAAAGTTGGAGTATTTGGACTGGCCAGCCTGCCGGGGCCGATCGTTTACGGGCACGTACGCGACGGCGTGTCGATAGGTCTGGAACATGGCTGGCATGTAACGATGGAGGCTCGTGAAAAACGGCAAGCGCAAATACGCCTCGCGGTGATAAACTTTGATCCCGCAGCCCGTGTCCGGGCAGTTGTCGCGCAGAACCCAGTCCCTAATTTTGTTGGCCGCTTTCGACGCAAACCGTTTTGAGCCGGTGTCTTTGCGTTCGGTCCGCACGCCGTTGACCAATGCCGGACCGGGCTCGCCAGGTGTCGCCAATTCGGCAAGGAGCTTTGGCAGATCAGCCGGGTCGTTTTGGCCATCGCCATCCATGGTCGCGATGATCGGGCTCGTCGCGGCGAGCACCCCCGAACGGAGCGCCGTGCTCTGCCCGGAACGTTCCCTATGGCGCAAGTAGCGGAGCCCCTCATACCCAGGCATACCAATTCGCGCGCGCACCTCATCCGGTGTGGCGTCCGTGCTGCCATCATCGACGACGATCACGCCGTCGAGTGCGTGTCCGCTCAAAGCCGCGTAGGTCTCGTCGACCAGCCGCCCGATGTTGCCGGCTTCGTTCAAAGCCGGGATCACGACGGTGACAGCGCGCTTGTGGTCTCGTGCCATGCGGTTTCTTTTTTTCACCGGGCTCAAGCGCGGTTCCATGGGCACCAACGCCTTCCAAGTCGACCGCAAGCCGTTGAGCCCATTTCGACGCCATGCCCCTGTTCCAACGGATAACTCTGCGGCGGCAATTGACCATCAGACTTAAACGGCTAAATGGACACGAACTGTTGCCGTTCGGTCTTTGTCCCCAAGCGACACGCACAGAAGGTGCAAAGCCGAGTGGGCCGAAACCATCGACCAGACGAGCCGACTGGAACGGGCGCACGCCAAACGCCAATCAACGTATGCCACTCAACGTCTGCCAGTCGACGTATGCCGGTCGACGACACAGGGCTTCGGCAGCGAATAATGGTTGCTGTGCCTCGGCCAGCAATACAACGCGGAGTTTGTTTCGTGACCACGATCGCCTCACGCGGGTTTCATCTCTACGACGATCAGTCGGATGGCCGCTCGTTTGTCGAATGGTTTGGATTACTGGCGCTTTGCAATCTCGTGCTGCTCGCCATCCGGTTTGCAGCTCTCAATTGGAACGCGACCGATCTGTTCTTCGATGAAGCGCAGTACTGGGCGTGGAGCGAAGAACCGGCCTTTGGGTACTACTCGAAACCACCGTTGATTGCGTGGCTCATCGGACTAGCAACGTCGGTTTGCGGTCAGTCAACGGCCTGCATCCGATCGCCCTCGCCGGTCGTGTATGCCCTTGCATCGTTTGGCGTGTTTGTTGCGGCCTATCAGCTTTACGGAGCGCGGACCGCATTCCTGTCGGCACTTGTGTTTCTGACGCTTCCAGGCGTCACCTTGTCCTCCGGCATTATCTCGACCGACGTGCCGCTGCTCGCTGCCTGGGCGTTTGCGCTTGCGGCGTTCATCGCGCTTGTCAAAGGGGCCGGCTGGTGGGCTGCAATTGCGCTCGGTGTAGCGATTGGCGTTGGCCTCAACGGCAAGTATGCGATGGCCTACTTCGTCCTGTGCGCGGTGATCTATGGAATAGCCAATCCGGGTGGGCGGTGGATCCTGGTATCGCCCCGGTTCTGGCTCGCGATTGCGATCGCTGCCGCGATGATCGTGCCCAACATTCTTTGGAATTTGGACAACGGCTTCGCCACATTTTCGCACACGGCCGACAACGCCAACTGGCAGGGTGATCTCGGCAATCCCGAAAAAGCTCTTGAGTTTTTCGGTGCCCAGTTTGGCGTTTTTGGACCGATCCTCTTCGCCGGTCTGTTGATAATCTGCTGGCGAGCCTGGAAGGCTGGGCTCAGCGAGCCCGATGCTCTGCTCCTCGCGTTCGCCATCCCCGTCATCTTGATCGTCACAACCCAAGCCTTCATTTCCCGCGCACATGCAAACTGGGCCGCTGTCAGT
>JBCBWG010000357.1:0-2158 GCA_039817205.1 Pseudomonadota bacterium
CTGTTGTTTTCCGACCGCACGGGTTTGGAACCTCAGGCGTTCTCGCGCAAGTGTGAGGTGCCGCTGAGCAATTCCGGGGTATGCGTCTGGGGACTGGTCGCGGAGCGTTGGCCGCGCCGATGCAACTGCAAACGACTCCCGAGGCGCCTTAGAAGCAAGCGTCAGTCAGCGGGCTGAGAGTACCTGCCACAGAGTTGCCCGAGTTTGAGTAACTCGTCGACCGTGCGGGCGGCTTCGGTCTCGATTGACCAGTTCGCAACTGAAGTGCTGCAGTGGCGTGGTCGATTTGAGTTCCGTTCCTGCTGAGCGGCCGGTGGCTGCTCTGCTTCGTCCGAAATTAGCGAACGTTGAAACAAGACCAACGCAATGAAGGTGCGATCTTGAAAGAGCGCGGGCGAACAACTCCAAAAGCCGTTGGTCTGGGCCGGCGCGAGCGGCTGCCCAGCGCCGAAACGTCGTCGCAGGATGTAACCGGCGCGTCCGTCGAAGCCGGTTTGTCGTCCCGGCGCACTTTCCTGCGCGGGGCCACGGGTGCGGCTGCCTTGGTCGCTGGGTCCGGCTCGGCGTTCGCTCGAGATCAATGGTGGAAAGACGTCTTCAACGATAATCGCGGCGGTCCCTCCAAGCCTGCCGCGCGGGCCAAACGTCAGGCCGCACCCCTGAATGATTTACGGCCCGGCAAAATCCCATGGCGCAGCGATGAGATGCTGGCCGCCATGGATCGTGCCATTGAGAAATACGAAGACATCGCGCTCGGTGGGGACTGGCCGCAGGTGCCTTCCGGGCGGCTGATCCGCGTTGGCGAATATGATGATCGCGTCCCGTTGCTGCGCCGCCGCTTGGCCGTGAGTGGTGAATTGAGCGCCAGGCATGCTGCGGCCTATCGCGGGTCACTCGAGTTCGACCGATACCTCGACTTGGCAGTCCGCCAATTCCAAGAGGCGCACGGCTTAAGCGTCAGGGGCTTTCTGAACCGCTCAACGCGGGCTCAGCTCAACATCACAGCGCGCGAGCGTCTCGGCCAACTCAGGCTCAATCGGTCCCGGATTGCCAGGCTTGTGAACGGTCGGATTGAAGATCGCTATGTCCTGGTCAACGCTGCAGGCTATCAGCTCGAAGCGGTGCATCGCTTTGAGGTCCAGCAACGCCACAGGGTAATCGTCGGGAAACCAGATCGGCAAACGCCGGAAATCCAGGCAACGGTGCTCGGTTTAAACTTCTTTCCGTATTGGCGGGTTCCAAAGAGCATTGCCGTCAAGGATGTGGTGCCGCGGCTCCGCAAGGAACCGGACTATCTTAGCAAAGAACACATCATGCCGCGGCTCGGCAGCTACGACGGCGATGCCATTGATCCGGAAACAATTGATTGGAACAACTTCGATCCGGATCGGATCAAGTTCCGCCAGGAGCCGGGTCCGTGGAATGCACTCGGGCTTGTTCGAATCAATATGCCGAACAAGGAGATCGTCTACCTCCACGACACGCCGTTGAAGCCGCTGTTCAAGCAGCGCATGCGTGCGTTCAGCGCCGGATGTGTTCGCGTTGAGGACGTGATGGAGTTGGTTGCGTGGATTGCACGCTATCAGCCGGGCTTCGAACAGCCACTGGATACGGTCGAGCAAATCATCGACGGACAACAACCGGTAGATGTGAAACTGAACCAGCCGGTCCCGGTCTATTTCACCTACATCACGGCCTGGGCCGAGGCTGATGGGAGCGTCGTGTTCCGGCCCGATGTCTACGGTCGTGATGGGTCAGCGGCACTGCGCGGAGAACGCGATCCAGACGATCCGCCACCGTCGTTCACGCTGTCGCCCTAGCAGTCAGCGCATCTTTCGGTCAGCCTTTTTGGGCGCCGTCATCTTTTGGCGTCAGCCCCTCTGTCGAGCGCGAAGCCTGTTGACGGGGCCCAATCAATTGCGGAGCCTCCGGCGCATCCCAATTCGCCAAGGCCGTCATCCATGCCACCGCTTGTTGCCTACGCTGATCGTCTGTCGGTTCGACCGGGTCAAACCATTCGTTTTCATGGCCGGGGGCCGTCGGGCGAGGCGCTTGCGGCGTCTGTCGTCCGGGTTATTTGCGCTGATCCCAATCCAGCAATCGGCGGCGTCCAAACGGAAACCGTGGCGGCCGATGTTACGATCCACGCCACGCTGAC
>JBCBWG010000358.1:0-2132 GCA_039817205.1 Pseudomonadota bacterium
GCACGACATCGGGTGGAGGAAATCAGGCTGTCGTCGGCGACCGGAACCAGTCCGCTGTTAAAGCGCGCGGGGCACCGAGAAGTGGCCCCTGCCCTAGTTGCACGCCGCAGGCTCGCAGGCGCTGGAGCTGTGTCACATCTCGGATCGTGCCGACAATCGGCGTCAGGCCAAGCGAGCCCAGGTGGCGACAAATGTCGTCGGCTGGCACCCGCGTCATTCACAATGGTGTTGAGGCGTTTGAGGAGTCGGTCACGGCTTGCGCCGCTTTCCGAAAGACGGGTGGCTTCGTTGTTTTAGTGACCAACGCGCCGCGTCCCTCACCATCGGTCGTTGAACAACTGGACCGTATCGGTGTCCAGCGCGATGCATATGATGCCGTCGTGACGTCCGGTGATGTCACACGCGGTCTGATCAACGCATGGCGCGACCGGGCGATCCACCATCTGGGGCCGGAGCGGGATTTGCCGCTTTTCTCCGATCTCGACATCAAGCTTGTCCCGTCGATCGACGCGGAAATCATCGTTTGCACGGGGCTTGAGAACGACGAGGTCGAAACACCGGAGACCTATCGTCGAACGCTCGAGCGGTTGCTGCGGCGGCGGGCGCTCATGATCTGCGCCAACCCGGACAAGAAGGTCGAGCGCGGCAACACGATTGTCTACTGCGCGGGGGCGCTGGGGGCGCTCTACGAAGAGATGGGTGGTGATACGGTTTATGCTGGAAAGCCGCACGGGCCGATCTACGAACTGGCGATGGGGATCGTGCGCGATGCGTGCGGGGCCAGTACTCAGTTGAGCGATGTCCTTGCGATTGGCGACGGTGTGCTGACCGATATTCGCGGGGCGACGGACTTTGGTCTTCAGTCTGTTTTCGTTGGATCAGGCATCCATCTCTCGCCGGAAGACTGGACGCCAGAGGCGGTCACCTCGGTTTTCACCGATCATCCGGAGGCCCGTCCGTTGGCAGCTCTACCGCGACTGCGCTGGTAGACCGTACCGCTCCGTCCCCTGAGCGGTTGAGTTCCGCCGCCCGTGCGACATCTGGAACAATGTTCGTCAGAGGTAACGTTTCGTTTGCCATGTGATGGGTATCGTGCGCTGGCATCGACGACCGTGTTAGTTTCCAGAACGGGTCATCGGTCTGACTTACTCCTGCTAAACTTTGAGCCGTCCCTCGGGGCGGCTCTTTTTTGTGCACGCAATTTGCACTGCCCCACTCATGCCGCCACTGTGTTACAGTTTGGCGCACAAATTAACCGGCACGTCATGGATCGATGACATGGTGCTGGCGGTACGTGTCAGGGTTCGTGTGCGAGTAGCTGAGATATGAGTCATTTGAGCGTTGAACAGGGCCCCTCGACGGTGTCGTTCGTTGAGCGGTTTGCCCAATCGCCCCAGTTTGATGAACTGTTCCGCGAGGGCATGAGCCTCGTTGAGGCAACGGCCGACTACCTCGATGGCGAAGGTCGCAAGGCCGCCCGTGAATTGGCGAGCCCGTTGTCGGTCATCTATGCAACCGAGAGCATGCGGCTGACGACGCGCCTTCTCGAGGTTGCAAGCTGGCTCGTGATACAGCGCGCTCTAAAAGATGGTGAGCTGTCGCAGGACGAGGCGGAAGAGAAGCGCCAGCGCGTCAAGCTTCGCGCGATGACCCGTCCCTCGCACATCAAGCGGTTTGACGAATTGCCGACCGGCTTGCAGGCGCTGATCACGCAGAGCTTCGCGGTGACGGATCGGATCGTGCAGATCGATAAGGCGATGACACACGACACAGCAAGCGCGCCACCGGCCGCGCTCAACCCCGTCGGCGAGCAGATGAAGCGTCTCGCATCAGCGTTTTCGCTCGGGTCCAGTCAAAGACACTGATCTGTGCGTGGCCTGTAGGGTCGCCCGCGAAAACACAAGAAATTGCTCGACAACGAGAAAAGCGCGCCAGGACCAGCCTGAGCGCGCTTTTGTTTTTGGCGGTCCAACCGCCTTAACTCGGCGGTCCGTCGCGATCCTTAAAACAGGCCTTCAAATTTTTTCTTAAACCGGCTCAGGCGGCCGCCGCGGTCCATGAGGCGCTGATCGCCGCCGGTCCAGGCTGGGTGCGTGGTCGGATCGATATCGAGCTGCAGGGTGTCGCCTTCT
>JBCBWG010000359.1:0-2127 GCA_039817205.1 Pseudomonadota bacterium
GGCCGTTTTTCGCCGCGAGTGATTTGTGCACATACAGCCGGTTTTCAGACGTGATCTGGCGGAGCCACGCGTTCTGAGTAGTGTTTTGTCATCATCAGGAAATGCGCCAATCAAACTTTTCAGTTCGATCTGACCGGAGTTTTTTGGCGATTTGGTTTCAACACCGATCGTAAAATGTGATGTGTCTGCCATGGGTAGCACGTCGATACATTTTGCGTTGATGCTGGTTGCATGAAACCCTGACACCCACTGCCGGCAGCCCATAAAGCGCTGGTTTCGTTTCTCTAGCATCGGAACTGCCATGACCGATCAATCGCATGTCGATTGGGCGGCTCTTCGCGCTGCTTTTGAAGCAGGTGGGACCACGACGCTTGGCCTCGCTGATGCGTTCCGTGTGTCGCCGGCCGTGCTCAAAGCGAAAGCGAAGACCGAACAATGGGTCCGGCCTCGCAAGCCGCGTGTGGACCAAAAACGATCAACAAAAGCGGCGGCCAAACGGCCCAGTCGAAAAAGAACGACGCCGAAACCAACGGGTGCAACGCGGTCGTCCGCCAAACTGGGACGTGCGAGCGTGACGGCCGTTTCAGGCGCGGATGCAGCGCCGAAGAAATCTGCGGCGGGTTCCGCAGCTGTCTCTGCAAAATCAACCGCTCAACCGAGCAAACCGACAAGCGCCAAGCGGTCGATGCGACGCCGCTTAATGGAGGCCATTGAGATGCAATTGGAACGTTTAGAGCGCCATGTCGAGGATCACACCGAGCTGTCGTCCTCCGATTATGAGCGCGAGGCTCGCGCGCTGAATGGGCTGATCAAGAACATTGAAGCTGTGTCGGCGCTCGATGCAAGCGGTGCGCCGTCGCGAGCACAGCGCGAAACCCGACCGCAAAGTTCAGAGCACCCGAAGTCAACCCACGCGGAGGCACGGCCCGACGATGACCAGGACGTCTTCCGCCAAGATGTTGCGGCGCGCCTTCTCAGACTTCGCGACCAACTCCGATCTGAAAGTTGACGATCTCGCGGCCGCGTTTCGCGATTGGCCGCCGAGAGTTCTGCAGCGGCTTGCAAGCGATTGGCACGTCTGGGCGCGCGACGATCAGTTGCCGCCGATTGAGACGACCGACGGAGAGGCCTGGCGAAGCTGGTTGTTTCTCGGCGGGCGTGGCGCTGGCAAAACGCGGGCGGGTGCCGAGTGGATCCGGGCCCGTGCGCTCTCACAGGCGCGCCAACGGATTGCGCTCGTCGGCGAGACGATCGGCGATGTCGCAGGCGTCATGGTCGAGGGGCAGTCCGGTTTGTTGTCCGTCCATGCCGACCATGAACGGCCGACTTATGAGATCGCGAAGCGGCGGTTGATTTGGCCCAATGGCACGATTGCCCAGTTCTTTTCGGCGGAGCGACCTGATGGGCTTCGCGGGCCTCAGTTTCATGCCGCTTGGTGTGACGAGCTGATCAAGTGGCGTCATGCCGAGGCAACTTGGGACATGCTTCAGTTCGGGTTGCGGCTCGGCATCGCGCCGCAGACGGTGGTGACGTCGACGCCGCGTCCGCTGCCACTTTTAAAACGGCTGATGGAGGATGCGACGACGGTCGTGACGCGCGCGACAACGTTTGCCAATCGGGCGAACCTTGCGCCGGCGTTCCTAACTGAGATGGAGCGCCGGTATTCGGGCACGCTGCTCGGCAAGCAGGAACTGGAAGGCGCACTCATCGAGAATTCCTCTGGCGCTTTGTGGCGCCGGGATTGGATCGAACAGCAACGCGTGTGGAACGCTCCAAGCGAACGGGGCCGCACGGTCGTCGCCGTTGACCCGCCGGTCACCGCGCATGCGAACTCGGATGCCTGCGGAATTGTGGTTGCAGCCCGCGGTGCCGATGGGCGCGGCTATGTTCTTGCTGACCGAACGCTGCAGGGACGCGCGCCGGATGTTTGGGCGCGCGCCGTGGTCCAGGCGCATACTGATTTCGATGCGGACGCCGTGGTCGTCGAAGTGAACCAGGGTGGCGATCTGGTCAGCCAGGTGCTTCGGCAAATCCATCCGGGCCTCGCGATCCGGTCCGTGCGCGCGCGTCGCGGAAAGTGGCTCAGGGCCGAACCGGTCGCAGCGCTCTACGCGGAAGCACGCGTCA
>JBCBWG010000035.1:0-19103 GCA_039817205.1 Pseudomonadota bacterium
TATCGACAACATCCTCGACCTCGCATCGATTGATGCTGGCGCGATCGACCTCGAGATGACGACGGTTGATGTTCGCGACGTCGTGACTTCCGCCGTTGATGGGATCCGCGAACGGGCAAGCCGAGCCAAGGTCACAGTCGACGTTGGCATCGCCGATGATCTCAGGACGTTCCGCGCCGACCAGAGCCGCGTCCGCCAGATCCTGTTCAACCTTGTCTCGAACGCCATTGGTTTTTCAAAACCCGGCGACACCGTGTTCGTCTCAGCTTGGCGTGATCCAGTGTCCGTCGTTTTTGAGATCGTCGATCAAGGGATCGGCATACCGGACGGTGACCGCGACCGCATTTTCGAGCGCTTTGTTAGCCAGTCGCAAGGATCTAAACATCGTGGTGCCGGTTTGGGATTGTCGATCGTTAAAAGCGTTGCCGAACTTCATGGCGGCAGCGTCGAACTCAACTCCAAGCCCAACGATGGGACGCGTGTGATCGTCCGGTTGCCTCACAATGCCGAAGTTGCGCCCGCAGTCACGCCGTCAGTCACGCCCACAGTCATAGGCCAAGCTCAATCGCCGACACCGGCTGAAGTCTTACCTTCAAGCCAAAAGCTTGGATGATACCCTTGCGTTTGGCTGAGACACCTTTAGTCACGCGGCCATGACACATGCCCTTTTCGATGATGCGCTTGACGAAGCCGATCTGAAACGGCTTGCTGAACTCATTGCGCTGAAGGCTGGGAGCGGCGATGTCATTGCGCTACACGGTGATCTCGGCGCCGGAAAAACCACGTTCGCACGCGCGCTGACCCAAGCCATCTCCGGATCGCCCGACATGGACGTTCCAAGCCCGACCTTCCCGATTGTCCAAATCTACGAGACCGACCGCGGAACGGTGGCGCACTACGATTGGTACCGCATCGTTGAACCTGAAGAACTCGACGAACTTGGCATTGACGAGCATCTGACCGGTGCGGTGACACTCATTGAGTGGCCTGAACGCGCGCCCGATACTCTACCACCGGACCACCTGCGCGTTGCGCTTCACGAACTTACCGACCAGCCTGACAAACGTCGCGTGACGCTTTCGGCAACGCCGCAGTCAGCGTGGGCCAGGCGGCTGGAGCGCATCGTGCATATCCAGCGTTTTCTCGAAGACGCGATTGCGTCGAAAACGCCTGACTTCGGCGCACTCGCCCGCATCAGTTACTTGACCGGCGATGCGTCGCCTCGGGCCTACGCTCGCCTGTTCGACGATGTTGGACGGACCATAGTTTTAATGGATGCGCCTGCCGCAATCGACGGGCTCCACGAATACGAGGCAACGTCCATCGACCCGAAAACAACGACACCACTCGCCTACAGCAAGCGCGCCAAACTTGCCGAAGACATCGTGCCGTTCCTGGCTGTTGAACAAGCGCTATCAGAACGCAACCTGCTCACACCCCGGGTCATCGCCACTGATCTCGATAAAGGGCTCGCCTGTCTGTCGGACCTCGGTGATGAACCGTTTGGTCGCGCCGTCACCGTCGACCCCGCATGCCAAACTGAACTCTGGCGTGCAGCTGTCGATGTCTTGATCAAGCTCCGCAAATCAGGTCCGGCGCCAGAGCAGCCGATCCTCACGCATGGCAGGTCTCATACAATCCCGAAGCTCACCTCGGAGATCTTGCTCCATGAAACGAATCTTTTCCTCGATTGGGCCGCACCGACCACGTTATCGAGCGACACGCAGGCATCGTTTCATGCGACCTGGGCACCCGTGTTCGACCAAGCGCTGATTGATGCGGGCGGTTGGGTCCTCCGCGACTTTCATTCGCCAAACCTGATGTGGCAGGACCCCGCTCATGAGGGTGAGCACGTGGGGATTATCGATTTTCAGGACGCACTTCGCGGGCCTTGGGCTTACGATCTTGTATCGCTCTTACAGGACGCGCGCGTCGATGTTCCGCCCAACCTCGAAGCTGAGCTTATGAACGTTTACTGCGGGGCCATTGCAGCGACCGAACCGTCGTTTGACCGCGTCGCATTCGAGCAGTCCTATGCGATCCTCGGGGCCCAACGCGCATCAAAGGTCATAGGTATTTTCCACCGCCTGAATCGACGCGATGGGAAAAGCAGCTATCTCGCTCATCTTCCGCGCGTTGAGGGCGCCCTGCGCCGCAATCTTGAAAAGCCGGTGCTGGAGCCGGTTCGCGCGTGGTTCGCACAGGCATTACCCGGTCTCCTGCGCTCGCCAACCTAAGTGACCGCAGAAAGGCTGTGCACGGGCGGCGGATCGCCTGCCTCATCGCATGACAGCCTTCGGGTTGCGTGGCAAACCAATCACAAGACGTGAGCAACCGGCACGGTTTCGATGACGCTTGAGGGAGTGCCCGCCACATGATGAGGCCGTTCACCCATGCCATGGTCCTCGCAGCCGGCCTCGGCACGCGCATGCAGCACCTGACCGCAGATAAACCAAAGCCGCTCATCGAAGTTGCCGGACGCACACTTCTCGACCGCGTCCTTGATCAGATCGAAGCGGCGGGGATCGAGCGCGCCGTTGTCAACGTGCACTATCTCGCCGATCAAATTGAGCGGCATCTCGCATCCCGTCGATCGCCAAGCATCACGATCTCGGACGAACGCGACGCGCGCCTCGAAACCGGCGGTGGCGTGAAGCGCGCGCTCCCTCTCCTCGGCGGGCAACCATTCATCATCCAGAATGCAGACTGTTTTTGGATCGAAGGCATCGGTCAAAATCTTCAACGCTTGATTGCCGCGTGGGATGAGGACCGGATGGATGCTCTTCTTCTTCTCACAGGCGCTGCAGATACTTCGGGTTATGAGGGCCGGGGTGACTTCCAAATGGACGCGGTTGGTCAGCTTCAACGGCGGAAGCCCAACACCGACGCGCCGTTTGTTTTTGCGGGCGCTTCAATCGCATCGCCACGTCTCTTCCGCGAAACACCGGATGGCGCGTTTTCGCTGAACCGCATCTGGGACCGCGCCATCGACGACGGCCGACTCTTCGGTGTCCGTATGGACGGGATCTGGATGCACGTCGGGACGCCAGACGCAATCGATGAGGCTGAGCGGAGATTGCAGGACCATGCCACGTAACGTGACGCCTGACATGACACCCGGCTTGTTCGGCGAGACGCCAAAGCCACTCAACGGTCGCGTCCTGTCCATTCCGTTCGGCGTCCCGTTCCTCGACACGTTGGCGGACGCCCTCATCACGGGGCGCCTTTTCAATCGCGATGCCGGGACTTCGGACGACCCGGGGGACGGCGCCGATTTCGACCTCACCAAGGTCACGGTCCTACTTCCAACACGGCGCGCCGTTCGCGCGCTGCAAGAGACGTTCTTGAAGCGTGCGCCCGGACGCGCATTGCTGCTCCCGGAACTGCGCCCCATCTCCGACGCTGACGAAGACGCGAGTTTGATCTCAGGCCTCGTGTCGGAATTGGGCGCAACAGACGTCGCAACGATCAATGGCGAGCCACTGCCACCGGCTATAGATCCGCTTGAGCGGCAGCTGCTTCTCGCCGAGATGATCCAGAAATGGGCACTCACCGCGCCGCGCCTGACGCGCAGTGACGATGACGAGACACCCCCGCTCAGTGCGCGTCTCAGCCGGCCAGCATCAGATCGTGCCGAGACACTGACCGCACCATCACAGGCCGTGCGACTGGCAGCAGATCTTGCAAGCCTTATCGACCTCGTTGAGACCGAACGTGCATCACTCGCAGCGCTCGACACCTTCGTTGCGACCGAGCTTTCGGCGCACTGGCACCTGACGCTTTCAATCCTCAATCTGCTGTTGACCGATCTGCCAGCCAAGCTCGCCGAGCGACAGATGCTGTCTGGAGCTGACCGCCGCAACCAGCTGATCCTCGGCGAGGCAGAGCGCATCCGACGTGGCGATACGCCCGGCCCGATCGTCGTTGCAGGTGTGACCGGTTCGGTTCCCGCAACGCTGGAATTGATGCGTGCCGTCGCGGCCAGTCCGACGGGTGCAATCGTTTTGCCTGCCCTCGATCAGCAACTGGATGAGCCGAGTTTCTCAGCGGTGCGCGGTGCGACCCCCGACGTGCGCCATTCAGAGCATCCCCAATTCGGTTTGAGCGGTGTGCTCGATGGTCTCGGAACACGTCGTGACCATGTCGAGGTGTTGAACGCCGAAGCGGGTGACGGATCAAGGCGTCTTCGCGAGCGTGTGTTTTCGGAAGCAATGCGACCTGCGTCGACCACAGATCAATGGCCGGCGTTTGCTGCGCACGTTGACCGGTCTGCACTTCGCGATGCGCTCAGGGGTCTCTCGCTGATCGCCGCGCCATCATCGCTCGATGAAGCCGAGGTCGTTGCTCTGATCCTTCGCGAGACACTTGAGACGCCCGGCAAAACAGCCGCGCTCGTCTCGCCGGATCGCCTGCTCGCGCGGCGCGTCGCCGCTCGCCTCAAAGCCTGGAACATTGACGTTGACGACAGCGCCGGCCGACCATTCCGCAAGACGCCGCCGGGCGCGTTGATCGATCTTATTCTTGAAGTTGCGAGCCATGATTTTGAGGCCGCCCATCTCGTCGCGCTTCTGGCACACCCGCTTTGCCGACTGAGGCTTCCGGCGCGCGACATTCGGCAACGGTCGCGCAACCTCGAGCTTGCAGCGCTGAGGGCCGCGACGCTTGGCCGTGGCATCACCGGTCTTCGTGCAGCAATCCAATCCGCTCATGATGATGTGCATGAGGGGCGGCGGCGACATCGCAGCGTTCAGCTGATGCGCGATAAGCCTGACAACTGGACGGGTATTTTTGATCTGATCGACCGTCTCGAGGCGGCGTTCCAACCCATCAGAGATCAACTCGCGCGACCAGGTGCAGCCCCGCTTTCCGAGTTGGCCGCCGCTGTCATCGCAACGGCCGAGGCGATTGCTGAAGTCACCCCGCCCAACGGGGCCGACGAGAACGAAAACGCCGAGCCGAGAAACGCGCCGCTTTGGCAAGGCGAAGATGGCGCGGTCGCATCGCAGATCTTTGCGCGACTTCTCGACCCAACGCTCGCCGCGCCAGAGATCCGGCCGAACCAGTTCGCCGAGTTCTATCGCGCGGTTGTCGCGACAGAGACGGTGCGTGCGACAACACCGATGAACCCGCGGCTCGCTATTCTTGGGCCTTACGAAGCCCGCCTTCAAAGTCCCGACGTTGTCGTTCTAGGCGGCCTCAACGACGGCACGTGGCCAAAGCTTGGCGAAGCGGGTCCGTGGCTCAATCGGCCGATGCGGACAGCCGTCGGCATCCCGCAACCGGAAGAAGAAATCGGACGCGCAGCGCATGATTTCGTCACGCTCTGCGGTGCGCCCGAGGTGTATCTGACGCGGGCGCAGAAGGTAGACGGCGCACCGACCGTTCCGTCGCGGTGGCTGTTGCGTTTGCAAACCGTCCTCGCAGGCCTCGATCTCGCCGATGCACTGCGCCCATCAAAGCCCTGGCTTGCTTGGGCCGCAAAACGCGTGGCTGTCCCGGAACACGCGCCGTGTGAACGACCGGCGCCGTGCCCACCGATCGCGGCACGTCCCAAGCGCTTGAGTGTGACGGACATTGAAACCTGGATCGCAAACCCATACGCGATCTTTGCCAAGAAAATCCTGACCCTCGATCCACTTGACCCGATCGGTCTCGACCCGGACGCAGCCTTGCGTGGCAGTCTCGTCCACGATGCCCTGAGCCAATTTGCAGAGCGATATCCTCAAGAGCTTCCCGCTGATCCCGCGACGGAACTTGTCAGCATCGCGCGCGAAATCCTCGAAAGCCTGACCGGGCATGCAACGGTTGCGGCCTTCTGGGCACCGCGCTTCGAGCGTTTCGCGGATTGGTTTGCAGAGAGCGAGCCGAAACGGCGCGATGGCCTCACGCGATCGCTGTCCGAAGTTGGCGGTCGCCTGACCATTGCGGGTCAGAAGGGCCAACTCGTTTTGAGCGCGCGGGCAGACCGCATCGATCTGACAGAACGGGGCATTGCTATCTACGATTACAAGAGTGGTGCCGAAAGCGGGCTCAAGACCTTGGCCGGTCGTGCCAAGAAACTTGAGGCGCCACAGCTGCCGCTTGAGGCCGCGATCGCGCGTGCCGGCGGATTTTCGGGTCTGGACGAGCAGGACGTTGGTCATGCTGGCCTCGATGGGCTCGGCTATATCTCGACCGCTGGCGGCGAACCACCCGGAGCCGACATCTCTCTCGGCATCTCCCGCGATGAACTCCACGACTTCGCCGACCGTGCGCTCGATGCACTGCGCGACCTGATCGATGCCTACGCCGACGAAGCGACGCCGTACCGCGCAATTCGTCGGCCCGCGTTCAAGTACGACTACGATCCTTACGAGCAGTTGGCGCGGGTCAAGGAGTGGAGCGCAAACGATCGCGAAATCGAGGGAGGCGATGGGTCATGACCGAGACAAAGCGGCACGCAATCGACATCGTACCCGCATCGCTCGACCTGGAAGAAACGCAGGCCGCGCAGCAGCGCGCATCGCGGCCGGACGCATCGGCTTGGGTCAACGCAAACGCTGGCTCCGGCAAAACCCACGTGCTGAAAATGCGCGTGCAGCGCTTGCTCTTGAGCGGCGTAAAGCCCGAGCACATTCTCTGCCTGACGTTCACAAAGGCGGCCGCTGCCGAGATGTCGAACCGCGTCTTTACAGAACTCGGCAACTGGGCCGTTCTGAACGATGACGACCTCACGAAAGAGCTTGTGCAGCTCGCTGGAATTGACGAGCCGACGCCTGAAATTCTTCGGCAAGCGCGGCGGCTATTCGCACGTGCGATCGAGACGCCGGGTGGCCTCAAGGTGCAGACCATCCACGGCTTCTGTCAGCAGCTCCTGCAGCGGTTCCCGCTGGAGGCAGATTTGCCGCCGGGTTTCGAAATTCTAGACGACGGACAAGCGGCCGAACTGCTCGACGGCGCCATGACCGGGATGCTGGAAACAGCAACGAGCGGCGGCAACACGGATCTCGGGGACGCGCTGAACGTGGCCGTTCGGTTCGCTGCCGAGGATCGATTTTCCGACGTACTCCGCCAGGCGCTTAAGCAGTCGCAGTGGCTCCAGATCCTGCATGCGGTCCAGCAGTTTCCAGCAGCGGATCGCCGCCGCAAGATGGCCTACCAAGCAGCCGTTGGCTCGGACCCGTCCGATACGCTTGATGCCATCACCAACGACATCGCGACCGTCATCAGCGGCAACGAACTCACAGCCGTCATTGATGCCGCCTCCGCCAGTTCGAAGAAGACGAGCGTTGCGGTCGCAAACGGCTTGAGACAGGCCATGGGCGCGACCACGCCCGCAGCGCGCGCCGAGCACATGATCGCCGTCTTCCTCACCGGCGATCTCAAGCCTCGCAAGTCGGTCGTCACAAAGGATGTGACAGATGAGGACGTGTGGATTGGTCCCAGGCTTGAAGTCGCGCGCGATCAGGTTTTCGCGCTGGTCCAGAGGCGCAACGCGTTGGTTGTAAGCGAAGCGTCGGATGCGCTGGCTCGGCTAGCCGCTGACGTGGACCGTCGGTATCGCGCGGCCAAAACAGAACGAGCCTTGCTCGACTTCGACGACCTCATCGATCGAACGGTTTCCCTGCTCCACTCATCTGATGATGCGCAATGGGTGTTGTTCAAGCTCGACGGCGGCATCGATCATATTCTCATCGACGAGGCACAAGACACGAGCGGACGCCAATGGCAGATCGCAACCCGGCTCGCGAACGCATTCTTCGAAGCCAACACCGACCGCGATGGACCAAGAACCGTCTTTGCCGTTGGCGATGAAAAGCAGTCGATCTATTCGTTCCAAGGCGCTGAGCCGAGGCTATTCGCAGAGGCGGGCCAAGCGTTTGCCCAAAAGATCAAAGCCCTCGGTCAAGCGTTCCACGCCGTGCCACTTCAGCTGTCATTCCGCACCGTTCCGCCGATCCTGGAGGCGGTCGATGCCGTGTTTGCGAACAAGACGAGGACACCGGGGCTGACGCAGACGGACACGCCCGTCAAACACTTTGCAAAGCGGGCGGACGGGCCCGGGCGCATCGAAATTTGGGAGCCGGAGCCGCGACCGGAGACGAACGCGGCACCGGCGTTCCAACCTCTCGCTGATACGACCGAAACATCCGCGATCGCCAATCTCGCCAACCGCATTGCCGACACGATCGAACACTGGCTGAAACACAAGCGGTTGCTCGAAGCGCGCGGCCGCCCGATCGAAGCGGGCGACATCATGATCCTGCTGCGACGGCGCAAACCACTCGGGGCGCCCATCATCGCGGCATTAAAAGCACGTGGGGTCGCCGTCGCGGGTGCCGACCGCATGGTGCTGACCGATCAGTTAATCGTCCAAGACCTGATGGCCCTCGGTGATTTCCTGACGTTGCCCGAGAACGACTTGGCGCTCGCCAACGCGCTGAAGTCGCCGCTTTTCAATTTTGACGATGACGATTTGTTTCGCATCGCGTCCGGACAGCGCGGCTCCTTGTGGTCGGCGATGTTGCGGTCGGCTGAGACCAACGCGCGCGATCGAGCCGCTGCGGATGTTCTGAAGGGCTGGCGGCGTGTGGTCGACTACGCGCCACCCTTCGAGACCATCTCGGACATCCTGAGTAAGCCGTCTCATCTCGCGGCACCGCATCAAGGTGGTGGGCGGCTCAGCTACCGCGATCATCTGCTGAGACGGCTTGGTCCGGATGCCGCTGATCCGCTTGACGAGTTTTTGGAACTCGCTCTGAAGTACGACGATCAGGCGTCGCCGTCGCTGCTGGGGTTTCTCGCCTGGCTGCGTGGTCATACACACGAGATCAAGCGCGACATGGAAAACGCGCGCAACGAGGTTCGCTTAATGACAGTCCATGGCGCGAAGGGTCTTGAGGCACCTGTCGTCATTCTGCCGGATACGACGAGCGATCCGACACGCACGCAGGGCGAGCACCTGCTCGATATCGAAACCCAGCTCAATGTTTCGCCCGATGAGGCAGACGTGGCGGCTGGTTCCGGACCAACACATCCGGTCACGTTCGGAGTTTGGAGGATCCCTCCCGCGAAGTACGTCCCAGCCCTCGAGCGTGCGCGTGACGACCGACGCAAAGATCTTTTCGACGAGACGAACCGCCTGCTGTACGTCGCCATGACACGCGCTGAAGACGAACTTTATGTTTGTGGGATCGCACCGGCAAAGAACGCGAAGGTGTCGGACAAAGCTTGGTACACGCTGATCAGGGACGCGGTTGAACCCATGTGCGATCCTGTCACGACAGACCTGGGCGAGACGGTCTTGCGCTATCAGACGCACGCATCGGAGCCCGCAGTTTCGCCCCAGCCACGAGACCGCGAGGAGGCCGCGACGGCGCCGTTGCCAGCCTGGTACGACCAAGCCGCGCCAAACGAACCGCTCCTCCAGATCCCGCTCGTCCCCTCGCGCCTCGCGCCGCTTGAGACCGACAGCAACGGCGATCCGGTTGACGAGACATCCTTAACGGCGTCAAACAGCATCCCGCTTAGCGAGAGAGATGCCCAAGCGATTGCCAAAACCAATCCGCCGCAACCGGCTCCGCAGGCGCTCGCGAAAGACAATCGCTTTTTGCGCGGGATCATCACTCACGCCTTGCTGCAGCACTTGCCGTCTATGTCAGATGACCAGTGGGCAGACACCGCCAAGTCGTTCGTGTCAATTCGTGGTGCCGCGCTGACGTTGCGCCAGCAAAAATCGATTGTCTCTGAGACGCTCACAGTCTTGCGGGAGCCGGAGTTTGCAGCCGCGTTCGCGCCGGGCGGCCGCGCCGAGGTGTCGTTCGTCGCCGAAGTCGCAAACCCCGTTTCGCCCGCGATCCCGCTTAAGATCGCAGGCCAGATCGACCGCCTCGCGGTCACCGATCACGATGTTCTGATTATCGATTACAAGACGAACCGCCCGCCACCCGACGATGTCCTGTCGGTGCCGGACGCCTATCTGTTGCAGATGGCGGCCTACCGTCTCGCGCTGCAGCAAATCTATCCGAACCGGACCGTTCGCGCCGCACTTTTATGGACCGATGGCCCACGGCTTATGCCGCTGCCGGACGAATACCTGGAACGCTACGCAACAATGCTCTGGAAAACCCAACGGAACCCGGTCGCAGCCACGCATTGATGGCATCAGTGATGAGCGAAGCCCCGCCTTGACCCCATTCGAGGCCATACCTACGTTCCCGACAACGCAATCGAACGCCACCAAAAGCCGCCGAAGTAGAGGCGTCGGATTGGGCACCCGCGAATGGGTCGGCCCCCGGAGCGGCCTCTAGAAACGAACCCTCGATCAGGAGAGCAAAACATGACGCATTCCGTTTCCGACGCGACGTTTGAAGAAGAAGTCTTGAAATCAGATACGCCGGTTTTGGTCGACTTCTTCGCCGAATGGTGCGGTCCGTGCAAAGCGATGGCCCCGGCGCTGGAAGAAGTCGCGAAGGAAATGGAAGGTCAGGTGAAAATCACCAAGATCGACGTCGACGACAATCCGGACATCACGAACAAGTACGCCATTCAAGCGATGCCAACGCTCATCCTGTTCAAGGGTGGTGAGATCGCAGCACGCCACACCGGTGCGATGGTCCAGAAGAGCAAGCTTGAAGCCTGGATCAAAGAGTCTGCCTAAAGCGACATCGCGCAAACGATAGAACGGAAAGGCGACCCGCTTACTCATCCGGGTCGCCTTTTTGCTTGGCCCACACATCGCACCGCACGGCTCAGTTTGGCGTCGAGGCCAAACCTTGCTGATGGGCCAGCACATTGCCCGCAAGATAAAGCGAGCCACAAATCAAAACGCGCCGAGGCCCACCGTGGTCTTGAACAATGGCCTTCAATGCCGTCTCAACGTCAGCCGCCGACGACGTTCTGAGCCCGACGGCTTCGGCATAATCCGCCAGCGTATCCGGCGCCAGGCCTGGCCCGAGGCCCCCCCTGACCGGAACCGTGACGACCGCGCGGACAAGTCCGCAGAAGGGCTCCAAAAACCCCTCAATGTCTTTTTGCGCCTGCATTCCGCAAACGAGAAACGTCGGCTTCGGTGCGCGCTCTTCGAGGTCGGCGAGCGTCTGCGCAATCGCGCGACCCGCAGCTGGATTGTGCCCACCGTCCAACCAAAGCTCATCATCCGCGCTTAGGATACGGCTGAGCGGTCCGTCGTTCAGCGGCATCATCCGCGCGGGCCAATGGACCGTCTGCAACCCTCGCGCGATGGCATCGGCGGTGATGCGCACCGCGTCACCTGTCCGCTCGGCAAACACCCGAGCCGCCGCGATCGCCGTGCCGGCGTTCGTGATCTGATGGCGGCCACGCAGCGATGGCATCGGCAGATCGATCAACTCCTCGTCCTGCTGAAAGACCAAGCGGCCGCTTTGCGGGTAAGCATCAAAGTCGACGCCCCAGGTTATGAGGTCGGCGCAAAGATCGGCGGCCCGGACCAGAATTTCATCGCGCGCCTCCGGTTCCTGAGGCGCAACCACAGCCGGGCAATCGCGCTTCAAAATTCCGGCTTTCTCGCTTGCAATTTCCGCGAGCGTCCCGCCGAGTTTGTCGGCGTGGTCCATGGCGATCGGCGTAATGACCGTCACAGCCGGCTCGTCAATCAGGTTGGTTGCATCAAGGCGGCCGCCGAGACCAACTTCGAGCAAAACCGCATCGGCTGGATGTTCGGCAAATGCGAGGAACGCCGCGGCCGTTGTTATTTCGAAGAACGTCATCGGCCGATCGCCGTTCGTGTCCCGGACGCGCCTGAGCGTTTCGATCAGCGCATCTTCAGAGATCGGCGCGGACTGACCTGGCCCGGTCGCAATGCGGATGCGTTCGTGAAAGCGCACAAGATGCGGTGACGTATACGCGTGGACCCTTAGACCGGCGGCTTCAAGGATCGCTTGCAGGAATGCAGTTGTGGACCCTTTGCCGTTGGTTCCAGCAATATGGATGACCGGTGGAAGTTTCTGATTTGGGTTGCCGAGGTCTTCGAGCAGACCTTTGATCCGTCCGAGCGACAGATCAATGAGCATAGGATGCAGAGTGCGGAGCTCGCTCAGCAGGTCGTCCGAGGACAATGGCCCCGTCATGCTTTGCCTGCTTTGGGCTTACCCTTGCCGCGGCTCTTCGATTTCGCGCCTTGTTGATCACCAGCGGCAGGCAAAGGCTCCGATGACGCGTCCGATGCCCTTGCATCATCTTTCGGATCGACGGCTTCGACATTTACAATCTCGTCCGCACTCTCCGAGCCCGCGCCATGGGCCGAGCCCGCGCCATTGGCCGAACCCGCGCCATTGGCCGACGGTCGCTCGTCACTATTGGCAATAGGTTCGGCTTTGCGACCAACCTGCTGAATTCCAGCAAGCGCGGACGTAATCCCGAGGCTCGAGAACAGCGTCGTCTCAGGCTCTGCAGATTTCGAGATGCTCTTCTTCGCCGCGGCCTGCTCTTTCCCAGCGCCGTTGGGCGCAGTCGCCTTGCCATCGGTCCCGGCATCGGACGTCACGTCTGAAGCGTCCAAATCGTGTGCGCTATCCTTTGCCATTGCCGCTTGAGCGGCAGACTCGTGGCCATTGGACAGCGGGCCATCCGAATGTTGCCCGTTCGGATACGGCTCAGGCGTCTCAATGTCTGTTAGCTCGAGGGCCTGGCCCTCGTCATCTGCCTGATCAGCGTCTGATTTCTCGGGCGCCGCCAGTTGCAGCAAACCGTTTCCAACCGCCGCTGAGGTATCCGTGCGCTCCTCGGCCATGGCATCTTGCGGCCCCAGAACGCGGCACAATCGACCGAGCGTCTCCCGCATTTGATGGCGGTGAACAACCATATCGATCATGCCGTGTTCGAAGAGATACTCGGCGCGCTGGAACCCATCGGGCAACTGCTCGCGAATGGTTTGCTCGATCACTCGGGGGCCAGCAAAACAGATAAGTGCCCCCGGCTCTGCGATGTGAACGTCGCCAAGCATCGCGTAAGACGCGGTCACGCCGCCCGTGGTCGGGTCGGTCAACACGACGAGATAAGGGAGCCCTGCCTCACGCAGGCGTTGGACCGCGATCGTCGTGCGCGGCATTTGCATCAGCGACAGGATGCCTTCCTGCATCCGCGCCCCGCCTGACGCCGCAAACAAGATGAACGGCGCGTTACGCTCAACGGCCTGCTGCATCCCGGCGATCACCGCTTCGCCGGCGGCCATGCCAAGCGAGCCACCCATGAATCGGAAGTCCTGGGCTGCGATCACAACAGGGCGTTGCTCAAGCGTGCCTTCGCCGACCAGGACCGCATCGCCGAGGCCTGATTTCGTCTTCGCCTCTTTCAGCCGATCGACGTAGCGTTTGCCATCGCGAAACTTGAGCGGATCAACCGGGACATCCGGCAAGTCGATGAGGGTGTAGGCGCCATCGTCGAACGTCATACCCAGTCGGTCTTGCGCTGAGACGCGCATGTGAAAATCAGAACCCGGCACAACGTAGGCGTTGGCTTCCAAGTCCTTGTGGAAGACCATCTGCCCACTTTCAGGGCATTGAATCCACATGTTGTCAGGCACTTCGCGCTTGGTAGTCAAAAAGCTGCGAATGCGCGGCCGGACGACGTTGCTGATCCAGTTCACTTGGGTTCTTGCCTCTTGAGAGCGGCGGTGTCGGCAATCTGATGAGACATACGATCTGATTTGATGACGGATTTACGACCGAACGGCGGACGCAAGGCTGCTCACGAGATCTAGGACCGCTGAAGCTGTTTTGCCAGTTGCAGAACCATCTTCGCTTAAAGAGTTTGCCAACGCCGTCACAAGCGCTGAGCCAACGACCACGCCATCGGCGCCTTCCGAAACGGAGCGCGCTTGCTCCGGCGTTCGCACGCCAAAGCCGACACAAACCGGAAGTTCCGTCTGGCTTTTGATGCGGGCGACGTTGGCTTTGACATCTTGACTGTCCGGAGCGGCCGACCCGGTAATGCCCGTGATCGAGACGTAATAGACAAAACCCGATGTGTTCTCGAGCACGCGCGGCAAACGCTTTGCATCCGTCGTCGGCGTCGCGAGGCGGATGAAACTAATGCCCTTCTCAGCGGCCGGAAGACAAAGCTCGCCATCGGCTTCGGGTGGCAAATCGACGACGATAAGCCCGTCGACACCCACCGCAGACGCCCGATCGAGAAAACGCTCAACGCCAAAGATATAGATGGGGTTGTAATAGCCCATCAGAACAATTGGCGTCTCGGGATCGCCAGCACGGAAGCGTTCAACAAGGTCCAGCGTTTTTTCGAGCGTCATCTCTCTTTCAAGCGCGCGCAGAGACGAGGCCTGAATGGCCGGTCCATCCGCCATGGGATCTGAGAACGGCATGCCGAGCTCGATCACATCCGCACCAGCTTCGGCGAGACCGGAGAGGATCTTAAACGACGTTTCAAGGTCTGGATCGCCAGCGGTGATAAACGTTACCAGCGCGGGTCGGCCTGCCTCGCGGAGCGCCTCGAAGCGCGTGTCAATTCGTGTTTTCGGTGTCATCGCGGGGTCTTAGCCCGCAGCCCGCGCCCCGGCAAGCGACGCCCGCGCCGCAACGCGCTCGTAAGCGAACGATTGCACCTGAAAAACACGCGTACAGACATAAACGCTGAACGCAGCTTAACGATGCGTAAGCCAGTGTCCCAAGATTACGATGTCCTGAGTGCGCATTCTGCGCTGACGGAGCGGATTGAAATGAGCGGGACGATCTTCCTCGAAGCGGACGAATTGAGCATTGGCGAGGCCGAAGGCGCAGCCGATGTCGCCATTGTCCGGACAGGCGATCTCAGCCAGCCGGTGACCATCGAGTTTGGGATCACGGGTGTTGGTGCGACACCCGGGTCAGACTTCGACGCGCGAACCGGGACCGTGACCATGGCAGCCGGCGAAGACCGCGCAATCGTCTCCGCGCGGGTATTCGACGATGCTCTGGCCGAGCAAACTGAGGCCTTCGCAGTTTCGATCATTAACGTCTCGAGCGGAACGCTGCTCGCACCGCGAACGGCCCGCGTCGAAATTCTCGATGATGAAAACCCGCAGTCCGATCCACCATCGCCGCCACTGACGTCGCCCTACAACGTCGCGCAAGATGCCGTCATCGGAGGTCTCAGTCAGCCGATTGACTTTGAGTTCGCGCCGCAAGATCAAAACCTTGTCTACGTCGCCGAGAAAGCTGGCGTCGTTAAAATCGCAAACGCGGAGACGGGTTCGGTGGTGTCCACGTTCATGGACATCTCCGATCAGGTCAACGATCGCCAGGACCGCGGCCTGCTCGATATCGCCCTCGACCCCAACTTTCCCGACAACCCGTTTGTTTACGCATTCTACGTCGTTGACCCGCCCGAAGCCGAAGGCCAGTCCGGCAACGCGGGCCGCGACGGCGGCGGCAACCGCTACGCCTATGTCTCTCGCTTCGAGGCTGACGCGACGAACGACTTTCTCACCGTCGTCCCAGGCAGCGAGACCGTCATTCTCGGCGGCGCTGGCCAATCGCTTTCAGACATTTCTGGCGGCGGCGCGGTCGATAGCACCTCGGCCCGCAACCAGGCAGAAAGCGGTGTCGATGAGCAAACGGGCGCGTTCATTGACGACTACATCAAAGTCGACAGCCGCTCACACGCGGGCGGTGCGCTCGCCTTCGACGAAGACGGCGCACTCTACGTCTCGATTGGCGATGGCACGTCGTTCAACTACGCCGATCCGCGCTCGGTCAGCGTTCAAGACGTCAACAGTCTTAGCGGCAAGATCCTCCGCATCGATCCCGAGACAGGACTTGGTCTTGGCGACAATCCCTTCGTCGAACCGGGCGACGATCTCTCATCGAACAGCGCGAAGGTTTATCAGCTTGGTCTCAGAAACCCGTTCTCCATGGGCTTTGACCAGGACGGCAATCTGCTGATCACCGATACCGGCTGGATCGACTGGGAGGAGATCAATACAGGCGGCCCCGGCGCAAACTTCGGCTGGCCCTACTACGAGGGCGGCGACAACGGCCAACTGCTCGAAACGCGGGGTTACCGGGATCTACCTGAGGCACAGGCGTTCTACAATGCCGTTGCCCAAGGCGACGCTGAAGTGACGGCGGCCTTCCGGGCATTCTCGCACAAGTCCAACGATCCGGGCTTTCAGGTGCAGTCAATTGTCGGCGGCAACGTCATCTATGACGGCGACCAGTACCCGGACCGATTGAAGGGCGACTACATCTTCTCGGACTTCACGCAGGGCGAAATTTTCGCAGTCGACAGCAACGACCGTCGCGAAGTCGATTTCCTTTTCAAGAGCGACAGCGGTCGCGCGCCGGTACACTTCACCCAGGGCCCGGACGGCGCGATTTACTACGCTGACATCGTGACCGGAACGATTGGCCGTCTCGGCATCACAGAAAAAGATCCAGCGCCACCCGAGCCAACCCGGTACTTCGACCAGCCGAACCAGACCCAGTTCATTGAAGGGACAACGTCACAAGATCAGTTCGTCATCGACGGGCGTTCAGACGATTATGCCTGGGGCGTGACGGACGCCCGTGACGGCCATGTGGTTTACGGCGCAACCGGCTCGGACTTGCTCTACGGTTTTGAGACCATCGAGTTCAGCAACGAGACAATCACGCTGCCTCCAATCGCGGCGAGCGGCGGCCTGACGATCGAAGACAACCCCAACCGCAATGAGTTTCTGACCGGCACAGCTGACAAGGACGTTTTTGTCCTCGAAGGGGCGGCGAGCGCATACGGTTGGGGGCGCACCGACGACGGCGCGAGCACCGTCGTTTGGCGCGGCAGTCAGTTCGATATCCTGACCGACTTCGACGAACTCCAGTTCAACGACCGCACGGTCGACATCTCATTGCCCGATCCCGGCGCGCCACTTGTGGTCAGCGATGATCCTGAGATCACACAGTATCTCGAAGGCACGGACGGAGTTGACCAATTCATCGTCGATGGCAACCTCGAAGACTACGGCGTTGGGCCGACCGAAGACGGTGCAGACGTCATCGTCTGGCGCGACGATCGCTTCGACATTCTCGGGAACTTTGAAGACGTCGTCTTCAACAACGGCACCGTGAAAATCGAAGATCTGGTGTCTTAAAGTCCTAACCCTCCGCAGGCGGCGAACGACATCTGCGGTCTGGTCGACGTCTCACGTCCAGTGCTAGGTTCTCAGGCACCCGCGACAGGGTTCGCGCGAGACTTTTGACCGGTTGCTGCCATGGACATGATTGATGCTGAGCGCGTGGATGCGCTCCTTTCCTATCCCGCGCTTATCGACGTGCTCGAAAAAGGATTTCGACAGGGCGCGGTCTCCCCGTTGCGCCATCACCACCAGATCAACCGTGGTTCGCTCGCCGAGGCGACACTCCTCCTCATGCCCGCCTGGACGGAGACGACGCCCGGCACTGAAATCGCCGGGCCATTCGCGGGCGTGAAGCTCGTCACCGTCACACCGGACAACGGACCACGGCACAGCCTGCCAGCGATCTCGGCGCTCTACCTTCTGATCGGAACCGATACAGGGCTTCCGCTCGCTCTCATTGACGGCGCCAAGCTGACGGTCTGGCGAACAGCTGGCGCATCGGGGCTCGCGGCAAGATATCTTGCGCGCGAGGACAGCGAGCATCTCCTGATGGTCGGTGCCGGAGCCTTAGCACCCTATCTCATCCGCGCGCATGCATCCGTCCGCCCGATTAAGCGCGTGACGATCTGGAACCGAACACCTGAGACCGCGCAGACGCTGGCTGACGCAATGAAAGAAACGGGATTGGATATCAGCGCAACTGATGATCTCGCAGCCGCAGCGGGCACCGCCGACATCATCTCAACCGCGACAATCTCACACGACCCTGTCATCGAAGGCGACTGGCTGAAGCCCGGCACACACATCGACTGTGTGGGCGCATTCCGGCCGGTCATGCGGGAAACCGATGATGCCGTCGTCCGCCGCGCCCGGATCTGGGTCGACACGATGGCCGGCGGTTTGAACGAGGCGGGCGATGTCGTGATCCCACTGCAAGCGGGCGTGATCCAGGAAAGTGATATCCAGGGCGATCTCTTTGATCTGGCCGCCGGTCGCGCGCCCTTGAGAAACAGCGCAGACGACATCACGATGTTTAAATCGGTTGGTGCATCGATCGAAGATTTGTTCGCAGCGATTGCCACCTACGAAGCGCACAGCAAAGGCTGATCGACAATTATGGCGTTTGAAACTTGGATTGCCTTTGCTGCCGCATCGGCGCTGTTGCTCGCGATGCCGGGACCAACGGTTCTGCTCGTCGTCTCCTACGCGCTTGGCCACGGCTGGCGCGCAGCACTGCCGTCGGTCGTCGGGGTGACGCTTGGCGATCTCGTGGCCATGTCCGTCTCGATGGCGGGTCTTGGCGCGCTTCTTCTCGCATCAGCCGACCTCTACACAGCGCTCCGCTGGCTCGGCGCCGCCTATCTCGTCTACCTCGGCATTCAGCTTTGGCGTGCCCGAACCGACAGCGACGCGGATGGTGGGGGCCTGGCCAGCAGAGACGCGCTCAGACAGCGCGACATGTTCCGCAACGCATTTGCGGTCACGGTTCTGAACCCGAAAGCGATTGTCTTCTTCGTCGCGTTCGTCCCGCAGTTTCTTGATCCGAGTCGCCCCGTTCTTCAGCAGTCGGTGATCATGATCGGAACGTTCGTCACGCTGGCAGGCCTCAACGTCCTCGCCTACGCCCTTTGCGCCGTTCGGGCGCGACGGGCGATCGAAAGCCCACGCGTGCAGCGCGCGGTCAATAAGGTGAGCGGCGGCCTCCTGATTGGCGCCGGTGCCATGACAGCGCTGGCCGGCAAAGCGCAGGCTCACGCATGACCGTCGAAGTTAAGATTTGCGGTATCAGCACGCCAGACATCATGGACGCGACGGTTGAGGCGGGCGCTGACTACGTGGGTTTGGTGTTCTTCCCAAAGAGCCCGCGCCACGTCTCGCTTAGCAAAGCCCGCGAACTTGCCGAAATCGCAAGTGGTCGCGCCGATGTCGTCGCCCTGGTTGTCGATCCGGACGACCGTTTGATCGGCGAACTTGGAAGCGAGGTCGGCCCGGATATTATCCAGCTCCACGGCCGCGAGACGCCCGAACGGACGGC
>JBCBWG010000360.1:0-2121 GCA_039817205.1 Pseudomonadota bacterium
GCTTTCGAACGTCTGCTGAGACACCTTCGCCGACAGTTCCATCAGCTCTTTCGCTTGCGTGCTTGCGACAGCCATCTGTTGCTGCATGAAATCTGTTTGCAGGCGGAGCGCTTCTGGACCAGTTTTCGCTTTTGCGATCGCCTGAGCTGCGTCAAACGCCGATTCGGTATTGACGGTTGTATTGTGCAGCATCTTCTCGCCGATGGCCTTATAGCCGGCGTGCGATGCAAGCAGCATTTCCTCAAAGACTTTGCTCGTGTCTTTCGCCGCGTCGTTCATGCGCTCGTAAAATTCGCGCGTGCGTTGCACGCCATCTTCGGCAAACTGCTGCATATTCTCAGGAATTTGTGCGTTGCCGCCCATCTTAAACATTTCCTGAGCCTGGCGGGTAAATTGCTCATTCATAATTTTTCTCTCCTTGATGTTTGCCGATGACCGGATCAGCGGTGTCAGTCGCGGTAAGGTTGCGGCAGCAAACAAGGCGCACCTGCCCGACGAAACAGATATAGAGAAACTGATTGTGCAGTGCAATATCGCATAAGCAATTAAAGATGCACGATATGTCCTAGACTTTCGTCGCACTACCCTGGGAGTTGCTGCAGCGCAGCAAAATTGTCAGGTCCGCCGACGCGCTCGCAAGCGAATATAGAAGGCGCCGTCGCCGCCATGGCGAACGCTCGCTGGCTCGCAACCCGTTACAATTGCTCGGAATTCTGGCCTTCCAAGCCAAAGTGGGAGTTGCCTGCGCAGAACACCACGGTCCGGCGTCGGCTCCGTCCAAGGACGATCCTGATCATCACCGCTCGGCCGTCCCTTGCCGGTAATGACCAACACGGTACGTTTTTCGTTCTTGTGCGCTGCAGCAAGAAACGACCTCAGTGCACCCAGTGCCGTCTCCTGTCGCATGCCATGCAGGTCCAAACATCCTTCAATTGGATCGCGGCCCTTCGCGATACGACGTGTGATTTGCGTGGTGAGCCCCGGCGATGGATTGACCGTTGGCGCAGGTTGCCGACCGGGCGACGTTGGCGCCGCGCGTCGATTGTGCAGCGCAGCATGACCGTGTGCGGGCTTCTGAGGAGGTCGGGTCACCGCAGGCGGTCGCTCAATCTGTGTCGGCGGCTTGTTTGTCTGGAGCTTCGATCGCTGCGGCTGATCATGCTGTTGATCAATCCGCTCGAGGGCGGCCTGAAAGACGGCGTGTTCCGCGTCCTCGGCGGCTTGGCCCTTCCGCATCGGTGCAACGCTTTTGGTCACGTGACGCCAAAGTTCCCGGTCTTCTTTGCTGAGCAGCCGCCCTCGACGCCGATCGGATCGTTCAGACATGCGATCCCTCCTTGACGTCTCTGGGATCGACCCCGCGGGGGTACAATGCGATCAACGTGCCGGGATGCCGGACAGTGCCCGCCCGGCGCCCGGCGCGAGCGCCCGAGCCAAAAAAGATGTCGCCACGGATGGAACCGCGGATTGCAGAGCCAACGTCGTGGGCAACCATGAGCCGTTGAAACCCGGAAACGTCAGCCGTAGCCTCCGAAGCTGGCTGCAAACTCGGCACCGACACAAACATTGGCTGGCCGAGCACATGAAAGCGAACATCGACCGCAAGCGAGCGCTCCACGTGAAGGCCAATACCACGGGCGCCCTGTGGCCGATCCTGACCGACAAGCTCGCGGAAAAAGATGAAGGACCGGTTGTGTTGCATCAGCGCCGATCGTTCCGCCGGTGAAGACCGTCGCAACTCCTCGCACATGCGATCGAGCGTCATTTGATCAGCAGGCACAAGACCGCGATGGATCATCTCCTGGCCGATGGATCGATAGGGATGACCGTTCTTGCCGTCATACCCGACGCGGAGCCGGGAGCCGTCCCCGAACGCCAATTGGCCGGAGCCTTGGACATGGAGGACGAATGCATCGACCGGATCGGCGAGATAGCAGAGTTCGAGATCGGCGCCGTCAAGCGCCCCTGTTTCGATTGCCGCTCGTGTGGGTGGCGCGCTGAGCGAGCCGTCAGATGCCCGCAGTAAGTGCGTAAATGCGGCAGGATCGGCGGCGCGGTCGGTTGCCTCGACACGATCAATAAGGTTTGTCGGGCGCCGATAGAGCGGAACCGAAAACTCAG
>JBCBWG010000361.1:0-2114 GCA_039817205.1 Pseudomonadota bacterium
CGTCGATAGTTATTTGGCCGGCGAGACGCCGATCCCCTGCGTGAATTGTAATATGCAGGTGAAGTTCAAAGACCTACTCGATACCGCTCGCGAACTCGAGGTCGATGCGCTGGCAACCGGCCACTACATCACCCGCAAAGATGGCGCGTCTGGTCCGGAACTTCATCGCGCGCATGACGGGGCGAGAGACCAAAGCTACTTCCTCTTTGGAACAACGAGGGAACAACTCGCCGACCTCTGGTTCCCACTCGGCGAATTGCCGAAGTCCGATGTCCGTGCCCTTGCGCATCACTTTGGTCTGGTGGTTGCCAATAAGTCCGACAGCCAGGACATCTGCTTTGTGCCCGACGGTCGCTATGCCGAAACCATTGAAAAGTTGAAGCCTGGCTCGGCGAAGCCCGGCGACATTGTTCATATGGACGGACGCGTTCTCGGTCGACACGAGGGCGTCATTCACTACACGATCGGCCAGCGCCGCGGCTTGGGTGTCGCCACTGGCGAGCCGCTGTTCGTCGTGAAGATCGATGCCGAGACTGGTCAGGTCTTTGTTGGCCCGCGTGACGCTTTGCAGACGTCCGAGCTCATGTTGCGGGATGTGAACTGGCTCGGCGACGGAGCACTTACGGCGGCAGCTGATGCCGGACTCGACATGTTCGCACGGGTGCGATCGACCCAATCACCGGAGCCGGCCCGCCTCGGCCGCGCAGTGGACGGCACGATCATTTGCACCTTGTTAACTCCGGCCGAGGGCATCGCGCGTGGCCAGGCCTGCGTGTTCTACGAAAACGGCAGCGAGCGCGCCCGTGTCCTCGGCGGGGGATGGATTGCGAAAACAGACCTCGACGCGCAGACATCGACCGTATCGGAGACGGCAGTTGAACGAGGAAGGGGCCAACCGACCGTTCGCCTTGCTCGCTCAACGGCTTGAGCGCTGACGTACGTCATGAGTTCGTGTGTTCGCTCACGTTACGCGATCTCGTCGCGTCAATTTATACAGGCGGCCATGCGGCGCGAGCGTTGCAAGTCTGCGATTTTGGTGGTCCCCTCACGTTCGCGCAAAATCGCGGCATCGGGGCTCAGACCCGGTTGATGCCGACACGCTTTGACCTCAAGTTTCGTCCACGCTCTTACTCAGGCTGGAACAAGGAAAGCTAAGCACCCATGATCCAACAGCCAACGCTTGACCGCCATCCGCTCGCCGAAACCTGGGACACCAATGCCGGGACGTCGAAGACCGGGCGACGGTGGCCGCTGGCGCAGATTGGGACGCGGGTCTTGAAGGCTATTCAAGCCCCGTTCGTTGGCCGGATCCGGCGCAAAGCCATCGACAGCCTGCGCTTAGGAACGGGTCGCGTCTTAGAGGTCGGGACGGGCGTCGGCAGTGGACTGCGACGCTATCCTTCAACCTGCGAAGTTGTGGGCACGGAAACGGACATCAAAGCGCTAGATTCGGCACGCAGTCGCGTCGCGCGCGGTCCGCTCGATCAGGTTGCCGGGTTGTACCGGAGCCCGCCCTCACATCTCCGCTTTCGCGATTCCACGTTCGACACCGTGACCGCGTTTTTCGTCTTCACGCGCAAGCAGCGCCCCGTTCGCATCGTCGAGGAACTCGCCCGCGTCACGCGCCCCGGAGGTCGGATCGTTGTCGTGAATCATTTTCGGTCATTGCATTACCAACCACACGAAGGCTGCGCGGCCAGCGAGCTGACCTCAGGACCCGGTTTGGGGTTGGGACTTGCACAGCGTCGCAGCGTTGCCTCAGCAATGCGCGATGTGCTTCGCAGTCGGTCACGAAAGATTCAGAGCCCACCCAATCTCTTCAATCGAATGCGCGATCTTGAGCTGGTTGCCCATCGCACGCTCGGGCCGTTCGGCCTTTTCACGATCTGCGAGTTCTCGAAGCGCGGGTAGCTACGCTGGCCGATCAGCAGGCGAATTCCCCCGGACCACGCGATATCCATTTGTGCGCAAACGCGAGTTTCTCGCGGACAGTTGGATTGAGCACGAACGGATAAATGTCCGGAACACCGATCGATCGGTTGAGGTGATTGACCGCGATCGACACAGCCGCAGCCTGGGCGAAGAGGGCATCTGCATCGCGCATCTCGTAGGCG
>JBCBWG010000362.1:0-2091 GCA_039817205.1 Pseudomonadota bacterium
GGCGTAATCGACGCCAAATACGACGATTGCTGCCGTAATGGAGATGCCTGTGACCGTTACAAAAAGCCGCTGTCGCGATTGGCGTTTCAGTTCGCTTTCAAGCGCATCAATTTGATCTGCACTGACAGCTGACATGGGAGTTGCTCGCTCTTCTGGCAGCCGCGCATAGTTTGCGACGGCCCGCGTACGGTCAACGACGAAAAAAGAACCGCCGGAGCTTGATTGGCTCCGACGGTTCCGCGCCTCGAACGAAAGTTACTGCTTTTTCTTTTCAAGCTTTGCTTTACGGGCCTTGACGATGGACTCGTAGAACGAGTGATCGACAGGCACCCAGGCTTTGACGATGCCGTTTGCAATGTTTTCGTTGCACTGCGGATCGTTCTCGATGATCCACTTTTTCATGCCGACCATGACGTCGCGCGCTTCCTGCGGAAGCTTCTTCGGCATGACGATCGGACCGTTCGGGATCAGCTTCGACGACCAAACCTGGACGATGTCATCCATGTTCAGGATGCCCTTGTCGACCATCTTGCGGAGGTTGCCGGAGGTGTAACCTTCGGTCCATTCGCCAACGCCCGACACCCACGTCACAGCCACATCAACGTCGCCGTTCATCACACCGAGGACGCCGTTCTCGTGACCGCCCATGAATTTTGTCGATGCGAAGAAGCCATCAAGCTCACCGATCTTGTCGACGAGTTCGATCGACGGGATCAGGTAACCGGATGTCGAGTTCGGGTCTGCGAAACCGAGCTTCTTACCTTTTGCGTCTGCAAGGGTTTTGATGCCGCTGTCAGCGCGTGCGACCATCACAGAGTAATAGCCCGTGTCGCCCGTTGGCTGCATACGCGTCAGCACTGGCACAACAGCATCTGGGTTTTCGAGGTAGATGCCTGCGTAGCCGGAAGAACCGAACCATGCGTAGTCAAGGTTGCCGCCAAGCATCGATTCCATCGTGCCGGCGTAGTCCTTAAACGTGAACATTTTCGCTGGCACACCGTAGGCTGCCTCGACGTAGTCCTTGAGGCAGGTGTTGCGGGTCAGCAGGTCTTGGGCGGATTCATCGCCGAGAAAGCCGATCCGAAACTCGGGCTGGACCTTTGAAAAGTCCATTTTCGGACCCGTGTATTCCTTCTTGGCCAGCGCGACAGGCGCGACAGCCATTGCGCCAGCCATCACGGCCACGCTGAGCGTTTTTTTCAACATTCTGAACTCCTATGAAACGTCGCTTCAACCGCGCGACACTTGCGCGGCCACCCGCCCCGAGCAGTCACATCACTCGGCAGCTTCACGTTGCGTTTCTTCGGAAGCACCCCGCGAGGCCGCCCCCAAAGTTGTTGAGGTGATCGAGCCTTCGAAAGCCTCGTCCGCCTCAGCACCGTAAATCTCACGCGCCATATCGTCGGTGAGCTCGGCTCCTGTGCCGTCAAACACAACCGCGCCCTTCCGCATGCCGATGACCCGGTCGCAGTAGGTGCGCGCCGTATCGAGCGTGTGCAGGTTGCAAATGACGGTGATCTTTTCATTCTTGTTGATGTCCTGGAGCGCTTCCATCACGAGCCGCGCATTGAGCGGGTCGAGCGATGCGATCGGCTCATCGGCGAGAATAACGCGGGGCGATTGCATCATCGCCCGGCAGATTGCGACACGCTGTTGTTGGCCGCCCGAGAGCGTCTCCGCGCGCTGAAGCGCCGTTTGCGCAATGCCGAAACGATCGAGCAGTGATAGGGCCGCGGCCCGCTCGGATTGCGTGAAGAACTTCAGCATCGAACGCACAGTGGATTGTTGGTTAAGACGGCCGAGGATGACGTTGGTCAGCACATCCAAGCGCGGCACGAGATTGAACTGCTGAAAGATCATCGCGCAGTCGCTTTGCCAGGCGCGCTTCTTTGCACCCGTCAATGCCGTCACATCGGTATCCTGGAAGATGATCTGTCCATCGCTCGGCTCTAGGAGCCGGTTTGTCATGCGCAGGAGTGTCGACTTGCCAGCGCCGGACCGCCCAATAATGCCGACCATCAATCCATCGGCGATATCGAGTGCCACGGCGTCGACCGCAGTGTTCGAGCCAAACCGTCGCGTCAGTCCGTG
>JBCBWG010000363.1:0-2084 GCA_039817205.1 Pseudomonadota bacterium
TCTCATCCGGGCCAATCCTTCAAGCCAATCCTTCAAGCCAATCCTTCAAGCCAATCCTGGGAGCGGGAGCGATGACCCGACCTCATCTCCACGTCATGCGGTCCACAGGTCCTACACAGGTGTTGCGTTGTCAGACGGTTCGCGAGGTCAGGATCCTTTCAACAAGCTGTGCACCGCTTAGAAAATCGTCCGATCTGGGAGCATCCATTAGGGAAGGGCAAACCATGCGCCACAATAGTTCCTGTGGAAAACCCAGAAACTGACCCGAAAGGAACACCCCACTAAGAGCTCTTGGTCCAGACTACTCATGCGGGCGGTGAACGGAACGTTACTCGTTTGGCCCGGTGTTGTGTGGTCGAGTGTCCGGGTTGCAGGAGTGTGGTGATGAGTACGCGTGTGTTTCAGCTATCTGAAATCATCGCCAACGAAGTTGGTCGTGGTCAGGATCGGGGCCAGGACCGGGATCAGGATCGCGACCAGAACCGGGATCGCGACCAAGACAATGCTGCTGTCGCACCATCAGGTCATGAAGTTGGCTTCCGCTTTTGGGCTGGCGGCTCAGGCCGGAGCTACGTCCACAGCATCTACAGTTTGATCGATTGCCCGGAACTCCCACGGGTCAACTTCCTTTTGGTCTGCCTGGACGAAAGCGGCTGTCGCACCGTGCGCCATGCTGGCCGGACGACGAGCCAGTCGGCTTCGGTCAACCGCGCCCACATTCGCCAGCTTGGCGCCGAGCTTGGTGCACATGAAGTCCACATCCATTTTCTGGGCGCATCGGTCCGCGACCGGGAAATCATCGCATTCGATCTGGCCGCGAGCGTCCTCAGCCAGGACGAGCCAGCTCTCTTGAACTGACCAATGCCGATCAAGAGCCGAGATCGCTCCAGGCTTCCCGGTTCATTCTGAAAAAGAAACGCCGTCGCTCGCCGAGCTTCAGCTGGCGCGGGCCATTTTTCCGCGTCCTATGAACTGAAATCAGGGTGCGAGAGGCCGGGCACGTTGGGTTGGCCGCACTCGACGCGGCATCAGTCGCCCCCTCGGCCTGGGCATTGAGATCGGGCTGAGCATCCGCGGCTGACCGTGCTCCGGGCGGGCGCCAAGGCCCACTCCGATCACGCGCGTTGTCAAAAAACGGATGCGCGGCCGTCATCACACGTCGAAGATCACGGGCATCCAGTCCGAGGCTCGTTGCCCGCCGCAGCGTGTTGGCAAGGTAGTCGATGTTAGGCCCCGAACGTCCAACGGCACCGCGGATCAGCCGTGCCTGAGACTGCACACTCAGCTGGCCCGCGTAACTCGGGTGCGCACGCTCAACGACATACGTGACCGCGTCACATGTCCCACGCGGACCGCTCTCGTCGTGCAGATCGAGTGGCACCAAAACTTCGCGATAGACGCCGTTGATTTGTTCGCGCGCGCGCAAGTAGGCGAGGACGGCTGCATTGTTCTCGAACGCGATCCGAAACGCCAGCCCATGACAGACGCCGCCTTGGTCGAGACCGAGAACCAGACCCGGCCGTTGGGCCGTGCCCCGATGATGCGTCGAGTACACGCAAAACGCGCGTCGGTACCCAACGAGCACGGCGCGCACCGCCTCAAGGTACGGAAAGCCCGGCCGCCACATCAACGAACCGTAGCCGAAAATCCAGAGGTCGCGGCGCGCGCCACTCATTGCGTCAAACCCGTCGCGATCGCGGACACAGAGCCCGTTGGATGGTCGCGCGCCTCAGCCATCCGCCTCTCCTCCGGCCTGCTGACCTGTAGGAGCGCCGTCTTCAACTGAGACACGCCGAGCAAGACCGCGACCGAAGTCCGCTGTGTCAACGTCTTGCCCAGCATCGATGATGCCGCGACGCACGGTGCGCGCTTCCGCAAAGCGCTTCTCAAGCACAGCGCCGTCGCCGTAACGAATTGCGCGCCGGAGCTCCGTCAGATCTTCCTCAAACCGCCCGAGCATCTCAAGCGTGGCATCGCGATTGTTCAAAAACACATCGCGCCACATGACCGGGTCGGACGCCCCAATGCGCGTAAAATCGCGGAACCCACCGGCGGAATATTTAATCACATCGCTATTGGTCACC
>JBCBWG010000364.1:0-2067 GCA_039817205.1 Pseudomonadota bacterium
AATCTCTTGTGGCCGCAATTGACACTTTTGACATTGACGACCCCGATTTGCCGGAGCCCATTGAAGCCGCTGTCCTCGAAGACGGTGATTACCCGTACGATCGCCGCATGGATAAAGGCGACTACGAAACCGAACTCGAAGCGCTTCAAATCGAGCTCCTCAAACTTCAACGTCATTTGCAGGCGACCGGCAGTCGCATGATTGCGCTGTTCGAGGGACGCGACGCGGCAGGCAAAGGCGGCTGCATCGCCCGCGTGCTCCAACATCTCAACCAGCGTCACGCCCGCGCGATCGCGCTCAGTAAGCCAAGCGAGACGGAGCGCGGCCAATGGTACTTCCAGCGCTACGTCTCGCATTTCCCGACCAGTGGCGACATCGTCCTGTTCGATCGCTCCTGGTACAACCGCGCCGGCGTCGAACGCGTCATGGGATTTTGCACAGAGGACCAGCTCGCCAGCTTTTTGCGTGAGGTCCCCCAGTTTGAAGGCATGATCGTTCGCGAAGGCATCCACTTCTTCAAGTTCCACCTGAAGATCGGCCAAGCAACGCAGATCAAACGGTTTCACGATCGCCGTCATGACCCGCTGAAAACCTGGAAGCTGTCGCCGATCGACCTTGAGGCCATCGGCAAGTGGCATGACTACAGCCGTGCCTACGAAGACATGTTCCGCTTTACGCACACGTCGACCTGCCCGTGGCATCAGGTGCGCGCGAACGACAAACGTCGCGCCCGCATCGGCGTCATGCGCACAATCCTGTCTACGATCGACTACGTTGGCAAAGATGACGACGTCGCGCGCCCAGCCGATCCCGAGATCGTCTCCGTTGGCCCCTTCGATAAACCGAGCACCGCATGAAACTCACGGCTGAAGACGAAGCCATGTTGGCTGGCGACATGGGAGCAGCCCGCAAGTGGGCGCTTGAGCATCAGCTTCAGGTTGGGCGGATGTTTGATGCAGCAGACATGGTTTCGGTCACCCAAGCGCATATGATGGCCGATCCAGAGTCGCTTGGTGAAGCAGGCGTCGCACTTGTTGAACGTTTCGCCGCGCTCGAGCCCGACGCGCGCCGCGTTGCCATCCCGATGATCACCGACCCCCGGGGCGTTGATCTCAACTACTATGACCCGCTTGGTCAGACCGAGGAGATGGCGAACCTTGAGCGTCGGTTCATTGCGGCGTGCCAAGCGCTCGGCATCATGATGACGGACACGTGCATCAACTATCAGACGATCATGCCGCCCGGCCGCAGCGAGCATGTCGCGTACGGCGATACGGGCGTGGTCATCTATTCAAATAGCGTCTGCGGTGCTCGCTCAAACTTCGAAGGCGGCCCTTCAGCGCTTGCAGCCGGACTGACCGGGCGGACGCCGCGCTATGGCTTGCATCTCGACAAAAACCGCCGCGCCACGCGCCGTTTCCGGGTAACGACCCGACCCAAAGACCTGATGGATTGGGGTGTGCTCGGTGCCGTCATCGGGCGCAAGGCGGGCTCCTACTGGGAAGTGCCCGTTATCGAAGGCATCGAAGGCGAGGGCGGAGCACCAACGTCGGACCAGCTCAAGCACTTCGGCGCTGCCATGGCGAGCTACGGCTCAACGCCACTTTTCCATATCGTCGGCATCACACCCGAATGCCAAACGTTGAACGATGTCGAAGGCGAAAACCTGACAGCTGAATTGATTTCGACCGCCGATCTTGACGCGCTGCAAAAACCGTTCGGCGCCAAAGGCGACCCTGTCGACGTAGTTGTTTTCGCAGCACCGCAGTTGTCGATTTACGAAATGGAGCAAGTCGCAAGCTTATGCCGCGGTCGAACGCGCAATAGCGAAACAGACCTGATCGTTTGTACGCCGCCATCGGTCTATGCAGATGCAAAACGCTTCGGCCATATTGAAAGCATCGAAGCCTTTGGTGGACGCGTTCTTCAAGGCACGTGTTTTTATCAGCAGTACGCTCGGGAAATTGGCGAGGCCAACAACTGGACGCGGCTGCTCTCCAATTCAGCGAAGATCGTGAACATTCTCGGCGGCTATGGCTACCAGCCGGCGCTGCGGCCGATGGAGGC
>JBCBWG010000365.1:0-2042 GCA_039817205.1 Pseudomonadota bacterium
GTAGAGCGTGAGGCGCAATTGCAGGTCTGAAACGTAGGTCTCCGGAATGAGCGTTGGCACACCAAGCGCGATCTGCGGTGACCACTGCGCCTCATGCTCTTCCAGGTCACCGGCTTTCAGCGCTTGGATCGCCTCCTCGAGCATCGATTGATAAAGCTCGAAACCAACTTCCTTGATGTGTCCCGACTGGTCTTCACCGAGCAGGTTGCCGCCACCACGAATGTCAAGGTCGTGGCTCGCAAGCGCAAACCCAGCGCCAAGACTGTCGAGCGATTTCATGACCTGGAGACGCTTCTCAGCCGTCGGGTTTAACTTCACGCCGGGCGTGGTCGTGAAATAGGCGTAGGCGCGTTTCTTGGAACGACCCACGCGCCCGCGGAGCTGATAGAGCTGCGCCAAACCAAACATATCGGCACGATGAACAATCAACGTGTTGGCGTTCGGCACATCAAGGCCGCTTTCCACGATGGTCGTCGATAGAAGCACATCGTACTGGCCTTCGTAGAACGCGGTCATGATATCTTCGAGTTCGGTGGGATTGAGCTGCCCGTGCGCGGTTGCGACCCGCAGCTCCGGCGCGACCTCACTTAAGAACTCGACCATGTCGCCGAGATCTTTGATCCGCGGCACAACGAAATAGGTCTGGCCGCCACGGTACCGCTCGCGGCGGAGCGCATCCCGCAGGATCACCGGATCAAAGGGCGACACGTAACTCCGCACCGCCAAGCGATCGACCGGCGGCGTCGTAATCATGCTCAGCTCGCGCACACCTGTAAGCGCCAGTTGCAGCGTTCGCGGGATCGGCGTCGCGGAAAGGGTCAGCACGTGGATGTCCTCGCGCAGTTTCTTCAGGCGCTCCTTGTGATTGACGCCAAAGCGCTGCTCTTCATCGATGATCAGAAGCCCAAGGCGATCGAACGAAATCGCTTTGGAGAGAAGCGCGTGTGTGCCGACGACAATGTCGATGCGCCCCTCGGCGAGACCCTGTTTGACCGCCGACAACTCCTTCGCTCCAACGAGCCGGGACGCCTGCGCAATCTCGACTGGCAGGCCTGAAAAGCGCTCCTTGAACGAGCGGTAGTGTTGGCGCGCGAGCAACGTTGTCGGCACGACGACGGCGACTTGCAAACCCGCGAGTGCCGCCACGAAGGCTGCCCGCATGGCGACCTCGGTTTTGCCAAAGCCAACGTCGCCGCAGACCAGCCGGTCCATCGGTTTGCCCGAGCCAAGATCCTCAATGACCGCGTCAATGCTTGAGAGCTGATCGTCCGTCTCGTCATAGGGAAACTTCGCGACGAACTCGTCATAGGCACCCGTCGGCGGCTCAAGCACGGGGGCTTGTTTAAGCTCCCGCATAGCTGCGATCTGGATGAGGTCGGCGGCAATATCCATGAGCCGCTTGCGCAGCTTCGCCTTCCGGGACTGCCAGGCCGCGCCACCAAGCCGATCCAGCTGCATGCCATCGGCGTCCGACCCGTAGCGCGAGAGCAGTTCCAGGTTTTCGACCGGAAGATACAGCCGGTCCCCGGCGTGGTACTCGAGTTCTAAACAATCGTGCGGAGCGCCGAGCGCGTCGATTGTTTTCAGCCCGACGAAGCGTCCGATGCCGTGGTCCGCGTGAACCACCAAGTCCCCGACGTCGAGACTTGCCGCGTCGGCGATAACATCGGTTGCTTTCTTCTTTTTCCGCGTTTTGCGCACGAGGCGGTCGCCGAGCACATCTTGCTCGCCGATCACCAGCAGATCTTCGGTTTCGAACCCGCGCTCGATGCCGAGAATGACGGCGCCAACGAGGTGACCTGGTAGATCGCGGACGGTATCGAAACTGTCGCAAACACGAACTTCATCAAACCCACGGTCGCGGATGAGGCCAACCAGGCGTTCGCGCGAGCCAGATGTCCAGCACGCGATGACAACCCGCTGTTTGCGTACGATTGCAGCCTTCATGTGGCCAATGACACTGCCGATCAGATCGCCATCGCGGCCTTGGCGTTCCTGCACAAACGTCTTGCCGATGCGCCCCCCGATTTGCTCGGTTTGGG
>JBCBWG010000366.1:0-2037 GCA_039817205.1 Pseudomonadota bacterium
AATTCCCGATGCAAGTCGTGCAACCGAAGCCGACCAGATTGAACCCAAGCTCATTCAGATAGGGCTGAAGCCCAGCATCCGAGAGGTAGCCGGCAACCACCTGGCTGCCCGGAGCGAGCGATGTCTTCACCCACGGCTTAACGGTGAGCCCGCGCTCGACGGCGTTACGCGCCAACAGGCCGGCACCAATAAGAACGCTCGGGTTCGACGTGTTCGTGCAGCTCGTGATTGCGGCGATCGCGACGTCGCCGTGACCAAGGTCGAAGTCTTCGTCCTCGACTGGGACGCGTTTATCGAGCTCGTTCGGCTTGTGATACTCACTCTCGAGCGACGTTGCGAAACCGGTTTTGATACCTTCCAGTGGAATGCGGCCTTCCGGACGCTTCGGCCCCGCCATAGACGGGACGACATCGCCGAGATCCAGTTCCAGTGTGTCCGTGAACATCGGGTCTTCGGCACCCGTTTCGCGATGCAGACCCTGGACCTTAGCATAGGCCTCAACGAGCGCGATGCGGTCGGCATCGCGGCCAGAGATATTGAGGTAGTCGATCGATTTCTGGTCGACGGGGAAGAAGCCGCATGTGGCTCCATACTCTGGCGCCATGTTCCCGATCGTTGCGCGGTCGGCGAGCGTCAGGTTTTCAAGACCATCGCCGAAGAACTCGACAAACTTACCGACGACCCCCTTTTTCCTGAGCATCTGCGTAACGGTCAATACGAGATCGGTCGCCGTGACGCCTTCCTTGAGGGCGCCCGTCAGGCGGAAGCCGATCACTTCCGGGATCAGCATTGAAATCGGCTGGCCGAGCATGGCCGCTTCCGCTTCGATGCCGCCAACGCCCCAAGCGAGCACGGCCAAACCGTTGACCATGGTCGTGTGGCTATCGGTTCCAACACAGGTGTCGGGATAGGCAATCGTCTCGGTGCCTTCGGTCTTCGTCCAGACGACCTGGCTCAAATATTCAAGGTTTACCTGGTGACAGATGCCAGTACCCGGCGGGACAACGCGGAAGTTCTGAAACGCGTTCTGGCCCCATTTGAGGAACTTGTAGCGCTCGCCGTTCCGCTCGTATTCCAGCTCGACGTTACGCGCGTAAGCCGACGGCGTTCCGAACTCATCAACGATCACCGAGTGGTCAATGACGAGATCGACCGGCACGAGCGGGTTGATCTTTCGCGGATCGCCGCCGAGTTCATTCATGCCGTCACGCATCGCGGCCAGATCGACGACGGCTGGCACGCCCGTGAAATCCTGCATCAGCACACGCGCGGGGCGATAACCGATTTCCTGGGCCGTTTTGCCCCGGTTGTCGGCCCATTTCGCGATCGCTGCAATGTCATCCTTGGTGACCGACCGGCCATCTTCGTTCCGTAGAAGGTTCTCAAGCAGGACCTTCATCGAGAACGGTAGACGCGAAATGCCAGACAGACCGTTGGCCTCTGCATCCGGGATCGAGAAAAACGTGTAGCTCTTACCGCCCACGTCGAGCGTTTTACGGCACTTGAAACTGTCGAGGGACGTCTCTGTTGGCGCTGTCATGTCGCGACCTCCTCACTGGCGAAGTCCGAACGGGCCACGGCGAAAATCGCAGCTTTGGTCCAATCGGAACGCGCTCTTGGATGTTGGACACGTGCTGCGCCGCCGGGGTGCCGACGGGCACGGCGCAATCATTGGACCTTCAGCCCAAACGAACTTCGGACTGACGACCGTCAAGAACTGCGACCGCTTTTGCGCTGGCGCGTGCGTTTGCACCGTTTGTATAGGGTTGGCCGACCGGCTCTGTCATCGAACTAACGTCTTGTGTCGCGGCCGCTTTCGGCGTCTGAAGTACAACTTCGCTCACATCTGCATGAGAAGAGCAGCCTGATTAAAATTTGAATGCCCAATCGTCTCCAAATCGATGACCTCGCTGTCGCCCGCCTCGGGCGACCAATTATCGCGGGCCTCTCTCTCCATGCCGACGCCGGTCATGCGGTCTTGCTGCGTGGGCCGAACGGCGCTGGCAAAACGACACTGCTGAAGGCGATCGCAGGCTT
>JBCBWG010000367.1:0-2026 GCA_039817205.1 Pseudomonadota bacterium
CACGGTTGCACCGCCGGTCAAAGACGCCGTTTTCGAAGTCGGCGCGGGCATTTCTGCGGCTTGAACACCATTGACAGCCCCAGCCATTGCTAAAACCGCGGCGCAGGCGCCAGCGGCAAGCGTTTGAACCAGTCTTTGCATCTCTCTCTCCCAGTCGGCCTAGGGCCGTTTCGGCAGACGCTTGGCGCCCGCTTCTAGTGTGTCCAACTCAAGGCTCTCAGGATGGGCTTGTCGGTTAGGACCAAAACCTTGGCCGAAGCTGGACAAAGACCCCATCTCGTCTGAGCGTGATATCGTTTGAGCATTCCGAACATGAACGCGATATGACTGGCCAACGTTCCATTGGCCCAACAATATGACGATGGCGAGATCGGTTGCGCATCGCGCTTTTTCCCGCGTCGGACCCAGCGATCATCGCGCCTGTGCGAACTGCGCCTTTGGGCCGCCATTGCAAGCGCGATCCCTGCCACATAACCAACGCTGTGAGCAAAAGCTGCGCTCCCGCCGCCGGGTATCGCGCCAATCAACCGGAGTGTTCATCGTGCCAATGTTTCGACTGTCAGACCGTGACGCTTTCGCCTTTGACCATATCGCGCCAACCTCGGACCGAGGGCGCACGCTCGTTTGCTTCAACGCCCTTTCCGGCGATCGGGGCATGTGGCTGTCGACCATCGGTGACGCACTCCAAGCTAAGGGACACGGCTTCCTCGCTTGGAACTACCGTGGACAGCCCGAGACTGAGTTCTCGTTCAACGCCACGAGCGACAGCATGATCGTCGACGACGCCATGGCGCTTTTGGAACAGGAGAACCCGGTCCGCCCCATCCACGTCGGGCTGTCGATCGGCGGCCTTTTTGCGATCCGCGCCCATGAGCGTGCCGGCGCCGGTCGCGCGGATGCCATCGTTCTCCTCAACACGCTGCGCCGTTCGGGTCCGCGCCTGGACTGGATCAACCGCGCCGTCGTCCGTATGGCAGAGACCGGCGGCCTCGACCTCATGCGTGATCTCTATTCGCCGTTGCTGATGAATGAGGGTTGGCAAAGCGACAACGCTGCGAACTTTTTGGCGCCGAAAACCTATGAACCGCTGCCCGCGAATGACGGAACGCTTCTGTTGCTGAAAGCGGGCGTCGGCACGGGATGGAACGTCAACTACGAAGCGCTCGACGTCCCTGTCCTTTCAATCACCGGCCTGCAGGACCGTGTATTTCGTGATCCTGGAGACGTGGATGCCCTGTCCGCCCGCATACCGAATCTGACCCGCATTGACCTTCCGGGTGCAGGTCACATGATCCCCGTCGAGCAACCCAAAGAGCTGGCCGATGCACTGTTAGCGTTTGTCGAGAAACTTGGGTAATTGGCCTCATGCCAAAGCTTGCAAGGGCGCGGGTCCGAGCGACCTTTTTGAAACTCGTCACAGATCCTTGGCGTCGGCCTGAGCGCGCGCCATCGGGGCGCTTTCCAAGTCGTCGATTGTGATGGTGAATTGTTCGGGGGTCTTGGTCATCTGCTCTGTCCTCGTGAGCGTTGCGATGACCGTTTCACTCCACTCGATCGGGCGATGAGGACAAGAGCCCCGAGCGATTTATTTCAGGCGCTGGAGCAACCTGAAGCCAACGTCAGGCCGATCCGAACACGCTAGATGAGACATGCAACCGGTAGCCGAATGAAACAAGGCCAGCTGCATAGATCGGCATGGCGAAGACCTGTAAAACCCAGCCGATGCGAATATAGAGAGTGTTTTCTGATCCCGAGGTGAAGAACATCTGAGCGAGATAAGAGGCGGCAGCGCACGTGACGGCTAGCCCAGCACCGAGGCCAAAGGGAATGATCAACTCGGCAAGAGCCCGCGCTTGTGCATCGTTGCCAGACGACAGTGACTGGCCTGCGAATGCCAGAGCTCCGAGGGCGGCACCACCGTTCAGAACGAGTAGCGATCTGATTGCTATGTCGGCGAACTTGATTGTCGCCTCGTGGTCGATCTTTCGCTGTTCCCATTCAGCGTGATAGGCGGCCATGATGGCTT
>JBCBWG010000368.1:0-1985 GCA_039817205.1 Pseudomonadota bacterium
GGAGGCCAATCGGCAAAACATTGGCAGGCAATCCATCGCCGTACCGGGCCAGCGCATGGATCAGTTCGTCCCCCTCCTCCAGGTCGTGAAGGAGCAGCACAGGATCGGTCCCGCCGGCGACCGAATAGGTCGCGGTCAAGATTTGAAGCCGCGCGACGAGGTCACCCCGTTGCGGATAGGCATACTCGACAGCGCCCGTTGGACAGACCGCGCTGCAACTGCCGCAGCCACCGCAAATTGCAGCATCAATAGCAACGTGCTCGCCGGTCGGTGAAATCGCGCCGGTTGGGCAAACGTCCAGGCAGTTGCGGCAGCCAACTTTCTCGGATCGGGAGTGAGCGCAGATGGCAGGATCGGTGCGCACATAAAGCGGCTTTTCGAACGTACCGATAAGGTCCACCGCATCGAATAGGAGCTCGGCCACCGCCACCGGACTGCCGGGATCTGCACGCAAGTAGCCGTCGCGACGGGCGCTTGGCGAGAACAACGGTGTGCCGCCGCTCAGATCGACAATGACATCACAATTCGAGCGGAAGCCGTTGCGGGGCATCGTGAAATCCGGCGTGCCGCGCGCCGATGGTAAGAGATCCGCGAAGTGGTCAACGACCACCTCAAACGCTCCGAGGTGACCGGTGGCCGACGTTACTTTGCCCGTGTGGACCGCAAATGCTCGGCCACGCGGGAGCATCGCATCATCGACGCTCGTCAAAATGAGCGTGACCGACATCCGTTGCGCCAACTTATCGGCCGCATCCAGGGCCTGTTGACCGGCGCCGATCATAAGACACACGCCTTCTGATGTGAGCGTCGTCAATCCCGTCGGCTTGGCCACATAGGCCGCATCGGCCAGCAGGGCCGCGATTTTGGCGCCCGCGGCATCCGGCGTTGAACACCAGCCCGCACGCTCGCGAATGTTGGTGAAGCTGACCCGATCGTCAGCGCCAGCTTCCGCTGCGATCTCGGCGAAGAGTGGCGCTTCCTGCGTGCAGGCGACGCGGATTTGTTGTCCGCCCTCGCGCGCGGCCTCGAGCGCGGCTTCGAAACGATCACACTGGCTCCGACAAAGCTCCGTGGACACCGTGATCGGCTCCTCAAGCCCGAGTGCGTGCGCAACGGCCTTTCCGTCAAGCGCCATTGTGTTCTGACAATTGCAGAGGAGGAGCCTGGTATCTGTCATGTCCGTCGTCCGAAGATCTGTTTATTTATTTTCTGAAATCGACCCAGAAACCGCTCGAGACCATTGCAGGTTCGCCGCGCACTGTCCGCTATCCGACTTCTGTCTGTGTTGAATTGTCCGCGGCGTCTGCCAGTCAATCGGCGGCTCGGTGCTGGACCCGTCTCCGTCGCGCCGGTACCGTCGCAGCACAACACAAGAACACTGACCGGCGAGGAATACACGGTGTCAACGGCTCTTTTCGTAACGCTCGGGATTATCGTCGCCCGCGAGACCGTCGATCATCCCTGGATGGACCAACGATGGCGCCCTGTCAGCGCGTTTCTCAACCCACCGGAGTGGACCAGCTGGCGAGAAATGCTCCGCGGAACCGGATACGTCCACTACCACGGCGGCAACGTCGAGGTGGATCTGCACCGCAAAGAAACAACCGCCTATCAGGTTAATCTCACCCATGGTGAGCCTGTTGTTTACGTTGTGCTGAGAGCCGATCCAGATGCCTCGGACGCATTTCCGTTTGTCGTCGAGTGCGCAACGCTGTCTCCATTCGACGCCCAGGCGTACGGCGAGAGCGGCGAGGAGATCGTTGAAGCGGTGGCGATGCCGGAAGCGCTCATTGCGGCCGTACAAGCGTTCGTTGATGAACACCACGTTGAAGAGACGTTTGTGAAACGTCGGCGCAACAAGGTTGACCGCGAAGACCCCTACATCTTCGGTCAAGAGCCGCCAGATGAGGTGATGAAGCGAATGCACGGCCGGGCGCGCGGCGAGGCGGGCGATGCCTGATGAGACGGATCGCACAGAAGGCGAA
>JBCBWG010000369.1:0-1974 GCA_039817205.1 Pseudomonadota bacterium
GATGAGCACGCAATCTCTCGGTGTTTGATCAATGGCGTTTGCAGCACGCAATCGGCTTTGCTGATCGTGCGTTCGCCCTGGCCCTCGTATTCAAACGTCGCCCAGCCATTCAGGACGTAAACCATCTGAAACGTGCAGTCGTGTACGTGCCACTGCTGCACCGCGTCCTTTTGTTCGCGACCGTTGTGACGGATGACGTGCGCGACGAAATCGCCTTGGGTTCCGGCTTTGATTCCAAGATCGCGATAATCGAAGATCTCGCGCAAGCCCGGCGTCCATTCGGCGCTCTCGGCTGAACTATGGACAAAAGACCAGTCGTGCGCGTTGTCCGGGCGTTCCGTCATCGTTGATCTCTCCAAGTTGGTTTGGTGTCCCTGATGGCTGGCGCCGGACATCTTTTGGTTGGCTTCCATTGCCGTCGCGGACGGCAATGGAAGCCGCGCCGCGCGTCGGTGCTGCCGATCGACGGCCGACTGCGACATTCCACCTGAGATCTAACACGCCCGTTTTCCTCGTCTTTCCCTCGAGAGGATGCACCATGCTTGACGACGCCCCATCATCCAACGCGCGATCACCCGAGAAACGGGACGGGGCGGCCGGGAGCCGCACCGGTTGGTTTGGCCTACATGATCGCGTCATCGCGCTTCTCGCGCGACTGCCGCCACTGAGACGGACTTTGACGGCCGAAGGCCAGCCGCGCCCGACCGGCCGGATGGTGCGCGATGTTGCCGTGGCACTCCTATGGGGCGCGATTTGTCATCTTATTTTCGCGGCAGCCGTACTCGCGATGATCCTTGGCATGTGGTTCGGCATGACCGCCTCTTTCGGCCAAGTGCCGCAGCCTTGGGCGTGGGCTGCCAACGTCGCGCTGCTGCTCCAATTTCCTCTCTCGCACTCGCTGCTTCTCACCGGGCGTGGCCGCGCCTGGCTCAGCCGCCTTGCGCCGGGTCATCGTGGCGCGACCCTTGCCACGACAACGTTCGCGATCATCGCATCGATCCAACTCTTGGCGTTGTTTGCCCTTTGGACGCCCAGCGGCGTCGTCTGGTGGGAAGCAACCGGCGCTGCCATTTGGTTCATTGGTGTGCTGGCGGTCGTTGCATGGGGCTTGCTTATCAAAGCGTCGTGGGATGCAGGTGCCGAAGTCCAAAGCGGCGTCCTCGGCTGGCTCTCGCTCTTCCGTGGGGTGAAACCGCAGTTCCCACCGATGCCGACCACCGGCCTGTTCCGCATCGTTCGCCAACCGATTTACGTGTCGTTCGCGCTCACCACTTGGCTCGTGCCCGTCTGGACGCCTGACCAGCTCGTTGTTGCCCTCACGCTCACCGCGTACTGCCTCATCGGTCCCCTCTACAAAGAACGCCGCTTCGCCAAAATGTTCGGTGCCAAATGGGATGCCTACAAAGCCCGGCGACCGTATTGGGTGCCGAGGCTTTGGGGGTGAGCGAGCGGCGCCGGAGAATTGATATTGATTTAAAAAATGGAATGGCGCCATTTTTCGCGAAAACAATCGGGCGTGAGGATAATGGCTACATTGTTTTCGAGTAGATCAGTTTACGGCTATATCTCTCGCGCGACGCGAAAGCCGACGTCAAAAAATCGGTTGTCGGGGTAAGTCCAAGAGCGTGCTGTCGACCGCGCATGTTGTGAGCGTTGATCCCATGAGCCGCCGCGCAAAACGCGTGGGGCGGATCGGCTAAACTTCGTCCGAGGCGGGTCGTCGTTTGGTGCATCCTTGTCGTCGTCGACCCAGGCGTCCGCACCATCTCCGGCGCAAACGCCGCATCTCGCACACTCGCAATCACGTCTGAGTTCGATGCCGTCGCGGTGTTGCTGTCATTAATAGGAGAGTGCGGAGCTGGCTGTTCGTCGTTGGGCCGGGCTGCGGCATGGCGGTGACGCACACACGGTTAGCGTTGGCCCTTGGCCGCGCCCGCGCTGTTTCAGACGCACTCCCCGGGAGCAAGGCGACGG
>JBCBWG010000036.1:0-18950 GCA_039817205.1 Pseudomonadota bacterium
TCGTCTCAAACGGGGCAGACCCACCAGCCAAATAGCCAAATACCAATTGAGCACCGGCGTCGGTTGCGTTTTGGAGAGCGAGGACCGCTTGGCCCAACCCATCAAAAACGACCCGGGTCCACGGCATTGTCAAAAGAACGATCACAAGCGCAAATTGAACGGCGATTGCGCCACCCACCAGGACCGCAAGGTCTCGGGGTTTAAGGGCACGCCGGTTCTCCGATATGGCCCATGCGACGAGCGGAATGATCACGAGCCCGATCAAACCTTGAAACGCCATCCCGTCCCCATTCGCTGTGCAACCCCTTCCGCCGATGCCGCAACGGTGACCGCTCCTTTGCAGAAAGCCGTCGAGCGCCAAAGAATTAGCGGAAACGCCAGATCTCAAACACGACCTCGAACACACCCACCCCACGCAAACTGTGGGTAATCGTTTGTGGATGTGAGTCAGGCCCTGCCAGATTGCCGCCATAGTTTGGACGGCGGGCTTGCGCAATGCTGATCGCTCGTCCCAACTCGTGCAAACACGCCGCTGGGGCCATCGGGATACTTTGCCAATGCAGAACCGTGAACCGCCACCTTTCAACCGTCCGACAATGCCGCCGCCACCCAGCAGTGCGCCCGGTTATGGACCAGGGCCCGACGCTGGATACGGCACCGGCCCGGGCGCGGGTTACGGCCAACCGCCCGCGCCAAGCGGTCGACGCTCCCGGCGACGGGGCAGTGGTGGTGGCGGTCGCCCGCCGGGCACGTCCAGCCGCCGCCCCCGAAAGACATCCTGGCTCACCTGGCTCGGGGGCGGCTTGATCGCGCTGATCCTGATCTTTGGCCTCGGCATCGGCACGCTCTTGATGATTTATTCGCCGACTGAAATCGTGCGTCAGGAACTGGTCAGCCGGGTCAAAGCGCAAACGGGCCGAGATTTGACGCTTGCTGGTGGCGCGGGCTTGACGTTCTGGCCAAAAATTGGCGTGGCACTCCGCGATGTAACGCTGTCAGCACCGCCTGGGATGCGCGCGCCGCCGACCCTGACCGCGCGGTCAATCTCGGTTCGCCTTGCAATCGGTCCGCTGCTTTCAGGGAAAGCGGTCGTGGAAAGCATCGCGATCGATAAGCCGATTATCGATCTCCGAAAAGATCGTTCCGGGCGCGCCTCGTGGACGTTTGCAGCACGTCCGTTGAGCCGACCGACCCGTTACGCTCAGGCCCAGCCACGTGGCACGATCACTGACAGCGCAGAGGCCATTCCGCCGCGACCTGCTGATGCGACGAACCTCGATGCGCTCGACCGGATCGAGTTGTCGGAAGTCCAGGTCTTCGACGCGACGGTCACCTACACCGACGAGGCCACTGGTTTTTCCGAAACTGTTCGGGCCATTGATGCCAAGCTCACAGGCCAGAGCCTGCGCGATCCGGTGAAACTCACGGGCGCTGCTAATGCGCGCGGCACACGCTTCAATTTCGATGCATCCGTTGCAGCGCCTCGTGATGTCATCGCCGGTGGCGGCACCGACGTCGTGCTGAGCGTGAATAGCGCGCCAATCCGGGTCTCACTAAAAGGCAAAGCCAATCCACTTGGCCAAACAGCTTTCACTGGGCCGGTCGATATCCGCGTGCCGAGCCTGAATGGGCTCAGCCGCTTAGCCGGACTTGCTCTGCCCAACGCGACGAACCTTGGCGCGGCCCGTATCGGCGGGCAGCTCCAGGTGACCAACAGCAATATCCGGCTGACCGCCGCCGACTTGGGCCTCGGCGACACGACCGTCACGGGCTTGATCGCATTGAACGTGGCGGGTGCGCGGCCGAAAGTGACAGCCGATGTCGCGCTCAACACGTTGAACGTCGATGCGGTGGTCGCGGGCTTTGAGGGCGCGCGCGCGGTCAGCCCACCGCGAGAGCCGGCGCCAGCTCAACGCGCGCGACCAGGTGCGGCACCCAACTCAATCGACGACATCCTGAAACGCGATGGGGCACCGGCGCGGACGCCAGAGGTCCGGAGCTACAAAGCCCGGGATGGCTGGTCCGATGAGCCGATCGATCTCAACGCGCTTCGGATTGTCGACGTCAATGCGAAGGTCCGCGCAGGGCCGATCCAATCGCGCGGCCTCAAAGTTGACAGCGCGAACGCACGCATCGCCATCACGCGCGGGGCAACCCGCGTCAACCTAGACCGGGTCGTCCTCTACGGCGGCGATGCGAGTGGGATCCTAACTCTGGACCCGACCGCCAAAGGTGCCCAGGTCGGCTCCAACGTGACCGCCAACAACATTACGATCCGCCCGCTCATGCTCGCGCTCGCCCAGTTCGGTGATCTCGACGGTCGCGGGAATATACAAATTGCAGTTGCGAGTGAGGGGCGTTCGCAGCGCGACCTGATGGGCTCTCTGCGTGGCAAAGGGAACATCGCCCTCAAAGACGGGGCGCTCATCGGCTGGAACATCGCTGAGCTGTTGCGAGGTGCCCAACAGGGTCGGTTCGGCGGCCTGGATAAATCGCCGTCACAACGAACCGACTTCAGCGAGATGACCGCAACCTTCGACATCGCAAAAGGTGTCGCAACCAACAAAGACTTGCGAATGGTGAGCCCGCTGCTGCGCATCGGCGGTGCCGGCACGATCAACATCGGACGCCGGACGCTCGACTATCTTGCGAAGCCGAAGCTGGTGGCGAGCCTGACCGGACAGGGAGCCCAGGGCGCAGAAGACGGATTGGTGATTCCGGTCCGGGTCGTTGGACCTTGGGCGAAACCATCGATCCGGCCCGAGCTCGGCGATGCGTTACAAAACGTTCTGCAAAACCCTGAGCAGTTGGAGCAAAAGGCCCGTCAACTGCGCGATCGGTTCCGGGGCAAGAAGACCGGCGAAGTTGTCGACGACTTGCTGAAAGACAATGGGCGCGGCGCAAAGGAACTGCTGCGCGGCATCTTTGGTGGTCAGTGACCGTTTGGTGGTCGGTGACTGGCACCTCGAGAAAACCAACGGGGAATGCGCCCAACCGAGCGGGCGCACACCAATTTTCCAAGTTTAGCGAAGACGTTAGAGTGTCATGTTGCCTGTCCGGTCCATCGGGACACCGAAAAGCCTTGCATGATCAACGGCTTCGGCAAGGATTTTTCGACCTCAAAAACAGTTTTTCCTTGCACCACGGGGCCTGAAACGTCATATCCCGGTTTCCGTTCGACCACCTGCCCTGAAGGTAAGGTGCGTAGACGTCGGGACAGTGTCAGCTCAACCGTACGCGCATGGGCTGAAACTGAAGCGAGGGACGCGCGTCTAAGCCCCAAAAGTAAGGAGCGGACGGGTTAAATCTATCTGCTGGTTGGGGAGGGTCCGATGGCCTATGACGACACCCTCTTCCAATTGGGGATGGACTTGACTCGTTCAAGCACCGCCCATGAGGAAGATCACCGTGACACCGCGCTGGTAGCGCTAACGTCAAACACCGCACTCCGACACGAGCCTGAGCTCAGTCCCGATCCGGGTCTGGAGACCCATTCGAGACATTCGGATGCAGTTGTCGAAAAGCTCAGTCCGGAAGAAGACCACTCGGAACGAGAACCCGAGGAACGTCTGGACTTCTTTATCGAAAAGGACGGTGTCCGCTACGCCGGAAATCACCTGATCGTCGATCTCTTTGGTGCGTCGAAACTCGACGACGTCGATCACATGGAGCGCGCAATGCGGCGCTGCGTGGAAGAAGCTGGCGCGACGATGCTCAATATCGATCTGCACCACTTCACGCCGAACGGCGGTGTTTCGGGCGTGGCTGTCCTCTCCGAGAGCCACATCTCCGTGCACACGTGGCCGGAAGCTGATTACGGCGCATTCGACGTTTTCATGTGCGGGGATGCGAAGCCACATCTTTGCGTCGATATCCTGAAAGAGGAGTTCGGCGCCCGTGATGTTGTGGTGAAAACCCACCGTCGCGGCGAAGAGCTGGATCTTATGGCCTGGAAGGCCGGTGCCGACAAACAGGCGCGGGCGGCCTAGCGTCCAGCTTCGCTCTTGCTGAGTGCTCTTATGAAAACAACGCGCATCGGGTCATCTCGGTGCGCGTTTGCTCTTTCAAAGCTGAGTTCTTGAAATCAGCGGCTCCGTGGACATGGTACCAGCTGACGAAGAGAACATCGCGCGACCACCCGCAAATCAAAGCGTCGAACCCGGACTCCAACGCACATGGCCAAGACGAAATCAAAAGACAAAAACAAGTCCTCCAAAAAGCTCAAAGGCAAAGACAAGGCCAAAAGCTCTGACAAGGACAAATTAAAGAAAAGCGATGAGCTTTGGTTTGAGGAGACGTTTCACCCTGAGTGGCGCGTCCGGTTTCGCGCAGAGGATGTGCTCCATGAAGTAAAGACCGAGCACCAGCACCTTGTGATCTTCGACAACAAAACCTGGGGTCGATGCCTCCTGCTCGACGGCGTGTTTCAGCTCACGACGTCCGACGAATTTATTTATCACGAGATGATGGCGCACATCCCGTTGATGAGCCATGAGCGTCCGAAGTCGGTCCTCGTCATCGGTGGCGGTGACGGCGGCGTCCTTCGCGAGGTCCTGAAACATCCAAGCGTCGAACGCGCGGTGCTCTGCGAGATCGATCGCGAGGTCATCGACACGTCGCTCAAATACTATCCGCAAATCTCCGACGGTGCGTTTGACGATCCGCGGACCGAGGTCGCAATTGGCGACGGCTATCACTACGTTCGCGACACGAGCGACACGTTCGAGGCGATCATCGTGGACTCGTCGGAACCGATCGGCCCGTCCGCAATCCTTCACTCGCCCGAGTTCTTCGAAGCGTGTGACAACACGCTTTCCCCAAACGGAATTCTCATGGCGCAGAACGGTCTCCCGTTTTCAGCCCCCGACCACCTCGCGCGCGTGACGACGACCTTGGCCAAGCGCTTCAAATCCGTCGCACCATGCCTCGCAACGCAACCCTGCTACTTCGGCGGATCGATCGCGATGAACACAGCGACCAACGGGACAGCACCGAATGTCGTGCCCGTTCGCACGCTCGCCAGTCGCGCGACCCGCCGCAAGGTAAAAACGCGCTACTGGACGCCAGCCTTGCACAATGGCGCATTCGCCCTTCCCGGCTACATCCAAACCACCGTCGAGACCGCCCTGAAAACGGCGAAAAAACGCTAATGTCCAAGGCCTGCCACACGGCCATCGTGCGCGCGGAGCGAGGACGAACGGGGCAGCGATCTGGTTAGGTCGATGAGACTAGAGGAAGGTTTGTAAGGAGGTTCTGGGGTTTCATGCGGACGAGGTTTTGCTCGTCCATGGCAAGGGCCATGTAGATTGGGCGGCCCTTTAGGGCGTCGATGACCCGGTCTTCATCTGAAATCGTCATGCGGAAAAGCGCAACGATCTGGTGCATTTCATCGTCGCTCAGCGTCTCGCCGGCAAACAGGCGGTTGAGGTGACCGGTCGCAATCGCATCAAGCCCAATGTGCCAACGCCAATCCGTATCATCGAGGCGGGGCCGTGGTTCGATCCGCGTCTCGATGCCCGTCAGGTGCAAGAGCCACTGCTCCATCACGCGCGCAAACGCATCGAGCGCAGGTTGCTAAAAGCGCATGTCGACGACCATGTCGAACCGATCCGACCGGGCCCAGTACAGATCGGCGTTCTCCTCGTCGAGAACGTCGAGCTCAACGTCACGCATCGGCGTGCCGGTCTCCGACAGGAGCTGGGCCAGGCCCGACTCACCCGTCTGCGCATGCATGGAGACGATTTCTTCGTCGGCGAACATCAGCCGGTCGTTCGTCGTCGAAACCGATTGCGTGCGAAACAGTATCTCTGCTGCCCGAAGCCGTATCGGATCGCGGGTGCCGACCAGTAGGTTTGTGGCAATGACGTGCACAAGCTGATCGATGAAGACCGGCGGCGTGGCATCGTTGCCGCCCCGCATGATGTCGAGATACGCCCCTTCGATCGTACCGGCGCTTAAGAGCCGGTCACGAAACGCAAGGACGACTTTGTAGTTTTCGACCGCATCTGCGTCCGCGATCCCAGCATAGTCGGCATCTGTAACCGGCCGGAACGGGTCCGCCAGCAGCGCTTCGTGCAGCGCGATCTCCCGGTCGCACGATGTCTCGATCGGATGCACTTCCGGACGGGTCAGATAGGCGAGGACAAAGTCCGGCGTCACGCTCAGCCAGCCAAGATCGTTGCGCTCGACAAGATGCAGGCCGGACGATTTCCAGAAGACCGGCGCCCCGCCCTCATCGGCTTCGGGCATCGGCCGACGCACGTCGGTGTCTGTCATGCGTCGGGCTCCACGCTCCAGATTTTCGAATGTAGGGGCTCACCACCGCTCGGCGGTTTGATTTGGCGGAACTCTTCCTCGATCTCACCGGCAGCGTTCAGGGTCCGGCGCAGGGTGAAAACGGTGTTGATCGGCACGTTTACGCAAAGGTCGCAGGCGAAAGCGATTTCGGCTTCGGCTGCCGCTTTGGCCGAACCGTCATCGGGCGCGCCGAGCGTGGACCGGAAGTGCGCGACCATCGCATCAACAGCGCGATCAATGTCGGCATCGCGACACTCGCCAACGCTCGCGAACGTAGATCGCCCCAGCGACGGCAGCCCCCAAAAACTGTTTGCGAAGGCCTGGCGCGTCTTGCCGACGAGGTCGTCGCGTTGAATGCCGCCAAAGCACGTGATGCCCGAGACCGCGAATTCGCCTTCCGGCGCACCAACTTCGAAAACGGCGTCGTCGGTCATATCGAAACGGATCGTGCGGAGCCCCTTCATGCGTTCGGCTCGCTCGTGAGGGCTGCCCGCAACAGCGGGTCGGAGAGAACGACGACGCCATGGTCGTTCGTGTTTATGAACAGCTCCAGATCATCGCCCACACCAATGATCTGTCCCGTCACCTTGGTCAGTCCCTCGCGAACCGGCTCCGGCACCTCAATTTCTGCAGGCTCTGAAATGCCGAACAAATATCCCTTCCAGTGCTCGACGAGACTGCGCACACCGTCGTGCTCCCACCGGTAGATCGCGCTCATGAAATGGGCCGACAGTGCTTCGATGACTTCCGTCCGGTTGAGATGCCCGCCGTCTTCTTCTTCAAGCGATGTCTCAGCTTTGACAAGGCCAGGTTCAAGACCATCGAGATCCCGCGACAGATCAATCGAGACCGAGGCCACAGCCCACGTGGGATGAACGTCGTCGGATGAGACATCGGCGCAAACAAAAACCGTTTCGCCGACCTTCGCGCCGTTGCAGTGGATCGCATTCGGCCAGCCAAACTGAATGGCTGTCTGTTCTGGCATGAGAACGCCGAGGCTATCGATGATCGCCGTTTGCAGGAGGACGCGGATCTCGGCGATCCGGCGAACCGGTACGTCCGGCTCAAGAACAAAGGCCAGTCGAACAGCCTTTATTGTACGCGCCCAAACGACATCGCCGGCGCCGAGTTCACCGTGTCGCGCACCGGCGACCGCATAGTCGCGCGGTTCGGTCGGCGCTTTGACGCCATGGCCCGTGAACAACGGCGGCAATTTTGGGTCGGCGACATGCATCAGTCGATTTTGATCTCGTCTTCGATCACGTGATTGAGATCGGTGCCCTCGGCTGTCAGGACCATTTTCAGTTTGAGCTTCGACTGGCCCTGCGCACCCTCGCGGGCAACGCGCTCGATCTCACGCTGAGATGTCACACCGACCTGCTTCAAAAACTTGCGTAGTGCCATGTTGAATTGTTCTTCGTCCATCGTCGCCACTCCCTCGCGGTTCCGCGCTGCGTGGTCCCATCGCACTGGTCCCATCGCACTTAGTTCCATCGCACTGGGGCTCATCTCACTCCGGCCCAGGCTGCGCAGGCCTAATTCAATCGAACGCTATCCTTGACGGTAAAGCTTTCGTCCGATGGCGCCCTGATGGTCTCAAGCGCAAAGGCTGCGACCACCGTCGCGCCAACCATCAGCACCATCGCAATAAGAAACGTTTTCACGGCTTTCCTCCCGAACGCTTTTCGTTGTCATTGGCCCCCGTCACAGGAAGGTCATACCAAACCGGCACCTTCCAGATGTGGCGCAAAGTGTCGTTACCGGCAAGAACCGACATCCTCTGGCGCGCCTCACGAGCTTAGACAACCGCGCTGCAGTCCCCGATCAAACTTCAAGCTGATTTTAGGACGAGCAGTCACGTGTTTGTGGGACGGGCTCGCCCTTGCACCACCGCGGTTCAGCGCCATTTCACGGAGCGACGACGCGCAATTCAGCCGTCGCCCCAAATTGGGAGGTCTTGATGACCCGAGTTCTACGACACCCAGCTCTGCGCACGCTATCTTTGGCCGCGACGATGGCAGCCGCACTGTTCGTCGGCCTCTCAGCCGGCTTCGCGACAAGCGCGTCCGCACAGTCTAACAACCGCATCGAAACGGGCCTGCTTGAATGCAGTGGTGAGGGCGGTTGGGGCCTCATCATCGCCTCCAAGAAAACGATGCGTTGCACGTTCACCTCGGTCAGTGGGAAGCCGCTCGGCTTCTATGACACAACCATCACGAAGTACGGTCTCGATGTCGGCGTGACGGGTAAGACGCAGATGGTCTGGGCCGTGTTCGCGCCCGCATCGGCTGCCGGCGACAACTACGAGGTCGGCTCGCTCGATGGCCAATACACAGGCGTTGGCGCTGAGGCGACTGCAGGCGTCGGACTTGGCGCAAAAGTTCTACTCGGGGGCGGCGCGACATCGTTTGCGCTGCAGCCGGTCAGCGTCAAGGCTCAAACGGGACTGAACCTTGCCGCGGGCGTCGAGACGGTGCGCCTGCGTTTCGTCGGCCCCGTTGGCGAGTAAGCGCAACAGGGCACCCCGCCCGCCTAGTTGGAACCGCTCGCGTTTCTCGATGAAGGCTCCGTCGCCTGCTTTAGGAACGCTATTAAGGCATCCCGCTGCTTCGGGTCGGTCATCTTTTGCAGCGGCATTTTCGAGCCGGGAGTAAACACGTCGGGGCCAAGTTCGAAGAGTTTTGAGACGGTCTCGGGCGTCCAAACGATGTCGAGTTTTTTGAGTGGTTCCGAGAAGCGGTAGCCTTTGTGTGTCGCGATCTTCCGGCCGAAAATTTTGTGTAGGGTGGGGCCCGCCCGGTTTGCACCGTCCGGAGTGAGCGTGTGGCAGACACTGCATTTCCGGGCGAACTGGATGCGTCCGATTTCGATGGGGTCATCGCTTGAGGCTGTCTTCTGAAACCGTCGCGGAAACGCACTCGCGACCGGTTCAAACGGTTTGCGCGGCGTGACCTGCCAAACGTGCACCTTGTCGTCGAGCCCGCCGTAAAAGAGTGTTTTGCCATCCGCCGAAAACGCCAGCGCCCAGATCGGACCGAACGGGTTCTTGTACTCTTCGATCCGCTCCCAGGTCGCCGTGCTCCAAACGCGAATGATGCCATCGCCACCCGCCGTTGCGAGGCGGGCACCAGCGACAGCGAGCGCAAGGACGGGGCGGGTGTGCTGCGCGAGCGTCTTCGTGACCGTCCCCGCCTCTGTATGAAACAAGCCGACCGCGCCGTCAGTTGCGCCGAAGGCGATAAAACGCGTGCCCGGTATTCTCTGGAGCATATTCAGGCCCCAACCGTGCTTGTACGCGATGCGTTTCAGATCGCCCGTCCGTGCATCGAACTTGCGCAAGTTGCCGTCGGACGATGCCGTGAAAACGAAAGCGCCATCGGCCGAGAATGCGGACGCCGTAACCGGGCCTCGATGACCTTCAAGTGTGACGGGCGTCTCCAACTTCAGCGCCGCACCGACGCCGTCGCGTACAGGCGGGATCGTCCAAATGCGCGCGCTGCGATCCCAGGACGACGTGACGAGCCGGGCGCCCAGAACGTCGATGTGATTGATTTTTGCAGTATGGCCGCTAACGGATGCGAGCTGACGCCCGTTGCCAAGTGCATAGAGCCAAAGTTTCCCATCATCGCCCGTCGCGTTCGCCACGTCCGGGGATGTGCCGCCCGGGTTGGACGTGGCGAACGCGACGGCATTCACCGCCCCTTCGAACGCATCAAACCGGTTTGGTTCGCTTAGGCGTTGTCCACGACCCGAACGGAGGTCATGGCGTTGCATAGTGTAGTCGAAAGATCCGCTCAGGAGCACGGTGCGGGGAGGACCTGATCCATCTTTGATTGCGCCTATAGCGAGCGCTTTGACGGGGCCACCATGGCCCGTGAGCACTTGCGGTGTGAGGCGCGCTGCGGGTGCCGGAGCGGCAGGACCAGCGGCAGGACCAGACGAAGGACCAGCCACAGGACCAGCCGCCGGACTTGGGGGCTTGTCGGAGCCCGTCGCATTTGACGGCTCAGCTGCCTGAACCGCACCCAGCGAAAAGGCGGCGCACGCTGCAAGCGTCGCCGCCTTCACAGTCTGTCGGATCGATTGCATCAAACGCGAACGCTCGCACCACTTGTCCGGTTCACCACTTGGACCACCGGTATCATGTCACTCGGCCGGTTGGACTTTTCCGCCGGTGATTTCGCGACGCTCCTCTTCGAGCACTTCTTCGACCCACAAGCTGTGGTGTTCTTTCGCCCAGTTGAGATCAACCTCACCGGAACTCATCGCATCGATCGCACCCTGCATTCCGATGGAGCCGATGTAGATGTGCGCCAGAATGAGCGCTGTCATGACGATCGCTAAGGCGCCATGCCACGTGGCCGCGAACTGCTGTTCCTGGTTTGGCGTCAGTTCTGTCGGCAACCCGAGACCGAACACGTTTAAGACCTCAAACGTCTTGGCAAACATCGGGAATTCGTACGGGAACAGCAGCGCCAACCCTGAGAGCGACAGTGAGAAGCCGGAGAGCATCGTCATCCAGAAAACGATTTTCTGGCCCGCGTTGAATTTCTTGGCAGGTGGGTGGCTACCACCAAACAATCCGCCGCCCTTGGCAATCCACATGAGATCGCGCGGATGTGGGATGTTATTGCGGACCCAGAGCACAAACGTCAGTGCGAGACCGATCATGAAAGCAAACGCGACATAGTTATGTGCAAGCTTCATCGCGACCGAGATGCTCGCGAACGCTTCCTTACCGATGATCGGCAAAACAAGATCGCGGCCGTAAATCAAATTGAGCCCGGAGATCGCGAGAACGATAAACGACCCCGCAAGCAGCCAATGGCCAATACGTTCGATATCGGTAAAACGCGAGATCCTGCTGCCCGACCAGCCGCTCTCGATTTTGACGCGGCCGCGGATGAGGAAGAACACGGCAAGTAGCAGAACCATCCCGATCAGAGCGTAAGCCCCGTATGTCGCGTACTGGCCCTGTCGCAGCGCCGTCCATGTCCAACCGGAATTGTCGACAAGGAAGGCTGCCTTCCCGTCCGGGATGCTGACCGTCCCGCGGCCCGCTGCGATTTCCGCCGGAATGCCTTGGGTGGTCGGTGCAGCGCCGGTCCGGCCACGCACTTTGTTCCAAAAGTCGGCGTCGTATTGCGACGGAGCAAGCGCATCACCCGAACCGGAGGGCTGTCCCGGTGTCTCGCTTGTTGTTGCGCCAGCCGGTGGGCGGACGCTTGATTGGGCGTCAGCGGTCGTTGCGTTGAGCGTCGTCAACAGAGCGATGCTAAGCGCCAAGAGGGCCAAAAACACTGTGCGGGTAAAACGCATGCGAAGCACCTGACATGAGCGTTGGAATTCGATCGGCATCGCGCCCGCCGGTCACCACATCTGTGACGCTTCGAACTGCGCGACGCCAACGAGCCGGGCCACGACACGTTTCAGTGCGGGGGCAAATCCGGGATCGGTTTTCGTCGTTCCGTTTTCAAAAACCGGAGGCCGGACCGTCGCGCACATTTGCGGTCGTGGTGCCGGCCTCCGGGTGATCTCATCGTCTAGAAATCCCGATCGGGATTACCCGGCCTGACCCGAGTAGGCCTTGCCCCAGCCCCAGGCACCGGAGCCGAAGCCGCGGCCGACAACGCGCTTGCGGTAGATGTCAGAGACAACGTCTCCGTCGCCTGCGAGCAGCGCTTTGGTCGAACACATCTCAGCGCAGATCGGCAGTTTGCCTTCTGCGAGACGGTTGCGGCCATACTTCTTGTAGGCGAGCGTTTCGTCTTTCTCAGGACCGCCAGCGCAGAACGTGCACTTGTCCATCTTACCGCGCGTGCCGAAGTTCGACTGCTGCGGGTACTGCGGCGCGCCAAACGGACAGGCATAGAAGCAGTAGCCACACCCGATGCAGAGGTCCTTTGAGTGGAGGACCACGCCATCGTCGGTTTGGTAGAAACAGTCGACCGGGCAGACCGCCATGCACGGCGCATCCGAGCAGTGCATGCAGGCAACCGAGATGGAGCGTTCGCCCGGTTGGCCATCATTGATGGTGACCACGCGGCGGCGGTTCACGCCCCACTTCACTTCGTGTTCATTCTTGCAGGCGGTGACGCAGGCGTTGCACTCAATGCAGCGCTCGGCATCACAAAGGAACTTCATGCGTGCCATGGATCAGGCCCTCCAGATCTTGCAGAGCGTTGCTTTGGTTTCTTGCATTTGCGTGACGCTATCGTAGCCGTAGGTCTGCGCCGTATTGGTCGCCTCACCGAGGACGTACGGATCAGCACCCTTCGGATACTTTTCGCGCAAATCCTTGCCTTGGAAGTGGCCGCCGAAGTGGAACGGCATGAACGCGACGCCCTGTCCGACGCGCTCAGTCACCATCGCTGCGACTTTGACCTTGCCCTTCTCAGGACCTTCGACCCAGACCGTCTCGCCATCCTTGATGCCAAGGTCGTTGGCATCGCGGGTGTTGATCTCGACGAACATCTGCTGCTGCAGCTCGGCGAGCCATGGGTTTGACCGCGTCTCGTCGCCGCCACCCTCGTATTCGACCAGGCGGCCGGACGTGAGGATCATCGGATAGTCTTTTGAGAAGTCGGTCTGCTGAATCGAAGCATAGCGCGTCGGCAGACGGTAGAACTTACGGTCATCGTAAGTCGCGTACTTGTCGACCAGATCGCGGCGGTTCGTGTAGAGCGCCTCGCGGTGCACCGGAACCGGATCGGGGAAGGTCCAAACGACGGCCCGTGCTTTCGCGTTCCCGAACGGCGCGCAACCGTGCTTGATCGCGACCCGCTGGATGCCGCCCGAGAGGTCGGTCTTCCAGTTTGTTTTGTCGCCAGCGATCTTCTCGATTGTCGCGCGCTCGGCGTCCGTCAAGTCACCGTCCCAGCCGAGCTTTTTCAGGCCCGCCATGGTGAATTCCGGATAACCGTCCTTGATTTCCGAGCCGACCGGATAGCTGTCGACAGCGAGAAGGTTGTCCTTTGCGCCATCGCCCGTCGCGTACTTTTCGGGCGCCGACACACCGAACCGTGCGCGGAAGCAGAGGCCGCCTTCGGCAACTGGCTTCGACGTGTCGTACAGGTTCGGCGTTCCGGGGTGTTTCATCTCCGCCGTGCCCCAGGCTGGCCATGGCATGCCGTAGTAATCGCCGTCAGCGGGACCGCCCTTCGCCTGCAACGTCACCTTGTCGAACGTGTGCTGGTTGGCCATGTGCAGCTTGATGCGCTCAGGCGACTGCCCCGTATAGCCGATCGTCCACATGCCCGCATTGATCTCGCGGGTCGTGTCCTCAACGTTCGGCACGTTGCCTTCAACCTTGATGTTTTTGAACATCTCGGTTTCGAAGCCAAACTTCTTTGCGAAGAGATACATGATCTCGTGGTCGACCTTCGATTCAAAAAGCGGGTCGACAACTTTTTCGCGCCACTGGATCGAGCGGTTTGACGCCGTCACCGAACCTGCGTTCTCGAACTGCGTCGTTGCTGGCAGCAGGTAAACGCCGTCTTTCCGATCCGACATGACCGACGCAACGGTCGGATGCGGGTCGATGACGACGAGAAGATCGAGTTTCTCCATCGCCTTCTTCATGTCTGGGCCACGCGTCTGCGAGTTCGCAGCGTGCCCCCAGAACACCATCGCACGGACGTTGTCCGGTTGGTCGATGTTGGCTTTGTCTTCGAGAACACCGTCGATCCAGCGTGAGACGACGATGCCCTTCGAGCCCATCGCTTTCTCGTCTTGGAAACGGCCGACCATGTAGTCGTAGTCGACGTTCCAAACGCGGCTCCAGTGCTTCCAAGCACCTTTCGACAGGCCGTAATAGCCGGGCAGTGTATGGCTCAAGACGCCAAGATCGGTTGCGCCCTGCACGTTGCAGTGGCCGCGGAAGATGTTCGTACCGCCACCGGCCGTGCCCATGTTGCCCAGGGCCAACTGCAGCACGCAGTACGCACGCGTGTTGTTGTTGCCGTTCGTGTGCTGCGTGCCGCCCATGCACCATATGACGGTGCCAGGCTTGTTCGTTGCCAGTGTCCGGGCAACGCGGCGCATCTGAGAACCGGGAACGCCAGTGACTTTCTCGACTTCCTCAGGCGTCCACTTTGCGACTTCTTCGCGGATGAGATCCATGCCCCAGACGCGCTGTTCGATGAACTGCTTGTCTTCCCAGCCGTTCTCGAAGATGTGGTAGAGAATGCCCCAAACGAGCGCGACGTCAGTGCCTGGGCGGAAACGGACGTACTCGGTTGCATGAGCTGCCGTCCGCGTGAACCGCGGATCGCAGACGATCATCGGCGCATTGTTCTGCTCTTTCGACTTGAGCAGATGCAGCAACGATACCGGATGCGCTTCGGCAGGGTTGCCACCGATCAAGAAGATCGCTTTTGAGCGCAGGATGTCATTGTAGGAGTTCGTCATCGCGCCGTAGCCCCAGGTGTTGGCAACACCTGCAACCGTGGTCGAGTGACAGATCCGAGCTTGGTGATCGAGGTTGTTGGTGCCCCAGAACGCACCGAACTTCCGGAACAAGTAAGCCTGCTCGTTGGAGTGCTTCGCCGAGCCGAGCCAGTAGACACTGTCGGGTCCGCTTTCCTTGCGGATGTCGAGCATCTTGCCGCCGACTTCGTCGATCGCTTCGTCCCACGAGATGCGCTTCCATTTTCCACCGACGAGTTTCATCGGGTACTTTAAGCGGCGGTCTCCGTGGGCGTGTTCGCGAACAGCGGCACCCTTTGCGCAGTGAGCGCCGAGGTTGAACGGGCTGTCCCAACCGGGCTCTTGGCCGACCCACGTCGCTTTGCCGCTCACCATTTTAACTTCGGCAATCACGGTGCAGCCGACAGAACAGTGCGTGCAAACCGATTTGCGCGTTTCGAGCTTGCCACCCGCGGCAGCGCCAGCGGCCTCTGCCTTCTGGACGCGACCCGCGGTCAACGTGCCGACGGCCGCCAGGCCCCCAACCGCAAGGCCCGAGTTCCGCATGAATGTCCGCCGATCGACGGCGGCTGGCGCTGCTGCCGATCTCGCGCTTGCGAGGCGGGCAGTTGCGACCGAGCCTGAGGATTTTTTCCTGAGCATCTGTCGTCTCCGGTTTCGAAACGCGCCCCCTCAATTGAGCACGCTTTCAATTCCAACTCGTTCGGCTTCAGCCAAGCCCGCCCGGTTGCAGTCAACGGGGGGCAGCCGCTGCCGTCTTAAAACTCGCGGGCGAGATCGTAGTAGCGGCGCACATGCTCAGAGGCGTGGTAATCGCTTCCGGGCTTCGGCGCGGCCTCGGCTTCAGACGCTTGTGCACCGGTCGCAGCAGCAACGGCCGCGCCACCACCAACAACGCTTGCGCCGGCAAGTTTAAAAAAGTTCCGCCGATCGGCGACTTTTTCTCGTTCGTCCATGTTTTGCTCTCCTCACTGAAGCGAACTCAGCGGTCCGACCGCCGCCGCTTCTCTAACTTTCGCGCTCCGTCGGGAGACAGGGCGCCGACGCCAAAGGCGCCATCTACCGGTGTTGTGCGTCCGGCCCACCGGCGAGGGCCTTAACCGACAGGCCCCAAACGTTCCGATCGAACGGTGCGGAGCGAAATTGAAAATCCTTGCGCCGTGCGGGCTAGTTCATCTCCATCACTTGCTCTTCGAGTTCGAGAAACCGCCGTCCGAGAACCGCGACGTGACGATAGAAATTCGCGTTTTCAGCCGCCTCTAAATCCGCGAAGAACTTGTGAGCCCAGACCTGCAAATGCTCGCGGTAAAACGCAGTCGCAGCGTTCCCGCGCACCTCCCCAAACGATCCCAAAATCAGCCCGGACATAACCTCAAGCTCGGAGGCGATGTGATCCTCGGGTTCGCTCTGTTGGGGATCGGCTTGGAGGTCGAGCGCCGCCAGCGTCTCACGCAATGCGGCGAGCGGCTTCTCGTGCAGAAATCCTGTCAAATAATACGAGCCGTAAGGAAGGAGTTCGCCACGACCAACGCCAATGAACAAATCGTGGAATTCATCGGAAAGTTCTTCGGTTTTGACCGTTGCTGCCGCGGTCGCAAGATTATTGAGCGACGAACCGAGCGGCGTGGCCGGGTCACCATGAAGCTGGCTCACCCGTTTCAAGCCCTGTTCGTCCGGGATATCTGAGAGAAGCTTGGCGATGAGCGCATACATTTGACCACGCGCTTCATCTTCCGGCGCGACAGCTTCACGTGCCGCTCCCGTCCCGGTCATCTTCGGTTCCGTGTTGTAACCGCCCATTTCACGCTCAGGACGCAAGTGCTCTTCCGATCAAACTGAAGTTTCGCGCCAACTCTCTTAGGCACCATGCGTGCGGGGCTGCAACGCGCCAATACTTGGCATGGTAGCACATGGTTGCATTGCCGCTCGCTTTTCTTCAACGAATCTCGGCAGCCGGTGATTTTTGCAGTTGCGAATAAAAAAATTGACTTAAAATTTCCACTTTTGAAATGCCCCGATAAGATCGATCAATGACGACTTTTTAAAATGTTGTTGCAGCGCAGCATAATTGCTGACTTTTACAACCCCAAATAATGGGGTGCACTTTAGTCGTAGTTCGAGTGTTCAACTCAATGTCCAAGATAACGGTGGCAAGTTGTGGCGGGCTCAGGCTGCTGCGGGCGGCGGCCCGAGCGTCCTGTGCCCGTGTCGCGTTGCGAACGCGCGTTGTGTTCCGCTGCCCAATCGACAACCGACCGTCACGGACGCAACGAACGCAAGACCTAACGAGCCGGATGTAACGAGCCAGATAGAGCGAGCCAGATAGAGCGAGAATGTCGTGTTCCTTATTGTCCCAGACGGCTCGTCCGGTATTGCCCGTCAGAGAGAGCAAATGCCAGGGTTCGACCACGCTCACTGCCTTGCTCTGGTGATGATATGAACCTTAGTCCGACCACGACCGAAGCCCGCCCTGATGCGCCGATGATCGATCCTTTTGGCCGGCACGTCTCTTACCTGCGCGTCTCGGTGACCGACCGCTGCGATTTCCGCTGCGTCTACTGCATGTCCGAACACATGACGTTCCTGCCCCGGCAAGAACTTCTCACGCTCGAAGAACTCGACCGGTTGTGCTCGGCGTTTGTCGCGAAAGGCGTTCGGAAGCTGAGGATCACCGGCGGCGAACCGCTTGTCCGCAAAAATATCATGTACCTCTTTCGCCAGCTCGGTCGGCATCTGGGGACCGGGGCGCTGGAGGAACTGACGCTCACGACCAACGGCAGCCAGCTCGCAAAATATGCCGATGAGCTTTTCGATTGCGGTGTCCGACGCATCAACGTGTCCATGGACACGATGCGACCGGACCTGTTCCAGCAAATCACCCGCTGGGGCCGCTTTGAACAGGTGATGGGTGGACTTGAGGCCGCTGAGAAAGCCGGCCACCAAATCAAAATCAACGCCGTCGCATTGAAGGGCGTGAACGAAGACGAAATCGAAGAGATGATGCGACAGTGCCATGGTCGCGGCTGGGACCTGACGCTGATCGAGACGATGCCTCTCGGCGACATCGACGGCGATCGGACGGATCAGTATCTGCCGCTCAGCCAAGTCCGCGCAAAACTTTCCGAAACGTTTTCGCTCGACTTGCTCGAATACAAAACCGGCGGTCCCGCGCGGTATTACGGCGTCAAAGAAACGGGCGGCCGCATCGGTTTCATTACGCCGCTCACCCATAACTTCTGCGAGAGCTGCAACCGCGTCCGCCTGACCTGCACCGGCACGCTCTACATGTGCCTTGGCCAAGACGATGCAGCTGACCTGCGAACACCGCTGCGCACATCGACGTCCGACGAAGCGCTTTTCTCGGCCATGGATGAAGCGATCTCGCGCAAGCCGAAGGGCCACGACTTCATCATCGACCGTGAAAGGAAAGCGCCGGCCGTCTCGCGACACATGAGTGTCACGGGGGGGTAGCCTCCGCGAGGTATTTCATTGGTGCGCGTTGATATTCAAAAGCACGTCGCGACAGCCGAGGCCGCCGGCCGTATCGGCCGAGCCCGCAAAATTGCCAATGTCGATGCCCGGCCAGCATTGGTTGGTGAAGTGATTGAGACCCGCCTCAAGGACGAAGGTCGCGAAACAACAAGCCCACCGGCCAAAGACGGCGACATGGTCGTCCGTAACCTCACAGAGAAAACTGGCTTCGAGGAATACCTCGTCCTTCGAGAGATTTTTGTCGAACGCTATGACGGGCCGCTCGGCCCAGGCGGCAAAGATCCATGGCGCCGCTATCGTCCACGAAAAGGCGAAATGCTCTTCTTTATCGTCACGGGAGACGAGGCTCCGCTTGAGTTTAAAGCGCCATGGGGCGGCGACCTGATCGCACAGGCGGGCGATGCCATCGTCCAAGACCCGAGCCATCCCGAAGATACGTATAGGGTTGCAGCCGACGCGTTCGCCGCGACCTACGAGGTGGTAAAGCCAGCGGGAAGCACGGTTCGTTAGGGCGCGAGGCTGCGTTGCCAGCCCGCAACATTTGGTATTGCTTTATCGGCCGTCTGCTCCCCCCGCTCAAATCCGCAGTCGCGATGGCATAGGGTTGCCCGTGAACTGAAGTAAGGGCAGCAGCGTGCAGGTACAGTGTGACGGACGAACGAGAGAGGCGTCTCGCCCCCGGACGGCAAAAACGCATTTTGTCGCTCGACGGAGGCGGTGTGCGCGGCCTCATC
>JBCBWG010000370.1:0-1948 GCA_039817205.1 Pseudomonadota bacterium
CGCGATTTGAAACGGCTGTTCGATCCAAACGGCATTCTCAATCCGGGCAAAGTGCTCTGATGGAGCGCGCGTAACGCGCGCGGCCAAGCCGCGCATTACGCCCAGCGGCCCGACCGAATGCGCCGGCTTCCAATGGTTCTGCCCGTATAGATATAAACCCATGCGATCAGTGTTTCGGTCGCGACGGTCTGACAAAGGACCGGACGTAAAACGCGCTCGTAATCGCATTGGGCAAGACCCGGCGTGATCCCCTCGTAACGGTCGAGCCAACCGAGCGTGACCGCGGGACGCCGCAGCTTGAGGAGCCGCCCTGCCACGTGAGGCTGGATCGTCGATTGCGCCTCTGCGATGTTCGGGTCTCGGGGCGTGGGTCGGATCAAGCCGGGATACTGACCGAGATCCAGTAACTCGCCAGCCGTCGTCGCAGGACCGAGATCCATCGCGCTTTGAGCCAGCCGTCGCCGTTCGGTTCTCCCAAACGCGGCGGTGAAGTGCGGCATGAGACTGCCGTAGACAAAGAGCAGGTCGGTGTCGTCCGGTGCGGTCTTTGATATGCTCATCGGACCTTCGGCGCGCGACCGAAAATCCGTTTCATAAACCCGCCGCTTTCGGAATTCGGCTCCGGTTTCATGGCAGGCGGAAGCCCAAAGTCGAGCGCGTAGACCATGCCCGGCCCATCCCGAAACGATGGCTGATGCCTGACGACAATTTTGTGTTGCGCGTCTTGGCCGATCGTGTCGCCGTCGTTGACGACCGGACCGTTGACGATCAGGTAGGCGGCGAGGCCTTGAAGGACGTTCCAGGCGTCTTGCGGTGGAAGGGAAGCTGGATTTGCCTCCAACTCCATCAGGCCAAACTGGTCCATTCCGAGTGTTGAAATCACGGTCTGGTTCGGACCTTGCGGCGTGATTTGGTAGAGCAACCAGAGCATCGTCGGCACCGCGCCATTCTGTCGATAGTCCTCCAATTGGACTGCAACACTTGCAGGTTCCGTCATAGCGCTGGCCCAAAACACGGAAACGGCATCGAGCTGGTCGACGATCTCGGCGATGACCTCAGCGTGTTTGAGGTGCGCGTCAAACGGTGTGTCCTCGGCCCAACCGCACGAGATGACCAGGTGGGCCGTTTGTGCGTCATAGGCCTGTGCGGCGTCTGGCCAATGCCAGTTTCGTGACGCAAGCGACATCCAGTCGTCCCGTGGATAAGGCGCATCGATCAAAGCGATGATGAGTGCGCCTCCGGCGACCGGGATGATGATTGAGGTATCGGATGCTTCATAGGTCGTGTCGCCCTGTGTGCCGATGCGAGCGTCGAGGCGTTTTATCAGCCGCTCCGGATTTGGAAGCATGGGCCGCGTCAGCGCGACCATCGCCATCACGTTCTGCTTGTCCCGAGACATCGTGTTCCCCTTCGCCGTGACAGCAACTGCACGTTGCATGATCCGCAGTTGGGTCAGGAACGGGCAACTGCAAAGGGGTTTTGGTAGAGATCGCCGTGACTTTCAACGCCGACATCTACGGCGCAGTCACTGCGAGGCTGGGCGACGCAGAGCAGGATGTAGCCAGCTTGGCTCTGGCGCTTGTTGATGGCTGTGCCTTTGGGTTGAACAACGCGGCCCGAAATCAGCCGCGCCGCGCATGTGATGCAGCCGCCGTAGCGGCAGGCGATCGGCAGCGCGATCCCTTCGCGCTCGGCGACGTCGAATATCGCCTCGTCTTCCGCAACCGAGAGAGTGGCGCCATCTCGGTTACGGAAGGTCACCGTGTAAACGGCGCGATCCATTTTGAGCCTCAGCGTTGAGGGCCAATGACGGACATCAGAGCCAGATGTCGCTCGTAACGTCACCACCCGGATAGCGCATCTCGTGACAGCGCGATGGTCCGTGGGGCTCCTTGCCGAAGTCGACACCGAAAACGGCGGCATGACGATCAACCCCGATTTCGTCGTC
>JBCBWG010000371.1:0-1899 GCA_039817205.1 Pseudomonadota bacterium
CCGTTGGTGCATCGCGCGACGAAGGCGGTGCTGCAGCGCTGGCCGGGGTCGCCGACATGCGCGCGGTTGCGTTCTTCCTCGGCGATGCGTTTTTCGCAAGCCCACCGCCGAAGTCGCTCGATCGGAACGCGTTCTTCTGGGATATGATAACAGGCCTCAGCGTGGCAGATGGCGCGGCGACGCTCGTTGCCATGACAGTTGGCGCCGTTGCGCGCGCGGTCGATCATATGCCATCGCCGCCGAAGCGTTGGATTGTCGCCGGTGGTGGGCGCCATAACCGCGCGATGATGCAGGGGCTAACCGAGACGCTCGGTGTCGCGGTGGAGATGGCCGAGGCTATCGGCTTTGATGGCGATACGATTGAAGCGGAGGCCTGGGCGTATATTTCGGTTCGCGCGAAACGCGGCCTCCCGATTTCGTACCCCGGCACGACCGGTGCGCCGCAACCGATGACCGGTGGCGTTATTGCCAGGCCGGATGGCGCATGATCAAACGTTCAACTTCCGAGCTGTTGAGCGTCTGACTTGAGGTTCTGGAGGACGCGGGCTGCTTCGGATCCTTGAACGCGAGCAATGTCGTCCTGGTATTTGAGCAAGGTGCCGAGCGTTGATTGGACGACCTCTGGGTCGAGGGTGACAGCGTTCAGCGCCGTCAGAGCCTGTGCCCAGTTGATCGTCTCAGCGATGCCAGGATTTTTATAAAGATCCATGGCGCGGATCTGTTGCACGAAGCCGACGATCTGTTCCGAAAGCGCGTCGCTGGCGTTTGGCAGCTTCAGCTTCAGGATCTCCAGTTCCCGCGCTGAATTCGGATAATCGACCCAGAGATAAAAACAGCGGCGCCGGACGGCATCGTGCACTTCGCGTGTGCGGTTGGACGTCAGGATGGTGATCGGCGGCGTGGCAGCTTTTACCGTTCCCATCTCTGGGATCGAGAGTTGATAATCTGCCAGAAACTCGAGCAGGAACGCTTCAAACGGCTCATCGGCTCGATCAAGTTCGTCGATGAGAAGAACGGGTGGTGTGCCATCGTTCGACAGTTCGAGCGCGTGGAGCAAGGGACGAGGCAGGAGATAGTTCTTGCTGTAGAGATCGGCTTCGATGGCGTGTGAGGATTGCGCTTCACCGGCGGCTTCGGCGGCGCGAATGTGCAGAAGCTGGCGCGTATAGTTCCAGTCGTAGGCGGCGCTCGCGAGGTCCAGACCTTCGTAACATTGGAGGCGGACAAGCTCGCGGCCGAGACTTGCCGCAAGGACGCGCGCAATTTCGGTTTTGCCGACGCCCGCCTCACCTTCGAGCAGCAAAGGGCGGCCAAGTTTCAGCCCGAGAAAGACCGTCGTCGCGATGGCCTCGTCCGCGAGATACCCGCCGCCCGACAACAAAACACGCACGTCATCAGGTGACGTCGGCATGTCATCGCCGCGCGACGTTTCAGTTTCTGATGCTGTGGTCTCGCTCATCTTTCGCCGCCTCTGCAATTGGGCTCAACGGACGGTAACGGCGCGCGCGCGCGTTGGCCAGCGGTGGTCCCGTTCAATACGGGGCGTCGACGGACCCCATCCCGACATAGACGGATTTGATCTGTGTATAGGCATCGATCGCGGCGCGCGCGTTTTCCCGGCCGATGCCTGACGCCTTCATGCCTCCAAACGGCACCTCAACGGGTGCGAGGTTGTAGGTATTGATCCAGCAAGTGCCGGCGTCCAATGCGCCGATCACGCGATGCGCGCGCGTCAAGTCCTGCGTGAACACCCCAGCCGACAGGCCGAACGGTGTGGCGTTGGCACGGTCAATGACGTCGGCTTCGTCGTCGAAATCGAGAACGCTTGCGACGGGGCCGAAGATCTCCTCGCGTGCGACTGTCATGTCATCGCTGACCTCCGTCAGGATCGTTGGTGAG
>JBCBWG010000372.1:0-1880 GCA_039817205.1 Pseudomonadota bacterium
CGTTGCGCACGCCGAGCTGCATCCAAATCACAGAAATCCCAAGGGCGTCTTTCAGTTCAATGGCCTGATCGGTGATGGCGCCAGCGGCCTCCGAGTTCCGAAAGATGTCGACCACATCAACGGGCACTGGCACGTCGGCGAGATCCGCGAACACCTTCTGGCCGAGCAAGTCCTGTTCCGCGAGCCCGGGGTTGATCGGTTGGACGGTGTAGCCCTTCTGAAGGAGATACTTCATTGCGAAGTAGCTCGGTCGGCTCGTGTTTGCAGATGCGCCAACGATGGCGAAGACCCGGGCATTGGCAAGAATGTCTGAGACGAAGCGGTCGCTGTAGACGAGGTCTTCCATCCAGTGATCAGCCTTCCCAACGGGGCGGTCGTTTTTCGAGAAAGGCGTTGATGCCTTCTTTCGCGTCGCGCTCCAACATATTGCGCGTCATGACGTCGGCTGTGTGGCGGTAGGCATCGCTGAGGCCCATCTCGAGCTGCTCGTAAAAAGCCCGCTTGCCGATTGCGACCGTCCGGCCCGACTTCGACGCGATCGTCTCCGCCATCATGACCGCTTCTCGCATCATATCCGCAGGAAGCGTCATGCGATTGATCAGACCGAGATCGAGCGCCCGATCCGCCGCGACCATCTCGCCGAGGAGCAGCATCTCCATTGCGTGCTTGCGGGAGACGTTGCGCGAGAGGGCAACCATCGGTGTTGAACAAAAGAGACCGATGTGGACGCCGGGCGTGCAGAATTTCGCGTCTTCGGATGCCACTGCAAGATCGCAGGTTGCCACGAGCTGGCAGCCAGCGGCTGTGGCCGTCCCTTGGACGGCGGCGATGAACGGTTTCGGCGATTGAACAATCGCCTGCATCATCCGAGCGCACGTCTCCATTGTCTGGCGGTAGAACGCCTCACCGCCGTCGGTGTTGCGTCTGGCAGCGGTCAACTCGCCAAGGTCATGGCCTGCGCAAAATACCGGGCCGTCCGATGCGAGGATCACGGCCTTGATTGCCTCATCGGCATCGATCTCGCCGATAGCTGAGATCAGCGCGTTGAGCATTTCAAGCGACAGAGCATTGCGTGCCTTGGGCCGTCGGAGCCGCAATTCGGCGATCGCTCCGCGGCGTTCAAGTGCGATCGGTGCGGCACCGTCATCGGTTTGCAAGCGATTTAATGGATCTTGCTCTGTTGCGGCTGTTGCTTGTCCTGTTCGGAACGCGTGGTCCTGCATAATGGCCAAACCTTGCTCGTCTCTGTCCCCGGGTCCGCATCGACCTCACTGCCGATGTCTTGTTCTTCTCAGTGCTATTCCAGCAGCTTCTCGATCTCCGCTGCAAACTTTTTTACAACCGGAATGTTCGACTTATGGGCAATGTCCGGCGTGCTCTCAAGCGCTTCGTTGAGATCTTTCAGGAGCTCGCGGCGCTCTGCGTCGTCAATCGTTGTATCTTTTTTGACGTCTTCCATGTCTCCGCGAATGCCGATTTTGGGGTCTGCCCAAACGCCGGTGTCTGGATCAATTCCGGTCATGATAAGCGTGATGGACGTTGCAACCGCGTCGAACTCTCCGATGGACGCAAAGCCATGCTTGGTGGCGAGCGCTTTGAGCTGCGCCTTCAGTTTATCATCCGGATCTTCGGCGTCCTCGAGGTCCTTGGCCATCGCGACTAGTTCGGTCTGCATCGCGATAAATCGTTTGATCATATCGTCCGTCAGCTTGACTTGATCACCGGCGTTGGCCGGTCCGAGGCTCATCCAAATCGCCAAAACGACGGTGACGGCAACCAGCGCAAGCGTTCGAACAACGCCAACGCGTGTCGGCGACGGCGCGACGAGATCGAGCGTTACACGGTTGACGATGGTCATCGATGAAAAGCCTGCCACGTTG
>JBCBWG010000373.1:0-1879 GCA_039817205.1 Pseudomonadota bacterium
CAAACGCCTCAAGGCTTGCGAGCGCCAGCCCCTCAGACCGAGCGATGTCGCGGCCCGTCTTCTGATCCCGATAGCGCCATTGATCACCAGCGCCCGCATCCAGCAGAACGCTCGTAATCGCCAAATCGAACTGGATGCGCGCGACCTCGTCTCCGTCTAAATCGACTCCAAGCGTTCCGCGCAACGCCGCCCAACGATCGCAGCCGTCGATGACGAAATGGCGCCAGCGCGCGTGGAACGGAATGTCGAGGCCCGGATAATTGAGCCGCATGGTCTCGACAACGTAATCGGCCACCGCTTCGAGTTTGTCGACGTTGACGCGGAAGTGGTGCAGCGACGTGCGGGCCGCCAGAACGCGCGTGCAGCGATCTCTGACAGCGCGTGCGCTCAAAAGGTCGCGCGCCGCTTCCCGGTCCTGATCAGTTGTCGTCAAGCGCACGGCCCTTTGCATCTCCAGCACCGGTGACGACCGAGACACTGTCGTCGATGAAATAGCCCGCTGCCTTTTTGGCATCCATCTCAACGTGCGCATCCGGCGGGATCAGCTCATCGGGGATCGGCACACGTTCTACGACTTCGATGCCTTGGCGGACGAGCGCATCGTATTTCATGTCACTCATAGAAATGAAGCGATCGATACGAGTGATGCCGAGCCAGTGAAAGACGTCCGGCATAAACTCCTGGAAGCGGTTGTCCTGGACACCCGCAACGCACTCGGTCCGCTCGAAATACGTGTCGGCGCTGTCACCGCCCGGCTGCCGTTTGCGCGCATTGTAGACAAGAAACTTCGTCACTTCGCCGAGCGCGCGTCCCTCCTTGCGGTTATAGACGATCAGGCCGGCGCCACCCGTTTGCGCCATTCGAATGCACTCTTCGATGCCGTGCGTCAGGTAAGGGCGGCAGGTGCAAATGTCAGAACCAAACACGTCAGACCCGTTGCACTCATCGTGAACGCGGCAAGCGAGCGGTCGGGTTGGATCTGCCAGCGAGGCGACATCGCCAACGATGTAGAGCGTGATGCCGCCGATCGGTGGCAGAAACACTTTGAGATCGGGCCGTGTGATGAGCTCGGAGTACATGCCGCCCGTCTCTTCAAAGAGCCCGCGGCGCAAACCGGTCTCCTTAACGCCAAGACGTTCCGCGATCCCTGGCAGATACCAAACGGGCTCGATGGCCGCCTTGGTCACGCTGACATCGCCGTTGGGGAGCAGGACGTCACCATCTGCCGTCAATCGCCCGCTCGCAACCGCATCCCGTAGCTCGCCAAGATTGATCCGCGCTTTTGTGACCGCAATCGTCGGCTGAATCGGCGCGCCCGCTGCGATCAAGTTGTTGAAAGCACTTCCGACAATGTGGCCATAGGGGTCGAGCGAGACGATGCGACCGGCGCCCGCCCATTGCGGATGGGGCCCGATCTGGTCGGTCGGATCCGTGTTGGTCAGGTCGGGTCTGTGCATGGGATCGAGTGAGCCAGCCGCAACCGCCATCGCGCGATAGACCCCATACGAGCCGGCATGCACGCCGATGACGTTACGGCTACCAGCGCCACCGTTGCCGCCGCTTGCCAGCCCGCCGACGACCGGCCCGCGCTCTTTGGCCGTGGCCGCGCCCCAGTTGAGTTCGTAAGCCGGACTATCCGGCCGATGCGACGTCAGGACGATATGATCAGGCTTGTCCATTTGAGCTCCACCCGGTTGGGCGCCTTTGATGGACCACGCCGCAGAATGGGTCGCATCTGTTTCGTTTCAGACCGGTTCGTCTTCCGCAATATCTTCCGCCCAAAGGGCCGGTTTTTCTCGGATAAATCGCGCCATTAACGCCTTGCAGTCCGCATCATCGGCAACGATTACCTCAAGGCCGCGCTCGCGCAGAAACTCTT
>JBCBWG010000374.1:0-1813 GCA_039817205.1 Pseudomonadota bacterium
GCGTAGGCATCTGCAAGTCGTGGCGGGTCAAATTCCGGGCGGATCAGACCTTTCGATGGGCTCGCCTTTTTGATCTCCGCGATGAGCGCGAACTGACCGGCAGCCGTCTTCGCGTCAAGCGCGTTCGAAAAAGAGCGCACGGGATCGGCCGCGCGCGCCGCTGCATCAACATCAGCGAGTGGCCGCTGCGCTTTGGCAGCGGCCACTTCGTCTCGCTTGTAGGCTGTAATTCGGTCGAGGATCGTTGTCATGGGCGGACACTAACCGATGCCGTGCAGCGCGGGAAGCGCCGGTTGCGGTGCCAGTTGCAAGGCCAGTCGCAAGGCGAGTTGAAGGGCCAGTTGCGCTGCCAGTTACAGTTCCAGTTACACGGCTGGCTACACCGGTTGATTTCGCACCTCAGGTGGCCGTTGGCATTTGCGGCAACGTGCCGGACGCGTAGACGGCAAGCCCGAACACCACAACAAACACAATTGCCGTCACAAGCGCGCTCACAACGCGGCTGTTGAACGAGATCATATTGGCGACGAGGTCAATGACAAACACGATGATCGCCGACATTGCGATCATCTGAATCCACTGCTGTTGCGACAGTTGTGGGAAGTCGCCTGAGACCATGCCGGTTGTGATCGCGTAGTAGATCCCACCGTACACCGCGGCGAACAGGATGGCTGTGACCAGTGCGTTGACGAACCGGCTTGAGAACGACAGCAAGTTGCCAACGAGTGCGATCACGAAGACGACGACGGCTGCGGGCAAAACCTGGATCGCGAAGGCTTGGATTTCAGCTCCGGACATGACGGGCTCACTTTCTACGTTTGGTTGATGAAGAGCTGCATGGTTAGCGTCCAGCAGCGATGGGGCGGGGCCATATTGAACGCGCGAACCCGCTCACGGTTCGCTATCGCCAAAGCAATCCTAGCTGAGTGTTCGCCGCAGTGCTTCGAAATGCTTCACGGCCTGATACTCGAAGACCTGCATCATTTCACGGTTGGTCTGGCGTACCATTTCGTCATCAATGATCGCGAGGGGGCGGCCTGTGCTGAGGGCGAGGATCTGCTGCTTACACGCGCGTTCCAAATAGTAGAGATCGTCGAACGCCATAGCGATGGATGGACCCCCAATCGAGATCCCGTGTGCCGCCAGAAAGATGATGTCGGCGTGTGGGTTATCAGCCTGGGCTTTGGCAACGTCGGCTCCCTGTTCCTCGGTCAGCGCAACGCCGCTGAAGCCGTGGTACGCCGTGCGATTGAAGAACTTACAGGCGGTCTGATGCGCCATCTCAAGGCGGCCGTTCTGGATCATAGTCAGGGCTGTCGCATGCGGCATGTGCACATGCAGGATGGCCGCATGCCGTGGGTTCGCACGGTGCCCAGCGATGTGAATGTTGCGCGCTGTCGCCTCGACCTCACCTTCGCCCTCGAGAACGGTGCCTTCGCCATCGATCAGCAGAAGATGGTCGGGCTGCATTTCCGACCAGTGGACGCCGTATGGATTGATGAGATAGCGCTCATGATCGCCCGGCAAGACGACCGAAAAGTGATTGCAAATTCCCTCGTGAAATCCGAACCGCTCCGCCAGCCGGAGCGCTGCGGCAAGGTCACGGCGAAGCGTCGTCGGCGTGTCGGTGGTGCGGTGTGGCATGTGCGGGCCTCCGGTCCGAGTGTGTTTGCCCGTCTTATGTCATGGTGGGTGGGTTTCGGCCAAGGTCGGGATATCGCTCAAGACATTGGCGATCATGTCTGGCGGGGCGTTGCGGTCGCTGTCGGGGCGTTGCTCAAGTGGAACGGCAAATACGTCGACCTCACGCGCG
>JBCBWG010000375.1:0-1809 GCA_039817205.1 Pseudomonadota bacterium
GCATTTTCAGCACCTTGTTCACTTCGGCGACATGCGTTCCAGAGCCCGCAGCGATCCGCTTGCGGCGCTTACCGTCGATGATCTTCGGGGTGGAGCGCTCTTTCTTTGTCATGGAAGAGATGATCGCGCGCTGGCGCTTGATCATTTTGTCGTCGACACCGGCGGCGGCCATCTGATCCTTCATTTTCGCGCCGCCGCCGAGCATGCCCATCAGGCCACCCATGCCGCCAATATTCTCCATCTGCTTCAACTGCTCGGAGAGATCGTTGAGATCGAACTGACCCTCTTTCATGCGGGCGGCGAGCTTTTGCGCCTTCTCCGCATCCATCGTCTCGGCAGCTTTTTCAACGAGGCTGACGACATCGCCCATGCCGAGGATGCGATTGGCGATCCGGTCAGGATAAAACTCTTCGAGCGCATCCCACTTTTCGCCAACGCCCATCAGCTTGATCGGTTTACCCGTCACGGCACGCATCGACAGGGCCGCACCGCCGCGGCCATCACCGTCAACGCGGGTCAGAACGATACCGGTGATCCCGACCTGATGATCGAATGCAGTCGCTGTGTTGACGGCGTCCTGCCCGGTCAGCGCATCGGCGACCAACAAGACCTCGTGCGGTCCTGTGATTTTGCGAACCTCGACCACCTCCGCCATGAGCGCGTCATCAACGGTGGTCCGGCCAGCGGTGTCGAGCATGACGACGTCGTAGCCGCCGAGTTTGCCCGCATCCATGGCGCGCTTTGCGATCTGGGCAGGGCTTTGGCCCGCAACGATCGGAAGGGTCGCAACGCCGGTCTGTTCGCCAAGGACTTTGAGCTGCTCCATCGCAGCCGGGCGACGCGTATCGAGTGACGCCATGAGAACCTTTTTCTTCTCACGGTCGGTCAGTCGTTTCGCGATCTTCGCAGTGGACGTCGTTTTGCCAGAGCCTTGAAGGCCGACCATGAGGACCGGAACCGGGGGCGTCGCCGCCGTATCCAGCGGCTGCGCGTCCGAGCCGAGCATGGCGACGAGTTCGTCATAGACGATCTTGATGACCATCTGGCCCGGCGTGACCGACTTCACGATCTCCTGGCCAACCGCCTTCTCTTTCACGCGGTCGACGAACGCCTTCACAACATCGAGCGCCACATCGGCTTCGAGCAGGGCACGGCGCACTTCGCGCATGGCTTCTGCGACATCGCTGTCGGTCAGCGCGCCTCGTTTCGTCAGCTTATCGAGAATGCCAGACAGGCGGTCAGACAGGGTCTCGAACATCGGTCACCTCATTTCGTGGCGTCGCCAAAGCAAAAGAGCATCCGCGGGCGCAACGCGCTGGCGGATGTTGTCTCTGGAACAGACGCTGACGCGCGCGATCCAGCAGGGGTTCGGGATAGCCAATTCAGAATGTGGCGGAGATATCGAAGATTGCGCGTCCGCTGTCAACGATCGAGCAGCAGTGCCGGGCCTGAGAACCAGCAAGGACCGCTTTGAGTTTTACGCAGCAACCGGCAATCGGACGCCATTACCCTCAACCCGTCGAACGAGCCGACGCCCGTCGCGCGCTCCAACTGCAAGGGTGCCCGTGCCCTTTCGTTCGCCCGACGCAGGTGGCTGATGGAATGTGGGGCTTGAGTATGAGAGCTGCGGCATCTCTCGTTGCAGAACCAAAACGCCGTAACTGGCGGCGTTTAGGTGCAGGGACGCTTTCGCATGTGCTGCTTCGGCGCGGGCGAGGGTGTCGCGCGCAGCGTCGACAATCTCGGTCCGCGCAGCTTCGATCTCAGACCGCCGCAGGGCGCCCAAGCTCGCCATCTCGTCGCGGATCA
>JBCBWG010000376.1:0-1783 GCA_039817205.1 Pseudomonadota bacterium
ATGCCAACCTCAGCATCACGGTCATCTACACGGCCGAACGACGGCGACCGCTCCGGCAAGGGTGACAGGCTCGGGCCTGTGTCGGCCGATTGGTCGCTGCCACGCTTCGCAAGCATTGCGATGGCTCTGGTTTTTCCAGCTCTCCTGGTGACGACACCGGCCGCTGCGACGACAGTGGTCAACGGTGACGCCAAAGCTCGCACAGTCTCAATCGCCGAGACGAATAAGCCAGAACGGCAAGAGACGATCCCGCCGTCCGGTTCGATCAAAGACGTCTGCCTGGAAGGGTGTCAGATCACGCTGATGGGTGAGCAAGACGCGACCTACGTTCTCGAGGGCAAAGAACAGGTCACGATTGAGGGCGGTCGTCTCTATTGGGATGGCACGCTCGAGGATTTGGCAAACCCCAAGCTGCGCCCCTTTCGCGTTGGGCCCGACGGCCGCCGCCGTGCACCAGCCCGTCCGCAGTAGCTTCAGATGTTGGACAAACCCGGCGCGTCCCGCGTTGGCCCGAACCGATGTTCGAACGCGCGTCGTAGCGCCGCGTCGGCAATACTCATATCCGCATTGGCACCAAGTGCTCTCAGGCTCGTGACCCCGTGCTCGCGGATCCCACAGGGGACGATGGCGTCGAAGTGGCTGAGGTCGGGCGCCACGTTCAAGCTGATGCCGTGAAAGCTGATCCATTTGCGCAGGCGGATGCCGAGCGCTGCGATCTTGTCGTCACGGCCGAGCGGGTCGCCCGCACGCGGCACCCAGACCCCGACGCGCCCCTCTCGCAAATCGCCAGCGACATCAAGCGCTCGGAGGGCATCAATGAGCCACTGCTCAAGTTCTCCAACGAACGCCCTGACGTCTCCGAACCGGCGCCGGACGTCGAGCATCACATAAGCAACGCGTTGGCCTGGGCCATGATACGTGTACTGGCCGCCGCGACCCGTGCGGAAAACCGGAAACGGTGGCGCGGCTGCGACATCGGTGTCCTGCGCGCTGGTCCCGGCGGTGTAGAGCGGGGGATGTTCCAGCAACCAGACGGCTTCCGATGCCTTGCCCGTCGCAATGCGCGCCACGTGGGCTTCCATCGCCGTGACCGCATCATCGTAAGCGACGAGCCCTGTGCTTTGGACCCAGATGACCGATGCATCGTCGTCTGCCACGTGTTCACGCCTCGCCTCAAAGCCCAGTTGGTTGGAGTTGATTGGAGTTGGTTGGAGTTGGTCGGGGTCGGCCGTGCCGTGACGTCCACCATCGGCCGCCAAGACACACGCCGCGCTTGCAATTCAATAGGGCCTTTGTTAGCAGACGCGCTCCGGAGGCACCAACGACAGCGCCTCCAGTGCGCTCGTGGCGGAATTGGTAGACGCGCTACGTTGAGGTCGTAGTGGGGAGACCCGTGGAAGTTCGAATCTTCTCGAGCGCACCATTTTTTGATCTCACGCGCTGAGGCGCTCCGATGGGGCGGCGCGCGCGCCGGGTCGCTTTGCGTCCTGGTTACATGTTGAGAGTTCTTCGTCCGCACGCGCGATCCTCGAAATCTCGAGTTCGACCTCTCGAAAGCTCGTTGTCAGGTCTGGCCCACCCGCTTGGCCCGCCCGCTTGGTTTGGGCATGTGGCTTGTGGTTTGATCACTGGACAGCGAACACATCGGAGGATCCCGCCCATGAAGCTCAAACTGCACCACGTCAATCTGACAACCAACGATGTGCCGGGGCTCGAAGCGTTCTACCGCGATGTCATGGACCTCGCCGATGAGCCGGGCTTGAACGACAATCGGGTCAAAGAT
>JBCBWG010000377.1:0-1628 GCA_039817205.1 Pseudomonadota bacterium
TAGCAGCGGATGATCGTGAAGACGCACCGAGTTGCGAGGTGGCGCATGCTCTCCATCGCCGAGTGTCGAGTGTTATGAGCGAAGTGGAAAAAGGGTTGATTGCGAAATTGGGCGAAACGACGATCGCTGAAGTGTAAGCGTCGCGTTCGGCCGAAATCTAAGACGCCAAATTAATGGAGTAGCCCCCTGAAAGTGGTCCACCAACTGGGATAGATTTGTCCCGCAAATTGGAGGATCAGCGATGGCTGGGAAACGAGAGAAGCCCGAAGAGATTGTATCGAAGCTTCGGCAAGTTGAAGTGCTGCAAGGACAAGGCGCGACGATCGCCGAGGCGGTGCGCCAGATCGGCGTGACACAGCAGACGTTTTATCGATGGCGCAAGCTTTATGGTGGGATGCAGCGTTCGCAGCTTGCGCGGTTGAAGGAGCTCGAGAAGGAGAACCAGCGACTGCGGCGCGCGGTATCTGATTTGACGCTGGACAAGCTCATCCTGACCGAGGCTGCAAAGGGAAACTTCTAAGCCCTTCACGTCGCCGCAAGTGCATTGACCATGTTCGGCAGGAACTTGGCGTGTCTGAGCGCCGGGCCTGCCGCACGCTTGGACAGCATCGGTCCACGCAGCGGAAAGTGCCGCAAGGCCGGGTCGATGAAGAGCGCCTGACCGACGACATCATCGAGCTGGCTGACCAGTACGGGCGCTATGGCTACCGCATGGTGACGGGCCTGCTGAACAACGCTGGCTGGTGTGTGAACCACAAGCGGGTCGAACGGATTTGGCGGCGCGAAGGGCTGAAGGTTCCGCAAAAGCAGAAGAAAAAGGGGCGGCTCTGGCTGAACGATGGGTCTTGCGTCCGGCTCAGGCCGGAGCGTCCAAACCATGTCTGGTCTTATGACTTCGTTCAGGACCGCACGGCTGACGGGCGCGTCTATCGGACGCTGAACATCATCGACGAATACAGCAGGGAGGCGCTCATGATCCGCGTCGATCGCAAGCTCAACTCCACGGACGTGCTGGATGCGCTGACCGACCTATTCATCCTACGTGGTCCACCGGAGTATATAAGATCCGACAATGGGCCGGAGTTCATCGCTCAGAAGGTGCGGGATTGGATCGCCGCCGTCGGCGCAAAGACCGCGTACATCGAACCGGGCTCACCGTGGGAAAACGGATACTGCGAAAGCTTCAACGCCAGGTTCCGCGACGAGCTGCTGAATGGTGAAATCTTCTACAGCTTGAGGGAGGCGCAAATCCTGATCGAGCAATGGCGCATCCACTACAATACGATCAGGCCGCACAGCTCATTGGGCTATCGTCCGCCTGCACCAGAAAGCATCGTCCCAATGGACCAGAGGCCGACGATGCACTAACAATCAAACCGGACCACCCGATGGGGGCACGCCAAACTTGAATGGCACCAGCCTGCGCAGACAGCCTATCAATTTTTGATTTTGCGAGTTCTTGACTAACAATCAGCCTTATTTCCACCAAAACAGCTTCAAGTAAACGCGAGAGCCTAAAATTGTCAGAGCCAAAAGCTTGCTCAAGAAACTCTGCGGCCCACCACTCCAATGCACGTCTGGATAACTCCATGGCAAACGTGCTGGCCATCCCGGCCTCAGCGGCAGCG
>JBCBWG010000378.1:0-1608 GCA_039817205.1 Pseudomonadota bacterium
TCCTGAGGGCCTTTTCTGGGAGCGCTTTGCCTCAAATTCCTCCGTTGCGCTCATGGATCGCGACATTCTCCTCATCGACATTGCCTGTGCAAACCGCCACGGTCAGCGGATCTCTGTTCCAGACAACCAACGATCCGTAGGCTTCATGACACAAGCGCTGACCATTGCCACTTACGCCGCAGCTCTCTCCGTTCTCGTCGTTCTGCTGGCCGGACTTTGGAACATGCTGCGGGCTGGCAGTGCGAATGCGAGCCAAAAGCTCATGCGCTGGCGCATTGGCCTGCAATTTCTGGCAATCTGCATCGCCATGCTTGTCTTCTACATTGCCAAGAGCTGACACTTCGATTGCCCAAAGTACGCCGGATGATTTGACAGCCCGGGGCCAAACGCAGCAACGGCCGACCTCCAAGCCAAACGCTTTACTCACTGGCCCGAACCACACGACCAAACCATATGAGAGGGAACGGACCGGATGGTTGTTCTGAACAAGATTTACACGCGGACCGGTGACGACGGGACGACGGCACTCGGCACGGGCGATCGTGTGCGGAAAGACAGCCTGCGGGTCTCGGCATACGGGACCGTTGATGAAACGAACGCGACCATTGGGATCGCGCGCCTCAAGCTCCCCGACGCGCTTTCCGACGTCGCGAGCGCCCTACTGCGCATCCAAAACGACCTCTTTGATCTCGGCGCCGATCTCTGTGTGCCAGACACTGGCGAGGAACTCGCTTGGACACCGCTTCGGATTACAGCGGCTCAGGTTGACCGGCTTGAGGCGGAAATCGATATCATGAATGCCGAGATGGAGCCGTTGCGGTCATTTGTGCTGCCGGGCGGCACGCCGGCTGCGGCTGACCTACATTTGGCGCGAACGATTTGTCGGCGTGCGGAGCGGGCGATTGTGTCCCTCGCGGACGATCAGAGCGAGCCCGTGAGCGATGTCGCCATTCGGTACGTGAACCGGCTCTCAGATTATCTTTTCGTCACCAGCCGCTTCGTGAACGATCGCGGCCGTGGCGACGTACTCTGGATTCCAGGCGAGAACCGATAAAGGTGCATCATCAGGTGCATCATGCGCTCGACACCGTCTGATCTCGGCACACTCTCAACTTTTTGTCTTCTGGCCGCGCCCGTCTGAGCGTGGCCAACCGCGGCCTTCTGTGGCTTAAACGGGCGCCGCCCCTCGTCCGCTCGCGATTGGACCCCAACACATGTTCATCCCACTATATGACAAAAACGCACTGACTTATGTGCGATTTCAATATGTTACCATCCTTCTGATCGCAGCCTGTTGCGCCGTCTTCTTCCTTCAAGCGACTGGACTTGAGCAGCGCGCTGTCGCGACGTTCGCGGTCATCCCGCGGGAGCTCTTGTTTGTGAACTGGATTGGCGGGGCGGCAAACGGACCCAACGATGTCCTGCCAATTCCCGAGTCCTACACGCTTGTCTCGTACATGTTCTTTCACGGAGATTTGGTCCACCTCATCGGAAACATGATGTTTCTTTGGGTGTTCGGCGACAACGTCGAAGACGCCGTAGGCCACATCAAGTATCTGATTTTTTACATTCTTTGTGGGATTGCCGCCGCTGCCGCGCACGTCCTTA
>JBCBWG010000379.1:0-1591 GCA_039817205.1 Pseudomonadota bacterium
AGCTTTTTACAGGCGGCTGGCTTGAACTGCACATCCGGCTCCATCGCTGCGAGATCTGGCGCAAACGGATCATCAACCCAGGCGGCGACAGCGCCGTACGTGCCCTCGCGGATGGCCGGCGGCTCCTGGCTTGGCTCGTGCTTGGCGGTTGGCAGGTGCAGCACATCGGCGCCGATGAACTTAGCGAACCGCTTTACGTAATGCGCAATGACGATCGTGTCGCGTTCCGATGAGATGACGAGCGTCGGAACACCGGTTGCATTTCTCTGACTGATGGGACGCCGCCGCGCCCGACACCACAGCTTGACGGTCGTGTGCCGAGCTTCGTCTTTGATGAGCCGGCGCCACATTTTAATGAGCGACCGGTTCGCCTCATCGAACCAGCCAAACGTCATGCCCCACATCGCGCGGTCGGGACGCTCGTGATAAAACTGGCAAAGCCAGTTGTGGCGATCGGTATCGGTGCCGATACTGCTTTTCGCAAGCGGCCGATCGCCCGGATGAAAGCGGCCATGCCCAGGCAGAAAATGATCCGCCTTTCCGAAATAGCCGGATCGCCGGAGCTGCAGCCAGACGCTTGCCGATTGCACCACCCGCAAGGCCATCGACCCCGCCGAGTTCATCGCAACGACCGGGTTCACATAGACGACGTGCGTGAAGCGGCGCGCGAACGCTGGCTGCTCTTGAATGAGCCGCGCGAAGAAATGCCCTCCGAGCGAATAGGGCAGCGCTACACACGAGACGCGGGCATCGAACGCGCGTTGGCGCACCGCGCGGAACAGGGGCGTCCGAAGCGCCTCTTTCAGACAGTCGGTCCAAAGATCGAACCCGCCGGGGCAGGCGTGGACTTTGCGGACGTCGCGCAGGAAGCGGCCGCTGCCGCCCTGGCCCGGAAATTCGAACACAAGCACGTCGTTGCCCATGGCCGTCACGTCGGCAATCGCGGGGCCATGCTTTTCGATCGCCTCGGCCGTTCCAACGAATAGGCAATAGATGTTGCGCCGCTCCGTTCCGGCTGCACGCGGGAACCAGGCCATGCGACAGAACAGCGGGATCGGCCCGCCGCTCTCAAGCTCGAGGAGATCGATGTCGGGATAGCGCGACGCCGTCTTCGGCAGCGGCACGTGCGCAATGAACTGGGTTTCCAGGTTCGGCATCCGCTTGCTCGTCATCGCCTTATCGCTCCGGCTGCGATCACTTTTGAACATTGATCGAACGAATATATGGCAACGAGATGGAGAGACCGCAAACGAACAGGGTTAATGGGCCGGAGCGAGGCTTCGCGGGCCACGGCAGAGCAACTGCGACACGTTCTTTCACGTGCTTCGCGGCCCAAAGAGATGCACGTGATGCAGTTCCGACAGGAAACCGCGCGGCGCGCTCTCTACGCAAATGAGTTCCGAAAACGCGTCAAGCCAAACCCGGTTTTGGAAATTGGCGATAGAACCATAACCGAGGTCGTCGAACTCAATCCCTCGGCATGTGGACGCTGAGCGCAAAGATGGACTGCAGAACGAGAGGCCAATGGACCAAAACAGCCGTAAACAGACGATACGCTCATAACGTAAGAACGAAAAATATCGGTTAGGGG
>JBCBWG010000037.1:0-18867 GCA_039817205.1 Pseudomonadota bacterium
GGTCGCGCGCGCAGACGCCAGCAACTTCAAGCCGGCGCCCAAGCGTTTGCTCCAGCGCATCGGCCCGAGATGCCAAAAGATTTAAAAGCCCACCGCCGACGGTGCCTAAACCGGCGACAGCCAAACGGAGCGGGGGGACGTTCGTTGGTTCGCTCAAGGCGCCCTCATCTTTCTCTGTCATACGCCGTGCACAGCCTCGGCTGCACGGCCTCTACTCGGCAGCCGTCCGCGACGCATCAACATCCGAGACGGCTTCAAGCGCCGGGCCGATGCCAGCGCGTGCAAAGAACCGTCGGATGTTGCGGGCCGCCTGTCGCGTCCGATGCTCATTCTCGACAAGCGCGATCCGCACGTGGCTATCACCGTGCTCGCCAAAGCCGATGCCCGGCGCAACGGCAACTTCCGCCTCTTCGATCAAGCGTTTGGCAAACGCGATGGAGCCCTCGGCCCGGAAGGGCTCCGGGATGGGCGCCCAGGCGAACATGGTCGCGGTCGGCGCGGGGATGTCCCAGCCAGCCCGGGCAAAGCTCTGAATCAGAATATCGCGCCGCGTTTTGTAGATGCCGCGAATGTCATCGATGCAGTCTTGGGGACCGTTCAGCGCGGCGGCGGCCGCGACCTGTATGGGCGCGAACGCACCATAATCGAGGTATGATTTCACCCGCGCCAACGCGGCGATCAGGCGCGCGTTTCCGACCGCAAACCCCATGCGCCAGCCCGGCATGGCATAGGTCTTGGAGAGCGATGTAAACTCGACCGTGCAATCGATCGCGCCCGGCACCTCAAGAACCGATGGGGGCGGATTGCCGTCGAAATAAATTTCTGAATAGGCGAGATCTGAGAGGATGATCAGGTCTTCCCGTTTCGCGAGCGCAACGGCTTCTTTGTAGAAGTCGAGATCAGCCACCTGCGCCGTTGGATTCGATGGATAGTTCAGCACCATCGCAATCGGTTTGGGCACGGTGAACTGGCAAGCGCGCGCGACGCCTGAGAGGTACTCTTCCCCCGTGAGCGCCGGGACGTGCCGGGCGCTGCCGCCGGAAATCAAAAAGCCAAATTCATGGATCGGATAAGTCGGGTTTGGCGTGAGCACAACATCGCCCGGCGCGGTGATCGCCTGGGCCATATTGGCAAAGCCCTCTTTCGAGCCGAGTGTTGCAACGACCTGTGTTTCAGGATCGAGCTTCACCGCAAAGCGACGCTCGTAATAGGCCGCCTGGGCCCGTCTCAGGCCGACAACGCCTTTGGATGCCGAATAGCGATTGGTCCGAGGTTTTCGAACGGTCTCGCAGAGCTTGTCGACGATGTGCTCGGGCGTTGGCATATCCGGGTTGCCCATACCCATGTCGATGATGTCAGCACCAGCCGCGCGCGCCTTTGCTTTCAAGGCGTTAACTTCAGCAAAAACGTACGGCGGAAGGCGTTTGATGCGGTGAAAATCGTCGATCACTGGGATATCTCGTCTATAACAGAGCGGCAGATGGCTGTGGGCATTCACGCGGGGCGTATCTATGATGGTTCGAGCCGTCAGGTCCAGAAAACATGAGGCGGTTGGTCCGGGTGCTTGCTAAGCGATGGCAGACGGGTCGCAGGTCGCCTACCCGCAATCTGCACTTGAGGACACGTCCCCGGGCCTGGGCCCGGCCCTGGCCCCCGCCCGGACCCGGCCAGGAACCAGCCGGGCGGATGCGCCTGAGAGCCCTCGTCATCGCCTCGACGTAAGATAAACGTTCTTCTTCAGCAGACTTTGAGAAAAATAGACCGATGCAAAAGCGCACAGACGAGACCGGTAGCGCGGCCAGCGGCAATGCCGATGATCCGCTCAACCTCAAGGACTTCCAGGTCCGCGATCCGGAAGAGTTCGTGCACAACCTCGTTACGATGTTCAATGAGAGCCGCCGCGTCATGGATCGGCTGGTTGAGAAATCCGACAACCAGATCGGCGCCTACTCTGCATTTCAGGAACTGAACGACGCAACCAAAACGATGGGTGAGCTTTGGCAGGTCTGGCTATCGGACCCTCCCCGCTTTGCGCAGGCGCAATCAGAGCTCGCGACCGGCTTCCTCGACATTTGGAACAATTACCTCGTCCGCATCATGGGGCAGGAGGCTGATCCGGTCATCGAGATCCAAGGGCGCGACAATCGCTTCAAAGACCCGGACTGGGATGACAATCCGTATTTCAGCTACTGGAAGCAGGCGTTTCTGCTGACATCGCGCTGGTCCGAAAAGATGCTCGCTGAGACGGACGGGCTCGACGAAGAACATCGCCACAAGGCCGAGTTTCACCTGCGCCTGTTGCTGAGTGCGATGGCGCCCACGAACTTCCCAGGGACCAATCCGGAAGTGATGCGCGAGACATTCCGGACCAACGCCGAGAACCTCGTGCGCGGCATCAATAACCTTGCCCACGATCTTGAGGGATCGGGCGACCTTCTGAAGATCAGTCAGACCGATGCGGAAGCCTTTGAGGTTGGCCGCAACCTCGCGATGACGCCCGGCAAGGTCATCTTCCAGAATGCCGTATGTCAGCTCATCCAGTATGCGCCGACCACTGAAACCGTCCGCACGGTCCCGATGCTGATCGTGCCGCCGTGGATCAACAAGTTCTACATTCTCGACCTCACCGAACAGAAGTCGTTCGTGCGGTTCCTGGTCAGCAAAGGCATCACCGTCTTCCTCATGTCGTGGGTGAATCCCGGACCTGAACTGAAGCACAAAACCTTTGCCGACTACATGCACGAGGGCGTTCTCACGGCGGCGGCGAAGGTTCGCGAAGAGACGGGCGAGCAACAAACGCACGTTCTCGGCTATTGTGTTGGCGGCACGCTGCTCGCCTCAACGCTCGCCTATCTCGCAGCCAACAAAGAGGTACCGTTCCGGTCGGCGACGTTCTTGACGACCCAGGTCGATTTCCAACACGCAGGCGACCTCAAGCTGTTCACAGACGAGGAACAGCTTACGGCGCTCGAGGCGATGATGGAGGAGCGCGGATATCTGGACGGTTCGCGGATGGCGACGGTTTTCAATATGATGCGGCCCGCCGATCTCATCTGGCCCTACGTCATCAATAACTACCTCATGGGCAAAACGCCGTTCCCGTTCGATCTTCTCTACTGGAACCAGGACTCAACGCGGCTCCCGGCCGACAACCACACCTTCTATCTCCGCGAATTTTATCGCGACAACAAGCTTGCGCGGAATGAGATGTCGGTGAGCGGGACCAAGCTGGATCTCGGCCAAGTGACGTTGCCGATTTATGAGCTGGCCGCGCGCGAGGACCACATCGCGCCTGCGCGGTCCGTCTATTTTGGCTCACGTTTGTTTGGCGGAGACACGGAGTACGTTCTCGCCGGTTCCGGGCATATTGCAGGCGTCATCAATCCGCCCAACCCATCGAAGCCGAAGTATCAGTTCTGGACGAATGCGGACCGACCGGAAACGCTCGACGCGTTCATTGATGGCGCGACCGAGACACCTGGAAGCTGGTGGAACCATTGGGTCGCATGGCTCACGCCTAAATCTGGCGACCTTGTTCCGCCGCGAGAGCCCGGCGAGAAGCTCGGCACGATTGAGGACGCACCGGGCTCCTACGTCCGCGTCCGCCATTAGTGCGCGTCCATGCGAACCGGTCTCATTGGCTCAATTGCCTTGGGCCTGACGGCAAAGCCACGTCGTCCGCGACCCGGATTTGCGGCTCGCGGCGCGACGCGGTGCAAATAACGAGAGGTGACCACAAGCATGGCACAAGCCGAAACGATGACTGGCGGGGACGCGATCGTCGACCAGTTGATCGCAAACGGTGTTGATCGCGTGTTCGGCCTTCCGGGTGTGCAGCTTTATCCGGTCTTCGACGCACTCGCGCGCAATGCGGACCACGTGCGCACCTATACAACGCGCCATGAGCAAGCGGCCGCCTACATGGCGTTTGGCTTTGCGCGGTCCACGGGGCGGCCGGGTGTCTATGCCGTGGTACCCGGCCCCGGCGTGCTCAACACAACGGCTGCTCTTTGCACGGCGATGGCTTGCTGCGCGCCCGTGCTCTGCATTACGGGCCAGATACCGAGCGCATTTCTCGGTCGCGGACGCGGTCATTTGCACGAGATCCGCGATCAGCTCGGAACGCTCGACACGCTTGTAAAATGGACCGCGCGGATCGAGCGACCGGCAGATGCGCCCGAGATCATCAACGAAGCGTTTCGCCAGATGCTCACCGGCCGACCTGGGCCCGTCGCCGTTGAAATGGCGTGGGACACGATGGCGGAAGATGGCCACGTCGCGCTTTTGCCGGCGGCGACAATCCCACCTGCGAAACCGCCATCGCCCAATGAGATCGAAGCCGCAGCAGTGCTTGTTGCGAACGCACGTCGGCCGATAATTTTCACCGGCAGCGGTGCGCAACATGCAGCCGCTGAAGTCCGCGCTCTTGCCGAGACAATCGGTGCGCCGGTCGTCGGTTTTCGCGGTGGCCGTGGGATCATACCGGAAGACACCCCGCTTGGTCTGTCGCCTTACGCGGCCTCGAAGCTCTGGCCAGACTGCGATCTGGCCATTGGCATCGGATCACGGGTCGAGACGCCATACATGCGCTGGACGGGGATGATGCGTCTCGTCGATCGCCCCGAAGCGCCGCCCCATCTCATCCGCATTGATATCGATCCATCCGAAATGCTGCGTCTTGTGCCCCACGCGCCCATCATCGCCGATGCAGTCGATGGGACCCGGGCTCTGCGCGACGCCGTTATGAAGCGACAGCCAAACCGCGCAGACGGCAAGGATCCCGACCGGCTCGCAACACTGACTGCGGTGAAGTCGGACGCACACGCGGACATTCAAAAGGTCCAACCGCAGATCGACTATCTCGATGTCCTCAGAGACGTCATTCCGCGCGACGGCCTGTTTGTCAGCGAGGTCTCGCAAGTCGGCTTTGCGTCGTATTTTGGCTACCCGGTTTACGAGCCGCGCACCTACATCACGGAAGGCTACCAGGGGAACCTCGGCTTCGGGTTTCCGACAGCACTCGGCGTTAAGGCGGCCCATCCAAACAAACCGGTCGTCTCGATCACGGGCGATGGCGGCTTTATGTTTGCGGTCCAGGAACTCGCGACCGCGGCCCAAGAGCAGATCGCGCTCATCGTCGTGCTCTTCAACAACCACTCATTCGGCAATGTCATGCGCGACCAACAGATGCGCTACGACAACCGTGTCATCGGCTCGGCCCTACAAAACCCTGACTTCCAGTCACTCGGCAGATCGTTCGGCATCGAAACATATCAAATCGGGTCACCGGCCGAACTGCGCGAGACGCTTAGTTCTGTCATCAATACCAACGTGCCCGTTTTGATTGAGGTCGACGTCCCACAGAACGCGGACACCAGCCCTTGGGAGTTCATCCTGAAGGGCATGTACTGAGCCACGCCCGGATCATTTGCTGTTTGATCAGCCATTCAACTGGTGACCGACGCGCCACGCCCGCTCCTCGCAGAGAGAGGCGGGCTGCGCGGCGCGTCGGTGAAAGCTTAGATCGCGAACTGGTAGGTCGCCGCGACCCAGCGGTGCATGTCGCCAATTTTTTCGACAAACCCGATGGACGGGAACGGCATGTGATACCCGGTGGCGGCGATACGATCTGCAGCCGCCATGTCGAGCACTTTCTTGCGCGCCGCGATCGCCGCGTCTTTGTCCATGTCGAAAACGACATGCCATTCTGGCTTCTGAAGTGACACCACGTAGTGGTTGCAGACATCGGCCCAGAGCAGAAGACGGCGGCCCTCGCTCTCGATGTTGAAGACCAGATGCCCGGGCGTGTGGCCGAACGCTTCGATGGCCGTGATTCCCGTGACGACATCGTTCCCGCCCTTGAGGAACGTGAACTGCTCGTTAAGCGGCAAGACGTTGGCTTTGATTGGAACAACGCGACCCTGCAACCCCTTATCGCTTGAGTTGAGCGTCGCATCCGATGTCCAGAAATTATGCTCAACTTCACCCGTCACGTAACGGGCGTTCGGGAACACGGGCTTGCCGTCGGCAATCATGCCGCTGACGTGGTCTGGGTGCATGTGCGTAATGACGACAATGTCGATCATGTCCGGTGTGAAGCCGGCAGCAGCCAGTGCGGTGAGAAGTTTGCCGCGCGTCGGACCGCGACCCGACCCATTTCCCGTATCGAACAAAACAACTTCGTTGCCCGTGTTCACGACGACAGGCGTAAAGCCGATTTGCATTTTGTCCGGCGGAAGATTGTTTGCTTTCAATTGCGCTGCAACCGCTTCAGCCGATTGGTTCTGCCCGAAGATCGGGTGCACGCGCGGCACATTTCCAAATCCGTCAAACACGGTGGTGACTTCGAAGTTGCCGAGCTTGATCCGGCGAAACGTTGGCGCCGCCGCGCCCATCATCGGCGCTTTCGCAACCGCTGATGCAGCGCCTGAAACCAAAGCAGCCGTTGCCGTGCCACTCGCCGCCGCACCAAGCAGAGCCGTCCGGCGCGTCATTGAAGCGTCGTTCCCAGTCATGGAGATCTCCAAAACGTTGCTGTTTTTCTCGTCGAAAACGGGCATGCGGCAGATCAGTACGCGAGCCAATCGACAACATCGTGATCGCGAAAAGCCCGGTGGGAGCTCGTTAAGGTTGGGCTTGCCGAAAAGAGAGATCCGCCGTCAAGGCACGGTTGCGGTTCCAAACCCATCCGATCAAGGCGACAACCAGCGGTAGATAAAAAACGATTGCGTAAAGCTCCGTCCAGGTTGGACCGCCCGGCGGTCGTGGCCAATAGAGCAGTGGTGCGAGAACGGTCATCGCGAGGACGCCTGGGTTCATGTGCAGGCACATAAGCGGGATGACCCAGCAAAAATACCAGGGATAGTGTGGCGAGGTTGTCCAGATGAACGCCGCTGCGATCCAGATCATCAGCGCAACATCGAGCGGCCTGTCGTCAGCTTGGCTTGCCGGCGGAAGGCGCAAAAATGCCAAGAGCGCCAACCCGAGCAAGAGAACAGCTGACGCGGCAATCCAAAGTCGCGCCGGCGGGTCGGCGAGCGAAAAATCACGTAGCAACCAGATCGGATGAAAACCCCAACCGGCGCCGTACCCCTCATTGTCGAGATGCTTGCCAAGGTAGCCCGACAGATCCGGCGATCCGGCAAGATAGTAAGGCAAAACCAAGAGTGCCGTGACCGCGAGGCCAGCCGCTGGCAACTTCCAATCCCAGCGCCGCCAAACGGCCGGGATGAAAGCTGCTGGAAAATACTTCGTAAGAACGGCTGCAGCAAAAAGCGCCCCTGCCAGTATCCGACGATCACGGTCCGCAGCCCAGAGCGCGAACACGAGCACAGCCATCGCCGCTGCATCGATATGGGCCTGGCTGGTCAGTTCCCAAATCGGCAGCGGGTGCCACGCATAGACAACGACACGCTCGCGCGGCAGACCGCGATGTCCAAGCCACATCATGATACCGACGATGACCAAGAGGTCGGCAACGGCCATTACGATTTTGATGCCCGTCACACTGTCCGAGATGCGGTTTCCCAGTGCAAAGAGCACCTGGGCGAACGGCGGGTAGACGGTCACCGCCCGCTCTTTCTGATTGATGAATGGATAGACCGCCTCGTCGCGCAAAGAGGCTAACGGATCGGATGCCGGAATATGCAGATACGGGTTGAAGCCCGCCCATTGAATACGGCCGTCCCAGACGTAACGATACGCATCCGTCGTGAGCCCGTCGTGCGGGGTTGCAAACCCGATCAGGCGCAAAACGATCGTAACCGCAAGAATAACAATGAGCAGCGTCAGGCCGCGCGCTGCGTGCGCTGGAAGCTGCCAAACCAGAACGGCGGCCAAAAGAAATGGCACGGCCTGCGCAACAGCTGCGAGAACAAACTGATCAACGGTCGGCACGTTGGCCACCGTCGACCCGAACCCACAGAGCGCAATGAGGCAGACGCCCAGCATGGCAACGGCCACCGTTCTCGATACCGGAGATCCGATGCCGTCTTCGCTCATCGCAACGGATGGTTTTGTTTGCTGGCGCACGTGCCACCCCTCCCCGGCAAAAATGCCCTTTGTGAGGTAGCCTGTTCGGCGGGCGAGTTGTGGTCACGATGCCGCGACAGACCCGCGAGCCCTTCGACCGAACCGGCGCTGTCAACCGAGCTTAGGCAACCGCGTGGGCTAGCGCCTTTGCGTCTTCGAGCGTGAGCCTTCGAAGCACAGACCCGTCGAAATAGGCAAAGGCGAGTTCGTTTCGCGCGGACGCCAACTTGGCCGGAAGCGGGGCATAACGAAATCCTCCACCACCGAGATGCGGGGTGACACTGCCGAGGTCGGTCGTTGACTGCTGTTCAACCCGGAGCAGCACCAACCGCGCACCGTCCGCATCCAATGCCTCAAACGGAATGCCGGCGAGGCGCAGAAAACTGGTCGGATCGCTCGCAACCGCAAACGCCTCGCAGAATGCGGCCTCGACCAGGTCCATGTCTTTCGCATGATCCGGCCGGGGATCGTCGTGCGTGTGTTCGCCATGAGCATGCGGCAGATGCGGTGTTTGCCACTGCGTCGCGTTGGAAGCCGCGTTGTGCCCGGCACGCGGCGGCGCGCCGGCATCTCCGGTTTCGTTATCAGGCGCGCCGTCTTGGATATGTCCGTGGTGATGGTTGTGGGACCCGTGCACGACCGACCTCCTCTTATCCGAACGCAACCGGCTTATCGATGATGCCTTTGTGGCTGCCGAGCTTGCCGTGCGCCACCATGGAGCCGAGCACTTCGACCGCGACGCGGACGCCGAGCAGGGCTGTGATATCGGAGGTATCGTAAGGCGGGCTCACTTCGACCACCTCGAGCCCGCACAGGCCTTCCGCTGCCACAAGGCCTAGGAGCTTAAGTGCCTCACGCGGCAAAAAACCGCCGGGCTCGGGCCAGCCGGTTCCGGGCACAAAGCCACAATCGACGGAATCGACGTCAAACGAGATGTAGACGGCATCGGCATCTTTCCACGCCAGTTCAAGCGCGATCTCTGCGGTTTTTTCCAAACCGAACGTCTCGATGTCGTCGATCGTGAGAACGTTTTGCTGTTTGTTGCGCGCTTCCTGAACGCCGTAGCGCGGCACCTGCCAACCACCGATCCCGAGCTGCACAAGGTTGGTCGCCGGGACGTTGTCCATCTCGGTCGCCCAATACCAAGGCGTCGTGTGCATGCGTTCATCGAGATCTTTTTGCTGAATATCGATGTGGCGATCGAAGTGGATGATGCCGATCCGTTTTGACGTGCATTGTGCGATCCCGCGCACGCAGGGAAAGCCGATCGAGTGGTCGCCGCCGAGCATGATGGGCAGTGCACCCGATGAGAACACGTGACTGACGCCGCGCGTAATCTGATCGAAACTCTTCTCGAGGTTGGCCGGAATGGTGAAAACATCCCCAGCATCGCACAGCGTCATTTGCTCACGGAGGTCGACGCCCATCTCGTAATTGTAAGGCGTGTAAAGCGCTGAGATGCGCCGCATTCCCTGTGGGCCGAAGCGCGTGCCCGGCCGATACGTTGTTCCTGAATCAAACGGGATGCCGAGGACCGCCGCATCGTACTTGGCGACGTCCCGCACATTCTCAACGTAAGGCGCTTTCAAAAACGTATTGATACCGGCGAAGTGCGGAAGTTCACCACGTGCAAACGTCGGGATGGTCTTGTCTGTGATGCTGTCAGCGCCGGGCAACCCCATATCAAGCGCCCATTGCTGCTCTTTGCGCCACGCATCTTCCGGGAGGCGGCCCTCCGCTTCCACGGCTTTCCAACCGAGCGTCTCGCGGGCGTTAAAGTCGGGATGGTGCGCGCGATCCCGGCGAGGCGCCTGAAGAGTGCCTGCCACATGATGACGGCGCCGGCGTCCATCGAGAAACAGCATTATGAGAGGTCCCTATCTTCCAAGCCTTTGACAGCTTCCAAGTCTTTGACAGCTCGCAAGCCGTTCCGTCGTTCCATAGTCGATTTCAACTGAGCCATCGTCTCGGCGACAGTGTCCATGTCCGCGCGGCCCATATCCGATCCATTCGGTAAAGAGCCCCCCACCGACCGTCGGTCAATCGGCAGGTCGTAGGTGATGGTTGCACCGAACGCAGACGGGTCGTGGGGGTCGTACCGGATCTTATCGAAGACCAGCAATCGCGTCCCGAGCTTGAACGCTTCTTGGATGTCATGAGTGACCATCAAGACCGTCATACCGGAGCCGTCCCAGAATTCGCCGAGCAGTTCGTGCATGTCGGACCTGACGCCCGGATCAAGTGCGCCAAAGGGCTCATCAAGTAAAAGCACACGCGGCTGCAACATCAGAGCCTGAGCGAGCGCAAGGCGCTGCTGCATTCCTCCCGAGAGTTGCGCTGGATACCGGGTCGCGGCCGCCGTCAAGCCACACCGTTGCAGCAGGGCATCGGCGCGGTCCTCCGCTTCGGCGCGCGCCGTCCCGCGCACGCGGCCCGTCACAGGTGCGTGTCTGAAATCAGCTGGAAGAAGAAGATTGTTGCGGACGGTCAGGTTCGGGAACACGGAATAGCGTTGAAAGACGATGCCGCGATCGGGGCTTGGCTCGGTTGCCAACGGCGCCCCATCAAGGAAGATTTCGCCAGCGGTTTGCCTCTCCTGGCCAAGGACAATCCTGAGGAACGTGGACTTGCCGCAGCCAGACGCGCCGACGATCGTGCAGAACGATCCTTTCTCGATGTCAATCGATATGCGTTCGAGCACGCGCGTTCCGTCGTAGTCCTTTCTGAGGTTTCGGACGGAGATCATCGATTACGCCTTCGCCCCCAAATGCGCCCAGGGAAACAGCGTCCGCGATGCCACCATCAGAATGCGGTCGATCAAAAACGCGATCAGCGTAATCCACACCACGTACGGCAGAATGATATCCATCGCGAGATATCGGCGGACGAGAAAGATGCGATAGCCGAGCCCTTCGGTTGATGCGATGGCCTCCGCTGAAATGAGAAAAATCCAACCCGGCACGAGCCCAAGCCGTAAAGCCAAAATCAACTTCGGCCAGATCTGCGGCAGGACCACACGCACGATCATTTGCCACGTCGATGCGCCGAACGTCTGCGCCTTGACGATCAGTTCGGACGGCAAATCCTCAACCGCCTGAGCGATCGTTCGGATCATCACAGGTGCCGTGCCGACCACGACGAGAGCAATCTTCGAGACCTCGCCCAGTCCAAAGACGATGAAGAGGATCGGCAAAACCGTGATCGGCGGGATGAGAGAAACGGTTGCAACGAACGAACTGAAGGTTGCGCGGACGGCTGGAATAAAGCCGAGCGGGACACCGACAAAGACGGCAAGTAAAGCGGAAATCACAACGCCAGAGCCCAATCGGTATAGGCTTGCGAACGTATCGGACCAGAGCAGCAGTTCGCCCGTTCGGCGGCTTGGCACAAACGCCATCGTCCAGAACGCATCGACCATCCGGCTCAGCGAGGGCAAGAGCTTGTCGGCTGGATTGACCGACAGGCGCATGTCACTTGCAATCGCATAGATCCCAATCGCAATAACGAACGGGATCGCGGCCAGAGCGATGGCAACCGGCCGCGAGATTTTCTGGTTGATCAGGCGCATGGCGGGGGAACGAACGCCTCTCTACAGTCGGCTCAAGCAGACCAACGCCACGCGATGCCTACAGCTTGCCCTCGGCCGCCATCGACATATACGTCGTGTCGAACCGCAACTTGATGTTGGCCGTGTTGCCAAGCGTTTTGCCGCCGGGAAATGCGATGCCAACCTCATCAACACTCTTGGCACCTTCCCCCAGAATACCCTTCTCAAACAAGAATTTCCGGACGAAATCCATCGTCGTGACGAGTTTTGGATCGCTGGTGAAGGCAACCGCTTCAGCCGGCTTATAGAACATCGCCGTGGACTTCAGCTGCGCGTCGTAGCCTGCAAGATCGGTACCCGACGCCTTGGCCATGGCCGTCCGAGCGTCGATCGCAGCCTTATCCGTCCCGGACATAATCGTCATCATCTCGTACCACGCACCGACGAGCGCTTTGCCGAAATCCGGGTTGGCTTTGAGGACAGTCGTGTTGACCATCATGACGTCGATGATCTCGCCGGGTGTCTTGCTTGAATCGAACACCGCCGTTGAGCTAGCCATGCCCGCAATCTCTGACAGCAACGGGTTCCACGTCACAACGGCCGAGACGTCCGGCGTCTTATAGGCGGCGATCATGTCGGCGTCCGACGTGTTGACGACGGTGATGTCCTTTTCGGAGAGACCTACCGTGTCGAGCGCCCGAACCAGCAGATAGTGAGAGACGGACAGCTCAACGAGATTGACCTTTTGGCCTTTGATGTCGGCCAGCGCGGACTTGCCTTTGAGCACGATCCCATCGTTGCCGTTGGAGAAATCACCGACGATGAGAGCCGTCGTGTCGACGCCGCCACCGGCCGGGATCGAGAGCGCGTCCATGTTGGTCATGGAGCAGCCGTCGTAGGCGCCTGCGGTGTATTGATTGATCGATTCCACATAGTCGTTGATCTGCACGATCTCGACTTTGATGCCGTACTTGTCCGCCCACTTTTTCATGAGGCCAGAGTCTTGGATCTGTCCCCAGGGCATCCAGCCGGCATAGATCGACCAGCAGACCTTGAAGTCGGTTTTCTTCTCAGCCTGGGCCGTTGCCATTGGCGTCAGCGCAAGTGCTGAGGCGGCCAACGCAAAAGCTGCGGCGCGATACATTTTCGAAAGCATCGATGAAGTGCTCCTTCACAAGACCAAAAGTGCACGACCGCCGGAGCGCTATGGCCGACAACCGTCATTCGCTTGTGTTTCCGAGCACGCACCGGGAGCGGTTTGCGCCCGGCAAACCTGTGCAGTGATCTCCCGGGATTTTGCCCCGCCGTGGCTCCGGCCGTTTTGCCTTTTGGCTTTGACCCGAGTGCATCTCTCGGACCAGCACCACCACCGGCGGCCGGAACCCTAGACGCTCTGCACAAAGGTTAACGAAGCAAGGTCTGTGCCAAATCAAGAATGCGGAAAACAAACCCGTTTTCGTGGCCCTAGAGCCAAACGGCACATCGCATCTGACATTATCTCATGCACCCTGCCCGAAATATCGGCAGAGATCAGCCCAACACGTCCAGGCCGCTTGAACGCCTCTGTCCCGCTCCTCGCTTCAAATGCGTTTGGTCTCGCGCAAGTATCGGATGATCTGTTCGACCAGATCTTCAGGCGACGTCTCAGCGGTGTTGAGGTGGACCTCGGGCGACATTGGCGGCTCATAGGGGCTGTCGAAGCCGGTAAAGTTCTTGATCTCACCGCGGGCGGCCTTCGCGTAGAGCCCCTTTGGATCGCGCTCTGCACAGACGTCGAGCGGCGCATCAACAAAAAGCTCGACGAATTCATCGTCCGCCACCATGCGGCGCACCATGTCCCGTTCCGCCCGAAACGGCGAAATGAACGAGCAGAGGACGATCAACCCCGCGTCCGCGAACAGCTTCGCCACCTCGCCAATCCGCCGGATGTTCTCGACCCGGTCCGCGTCCGTGAACCCGAGATCACGGTTGATTCCGTGACGGATGTTGTCGCCATCAAGCACGTAGGTGTGCCGCCCCTCGTCATGAAGGCGCTTTTCGAGCTGCTTGGCGACGGTCGATTTGCCAGAACCTGATAGCCCTGTGAACCAGAGGATCGAGGGCGCCTGCCCCTTCAATGCTGAGCGCGCAGGCTTGTCGACGATCAAGTCCTCGACATGGATATTGCTCGCGCGCCTCAGGCCGAATTCGATCATCCCAGCGCCGACGGTCTCGTTGCTCGTCCGGTCAACGAGAATGAATGCACCGGTCTGTCGGTTCTCACGGTAGGCGTCGAATGTGACCGGACTGATTGTCGAGATGTTGCAGACGGCAAGGTCATTGAGGTTGAGCGTGCGCGCGGCCAGACGCTGACCGCTATTCACGTCAATCGCATGCTTGATTGTCGTGACAGTCGCTGGCGTCCACCGTGTCCCCGTCCGCATCAAATAGGACCGACCGGGCAACAGCGGCTCTTCACTCATCCAGAGAACATGCGCGGCGAACTGATCTGAGACGTCCGGCCGTTGATCCGGATGGCTCAACACATCACCACGGGCAATATCAACGTCGTCGGCCAGAACCAGCGTGATCGCGTCGCCAGCTTTTGCGTCCTGCAAATCGCCGTCCGCTGTGACAATGCGGGCAACCGCCGACATCTTGCCGGTGACCGGCGAGACGACCGTTTCGCCCTGTCTCAAAACGCCGGATGCGACCGTGCCGGCGAACCCTCGGAAGTCAGGATTGGGTCGGCTCACGCGCTGCACTGTAAAGCGAAACGGCGCATCTTTCAGAGCGCTCTCAACTTCGGCTGTCTCGAGAGCTTCGAGCAGAGTTGGGCCTGCGTACCAGGGCGTTCGGGGCGATGGCTCGGCGATGTTGTCCCCGAATCGGGCCGACACCGGAAGCGCGACGACGTTCGAAAACTCGAGACCCTCTGTGAAGGCTGCAAAGTCCGAACAAATCCGGTCAAACAGAGCCTGATCAAAACCGACGAGATCGATCTTGTTCACAGCCAGGATCACGTGGCGAATGCCAAGCAGGCTGCAAATGAAGGCGTGGCGCCGCGTCTGCGTCAGAACACCCTTTCGCGCATCGACCAGGATAACGGCGAGCTCGGAATTTGAAGCGCCGGTTGCCATGTTGCGCGTGTATTGCTCGTGGCCCGGCGTATCGGCGACGATGAACGAGCGACGCCGTGAATGAAAATAGCGAAACGCGACATCGATCGTGATGCCTTGCTGGCGCTCAATCTCAAGACCGTCGACGAGCAGAGCGAGGTCAACGTCCGGACCCGTCGTCCCGTAGGTCTTTGACGCGTCGGTGACAGCTGAAAGTTGATCGTCGAAAATAGCTTTGGTCTCGAAGAGCAAACGGCCGATGAGCGTGGACTTGCCATCGTCGACGGACCCGCAAGTCAAAAACCTCAACAAGCGTTTCTCACCGCTGTCGAAGGCCATCAGAAGTACCCCTCGCGCTTTTTCTTCTCCATCGACGCGGTTTCGTCAGTATCGATCAGTCGCCCTTGCCGCTCCGACTGCCGTGCGACGCGCATTTCCTGGATGATCTCTTCAAGCGTTGTGGCGTTCGACGTCATGGCGCCGGTCAGCGGGTAGCAACCGAGCGTCCGAAAGCGGACCCGGCGCATCTGCGATTGTTCGCCGTCTCCGAGCGGCAGTCGATCATCGTCGACCATGACGAGTGTCCCATCGCGCTCAACAACCGGTCGCTCAGCCGCAAAGTAAAGCGGCACGACGGGGATCGCTTCGAGGCGGATGTATTCCCAGACATCCAGCTCGGTCCAGTTCGAGAGCGGGAACACGCGGATCGATTCCCCTGGCCTTATGCGCGTATTGTAGAGCGACCAAAGCTCCGGGCGTTGGTTGCGCGGCTCCCAGGCGTGCTGCGCGTTCCGAAACGAAAAGACACGCTCCTTCGCGCGGCTCTTTTCCTCATCGCGGCGCGCCCCACCGAACGCCGCATCAAATCCGTGCGCGTCAAGGGCCTGCTTCAACGCATCCGTTTTCATGATTTGTGTGTGGAGCGAGGATCCATGAGTGATCGGCCCAACGCCTTGTCTCAGACCATCTGCATTGGTGTGGACGATCAAATCCAACCCGAGGTCTCGCGCAGTGCGATCCCGAAACGCAATCATCTCGCGAAACTTCCAGGTCGTGTCGACGTGCAGGAGTGGAAATGGAAGCGGTCCGGGGTAGAACGCCTTGCGCGCGAGATGCAGCATCACGCAGGAATCTTTGCCGACCGAATACAGCATGACCGGCTTCTGGAATTCGGCGGCGACCTCCCGCATGATTGAGATCGCTTCCGCCTCAAGAGCTTTCAGGTGAGGTGATAGCAAAGAGGCAACTCCAGACCTGCGCGTGGCGCGTCAACGAAGCTCGTAAGGCCCATCGGTCGCGCTGGAACACGGCATCAAAGCCGAACCAATTCCGGGCGAGCGATCACTCGGCGACGGACGTCGATCGCAATCGCCTGTGCAATAGAGTGCCTGAAACACAGTTGCAAATGCGACGCCCGACGGGTCAACACGCGCCCACGACGAAATGCACCGACGGTTGTGGATCAGGCACAAGGGTCCGTCGTCGTTACAGCCCGTCATCGGGCAGGATCGTATCTAAATCAGTAGCCCGCCCGATTGGGCCGAGCCGTTCGAGTCACCCGGCAAAGTGGCTTCCGATTGACCGAACATATCGACAATGGAGTTGCCGGTGATCTCATAGCGCGCGCCGGTCGCAGAGCCTGACCACGTGTTCGAAAAGAGCGTCGCGCTGGAACCCTGAGCCACCCGATAGAAGTTCGTGAAAGACGGCGCCCCGTTGATTGTCACCGTTCGCTGCGCCATGCGCAGCCACGACTGATTGCTGAGCGAGACGTGCGCCAGCGCCGAGCCGACGACCTCGTAGTCCGCTGCGACCTCAACGAATGAGCCGCCAAGCGCTTCGACGTGAAAGCGGGGGCAACTGCCAAACACGACCCCGCTTTCAATGAACAAACTCGCGCGCTGGTTGAGATAGATGCCCTGGGCCGTCGCGTTCTGAAGCCGCATGCCGGAAATCGAAATCGCCTGACCGAGCACCTGAAACGAGTAGCCGGTCAGCGCGATCGTGACGTTGGCAGGCGCCGTTGTGTTGCCGCGCAAAAGCACTTTCGATGCACCCGGTATTGGCGCGCGGATGATAATGGGATCAGCGTAGGTGCCATCGCCAATCGCAAAGGTGATGGCGTTGTTGCCAGCGTCGATCGCACCCGCCACAGCGCCGTAGGCTGCAGCAATCGTTCGAAACGCACCGCCAGAGGAGTTGGTGCGACCGTCGTTCGCGTCGTTTCCGTCCTGGCGGATGAAGTACGTCCGTGGGCCTTCCAGAAGTTCGCGGACGCCGCCAGAGGGAAAACCGATACGGCCGGACGTGCGGTTAATGTGCAAAGCCGTGTTCCATGACGCGCCATCCCCGCTGACTTTGATTTGAAAGTCATCGCCGCTTGGCAAACCGATTTCAGCGCGCCCTTGGTAACCGGTTTGAAAGATGAGCGATCCGGTCGCCCCTCCCGTGCTTTTGTTGAGCGTCTGTCGGATGTCACCCGTCCCGGGCGTGACGTCATCGTGGCTGATGAGAACAGCATCCGACTTCACCGCGAGCCGGTTGGTATTGTCGGCCAACGTGTTGACGCCAAACCGGCTCGCCATCTCACCGCCCTGGCTCAGCGGCGCCCAGGTCTCATCCTGGTAAACCAACACCTGGCGGGCGCTCAGATCATAGGCCTGCCAGCCGGGTTGCGGTGCATGAAACGCCCAGGCGCCATCCTGAAACGTTGCGATCTCACCGCCATGGCCAGCCCAATCCGCGATCGGCGACGCACCGACTATGAAGGTTTCGCCAGACGCAGGGTCCGTCGGCGGCTCATCCAGTCCGAGGCTCTGGACCACCAACTGGCAGAGCGTGTCGAGCCCGCGGAACGCTTCGTTTACGGTGACGTGCTTCTGAGCTTGAGCGGCGGCCAGAAACGGAAGGCGCAGGTTTGCTGTGGTTTGCATGTTTTCCGCTCTCGGATCGAAGAATGATTGTGGCGTTGATTGTGATGGGCACGATCATCGCTCGGTTTTCCGGAGCGGGGATAACTTCGGTGAGCGCAGCGTCGCTGCGCGTCGTCATTCCGACGCGGGTGCTTTCAGCGCATCAACCATGCGGCTGTTGGCCGGTGCGGCCAGATGGAAGTGGGGATTGTCGGCATCAAAGTGGGCGCTCCGATAGCGATCGCGCTTGAGCTGGTCCTCCCACATGGCCTGCATCTTCCGCTGCTCTGCCAGCAGACGTTCGCGCTTTTTCGGCGACAAATCCGAGCCGCGACTTTTCGATTCCAAATGGATGAGCCGTGCGCGCGGCTCATAGATAACGCCGAGCCCCAGCTTGGTCTCGATCCGCAGGCAGAAGTCGATGTCATTGTAGGCGATCAAGAGATCCTCGTTGAGGCCACCAAGCTGCTCGTAGACGTCGCGACGGGTGGCGAGACAGGCGCCGGTCACTGCCGACACACGCTGCGTGAGCTGTGCCCGACTGTGGTACTGGAGGTCATCGTCGCGCAAACCAGCAAATCCATGCAACGCGATTTCTGGCCACCGCAAGCACACGCCCGCGTGCTGGATCGTGCCGTCGGGATAGAGCAGTTTGGCACCGACCGCACCGATCTCAGGCCGCGTCAAATGCATTTGCAGCATTGCGAGCCAGGCGGGATCGACGACCAGTGTGTCGTTGTTCAAAAGGCAAATGTCGTCGCCTTTTGAAGCGGCGACACCCGCATTATTGAGAGCCGAAAAATTGAAAGGACGGTCATCCCGGATGACGCGCGCGATGCCGGCGTTGTCGATTTGGTCGAGGTAATTGAGCGTCGCCCGCTGGGTTGAACCGTTGTCGACAACAACGATCTCGAACGGTTGCTTGGCCGTTCGGCTCCGGATGCTCTTGATGCAGGGCTCTAGAAGCTCACGATGATCGCGCGTGCAGATGACGATCGATATCAGCCGGTCGCGCGGGCGGGCGTACGTTGCGCAATGCAAATTGAAAACGAAAGCCGCTTCGCTTTTCGCCGGGATCGCGTTGCGGTCGAAGTAGTCCTGGATGGCCGCGCGTGCATTGTCGTGCGCATATGTTTTTTCGTGTGCCGAGAGCGCGACTGACCCTGCCACCGTCCGCCAGTGGTAGAGGACGTGCGGGATGTGGACGATCTCATCATCGCGAACACGGTCGAGGATACGAAGCGCAAGATCGTAGTCCTGCGAGCCATCGTAGCGGCTC
>JBCBWG010000380.1:0-1567 GCA_039817205.1 Pseudomonadota bacterium
CTCGCAGATCTCCTTGATCACCTCGGTCGCCTGAAGCGTGCCAATGACACCGACCACGGCGCCAAGCACACCGACCTCCGCGCAATTTAAAACTATGCCGTCCGCAGGAGCATCGGGAAAGAGACAGCGGTAGCTCGGGTAAGGCGCGCCGGTCGTATCTTTGAGATGCGGCTTGAACGTCGAGACATACCCATCGAACGGCCCGACCGCTCCAAACACGAGGATCTTATGAGCGAGATAGCAGGCGTCCGAGACGAGGTATCGGGTCGCGAAGTTGTCTGAACCGTCCGCGACAATATCGTATTGGCTAATGAGATCGAGAGCGTTGCTCGCCGTGATGCGTGCGTTGTGCGTTTCGACCGCGACGTGCGGATTGATATCGCCGAGGGCTGCCTTAGCGCTTGTCACCTTCGCCTCGCCGACGCGGGACGTCACATGCAGGACCTGCCGCTGCAGATTGGACAGGGACACGATGTCGTCGTCGACGATACCGATTGTGCCGACGCCCGCGGCCGCCAGATAAAGCGCGAGCGGTGAGCCAAGACCGCCCGCGCCGATCAGGAGCACGCGGGCTCGCTTGAGCCGTTGTTGGCCCGGACCACCAACGTCGCGAAGCACGAGGTGGCGTTTGTAACGCTCCAGTTCGCCAGCTGAGAATTTCGTGCCGGTCGAGACCGGTTTTGAGGTGTCCGTCATAGGGCCATTTGCCCTGCCCCTCACGTCTTCGCAAGGGGCAGGATTAAGCGCGCGTCGGCGGACCCTATGTTCCAGGTCAGCGCGTTAGGACGCGAGCTGTTCGAAAAGGTCGGAAGAGAAATACCGTTCTGCCGCCGAACAGGCGATCGTGACGATCTTTTTGCCAGCCATCTCAGGCCGCGCGGCAATGGTGAGTGCGGCTGCAACGTTCGCGCCTGTCGAAATGCCGCCCGGAATTCCTTCAAGCTTCGCCACGTGCTTTGAAACATCAAACGCCATCTCGTTTGGCACCTTGATAATCTCATCAATGAGGCCGGTATCGAGGATGCTCGGGATGAAGCCTGCGCCGATGCCTTGGATTTTATGTGGGCCCGGACTGCCACCGGAAAGGACGGGGCTGTCGGTTGGTTCGACGGCGATCAGCTTCACATCGGGCTTGCGCGTTTTGAGCACGCGGCCGACGCCGGTGATCGTACCGCCGGTGCCAACGCCTGAGACGAACACGTCGACGCCACCCGCCGTATCCGACCAGATTTCTTCAGCTGTGGTCCGCGCGTGCACTTCCGGGTTGGCGGCGTTGTCGAACTGCTGTGGTTGCACTGCGTTGGGTGTGGTCTCAAGCAGCTCGTTGGCTTTGGCAATCGCACCGCCCATGCCTTTCTCTTTCGGCGTCAGAACGAGTTCGGCGCCGAGATGGGCGAGAATCTTGCGGCGCTCAAGCGACATCGATTCCGGCATGACGAGGATGAGGCGGTAGCCGCGGGCAGCTGCGATGAAAGCAAGCGCGATGCCTGTATTACCTGAGGTCGGCTCCACCAGTGTTGTCTCGCCGGGTTTGATTTTGCCATGCGCCTCGAGGTTGTCGATCATG
>JBCBWG010000381.1:0-1522 GCA_039817205.1 Pseudomonadota bacterium
CCCACCAACCCGCTGTCCCGCTGGGATGTCGTTCTTCACATGTGACGCACCGGCAATCATCGCGCCATCACCAATCGCCAGGTGACCAACTGCTCCCGCGTGACCACCCATGACGACAAAGTCGCCGAGCTTCGTCGACCCAGAAATTCCCACTTGGGCGACGATGATGCAATGTCGCCCTAGTGTCACGTTGTGCCCGATTTGGACAAGGTTATCAATTTTAGAGCCTTCGCCAATAACCGTATCCCTCAACGCACCACGGTCGATTGTGCTATTCGCGCCAATCTCAACGTCGTCCTGGATAATGACCCGGCCAATCTGCGGCACCTTTAAATGCCCGGTGGGGCCCATCGCAAAGCCAAAGCCATCCTGGCCGATCCGAACGCCGGGATGGACGATGACGCGATCTCCAAGCAGGCTACATACGATCGTAACGTTTGGGCCGATGAAACAATCGCGGCCAATCGCGCAGCGGTATCCAATTACAGCACCGGTCGAAACACGTGTTCCTCGGCCGATCTCGACCTCGGGGCCGATGACGGCGCCCGGTTCAATGACGACGCCGTCTTCGATGCGTGCCGATGGATCAATCGCGTTGTCGGCGTCGGCTGCGAGAACTGGTGAATGTCTTGCACCCGGATACAGCCGCGCGATCGCCTTTGCAAAAGCATGATAGGGCGCGGGCGTTAGAACGGCCGCAGTGCCGCTCGGCACCCGATCTGCGAACGCAGGCTTCACAAGACAGGCAGCCGCAGCCGTCGTCTCAAGCTCGTCGAGATATCTGGTGTTGTCGAGGAAGGTCAGGTCATCGGTGCGCGCATCACCGAGCGGTGCAATAGACCGGATTGGGCGATCGGCCAGAGCCGCTTGGTCGCCCGACAGCTCGCCGCCAACGGCATCGACAATTTCAGACAGCGGGATTGGGCCAGCAGAGGCGAAGAAGCCCTGGTGATCCGTCAGCATGCGCGCCCCATTTGCTCAGTGCCAAACCATGTGCAACGAGCCGGCAGTGTTATCGCGAAAGCGTGGCCGGTTCCAGTGGCGGGGGTGTCGCGATGAGCCCGCGGACGCGGATGCGTCCCCGCGGCCCTGTCGATCACGGCCAAGGTGGACACGTCCCCTCCAGGCCGTCTGGACCCATTAAGAAAGAGGGGCTCCCACAGGGACACACCCCAATCAGGTCGGTGCTGTAGCACGTCTAGAACTTGGTCGACGCACCGAACCGGAACGGCTGCTCCTCGTCCCCCTCGCCCGTCGTGAGCGGAAACGCGTAATCGAAGCGCACCGGTCCAACCGGTGAGTTCCAGAGCAGCGAGAGGCCGACAGACGTCCGAACCGTTTCGTCGTCAATCAAGTTTGCAATGTTGGCGCGAGCAAAGTCTGAGGCACCAAACACCGCGCCTGCATCGGCGAAGACCGCAGCCGTCATCCCGAGTTCCGACGGCACGAGTGGCAGCGGAAACCGAACCTCAGCTGTCGTCGACCAAAACGTTTGGCCACCCAACGCATCCCGATTTCCCGA
>JBCBWG010000382.1:0-1470 GCA_039817205.1 Pseudomonadota bacterium
CGGAAACGCGTCTCAACGACCTTGAGGTCCGCGAGCAGGTCATCCGTGGTTCGCTGTTCTCTCAGCATGCGCGGATGGCTCGACTGCTGGCCGCGATGCAACGCATGGGCCGCAACCCACCGCCGGTGATTGTCACCAAACGCCGCGATGCGCTCTCGATGGTGCGCAGTGCGATGCTTTTGGCCCGCGCGTTCCCTGAATTACAGACAGAGGCGCAGATCCTCAGACAGCAGCTTCAATCGCTCGTTGATGTGACAACCAACATCAAAGGCGAGCGTAAAAAGCTTCGCGAAGAGACGATCAAGCTGGCCTCGGCGCAGGCGGTGCTCGAGGAAAAGCTTCTCGAAAAGCGTAAGGTCGAGGATGCGAGGCAATCGGAATTGGCGAACGTCCAGGCTGAAGCCCGGCGGATCCGTCAGAGCGGTGCGAATCTTGGCGAATTGATCGCGCAGTTGGATACGAAGATTGCCGAGGCAACTGCGCTCGGTGAGTACAACCGCCGCTTGAAAGCTGAGCGCGAACGCCAGGCACGGCTGTCCGTCGAACGCGAGCGCCTTCGTCAGGCGGAAGACGCGGCGCGGCGTGCCGAAGAAAGTGCGCGCCGGGATGCGGCCCGTCAGACGCAACCACGACGTCAACCGCAACCGGACGGTGCCCAGCCGAAGCGCTCGACGCCACCGTCTGTGACGCCGACGACACCGCCACCGACGACCGGTGGGCGTGATTTTGCAGCGCGGGTGCCGGGCCAATCGCTTCGCCCGAGCCCCAGTGGTGGCGGCACCAGAGCAGACCGGCTCACTCCTGCCATTCCGTTCGTGAAGGCGAAGGGCCGCTTGCCGATGCCCGTGCGTGGCCGCACGGTTCTCAGATACGGCGACCGAACAAAGCTCGGCCGGAAGTCGAAGGGGATCGTGATCGAGACGCGATCCAATGCGCGGATTGTCTCGCCGTCCGATGGCTGGGTGGTCTACGCCGGGCCATTCCGCAGCTATGGCCAATTATTAATTATCAATGCGGGTGACGGGTATCACATTCTACTTGCCGGGTTGAGCCGGATCGATGTTCAACTGGGACACTTCGTGTTGGCGTCCGAGCCGATTGGCGCGATGGGCAGTACGCCCGGCACGGAGAGTGGCGCCGGTGGACCGGTGCTTTATGTTGAGTTTCGAAAGAACAGCCGTCCGATTAACCCGAAGCCCTGGTGGTCACGAGGCCGCGTCGTCGCACAAAAGTGAACCAGCGGCGGTCATATGCTTGCCCCGACGTGCCTATACTCCCAGGTTCTCAGGTGCGGTGATAAGGATGAGGAAAACCATGCGCAAATCTGATGTTGCCTTCTGGAGCTTCATCACGATGGCGGTGTTTGCCGGCGCCACCACGGTCGTCAACGTCTCGAAGACGTACTCGGCCCCGACGCCGAACACCGAGATCTACAAACACCTGGACCTGTTCGGGGACGTCATTGAGCGC
>JBCBWG010000383.1:0-1381 GCA_039817205.1 Pseudomonadota bacterium
TAGGACGTAGACAATGGCAATCGCCGGTTGCTTGGCGAAGAACTGCGCGAGGCTCATGCCTTCGGTGCTTACGCCGCCTTCAATCCGAACTGCCTTGCCGGACCGATGGCCGCGGTCGATCCGGCCATTCGGGGCATTTGGCTGGCACACGTCACCGAAGGCATGAGCCTCGCGCAGTTCTTCGCCAAGCAACCGGCGATTGCCATTGTCTACGTCCTAACCGTTGGCGCGGCGCTTTTTCTGTCCTGGTTGGCCTATCGAAAACATGGCGGCGGCGCTCGGCTATTCGTGGTTGTGACCTTCGCGCTTGCTGGCCTTTACGGCACGATCTTTGTGAAGTTCTTTCCTTACGCGATCTGGTTGGCATTACCGACGATCGCCGTTGCTCTCTCTCGGCTTCCGGCGCTGGGTGAGACGCCGGCACGGACCGTCCGATTGGCCGGTCTCGTCACCTGCAATCACGTGACGCTGATGATCGTTGGCGCCTATCTCGCCGGTGCGATCGTTCCGAGCGTTCAGGCGAACACAAAGCGTGAGGCGGCGGCAACAAAGAAGCGGCAATGTACGATCCGTTCGGACTTCGAAAAATTAGCCGCTCTTCGTGCGGGCCGCGTGATGAACGACATCAACATGGGTCCAAACATCGCATTGCACACCGAGCACCGTGTGTTGGTTGCGCCCTATCATCGGATCGATCGCTCGATTGTTCTCTGGCACACAATACGAACCGCAAACCTGGAGACGGCCAGGAAACTGCTCGAGACGCATGGCATCGACTACGTGATGCTCTGTGGCGAGCTTTCCAGGACCGCGTCCGACACTGCGCGGCCGTCTCACCGGTTTGAAGACTATATTCTCGCCGGCGGTCAGGCGGCATTTCTTAAGCCGATCACCGTGCAAGGGCTGGAAGCCCCTCTCCGAATTTGGCGCGTTATCAAATAGTTAGCCGAAGTCCCCGCGCGACGAAGCTGGGATGGCGCCAGGCAGGAAGCGGTGTCCGACGATCGTTGGCCTATTGGAAATCGGCGTTGCGATGGTTGGGCCTTTGCGGTACCAACCAGCGTGGAGAGCGCCCGTAGCTCAGCTGGATAGAGTACTAGATTCCGATTCTAGGGGTCAGAGGTTCGAATCCTCTCGGGCGCGCCACCTCCCGCGTGCGGGCGTAGCTCAGTGGTAGAGCGTCAGCTTCCCAAGCTGAATGTCGTGAGTTCGATCCTCATCGCCCGCTCCATCTTCGACTGTGAGACGACGGCCGGCGCTCGCCTTTGTTTTGCGGCAGGCGAACTCACGAGTCTTGAGTTGGCGCGATACGCGCAAGCGCTATCGCGGCGCGTTCGATCCTCATCGCCCGCTCCATTTTCGACTGTGAGACGACGGCTGT
>JBCBWG010000384.1:0-1338 GCA_039817205.1 Pseudomonadota bacterium
TGCTTTTTTCGATCTCACGCGCCGCGGGCGCTCCGATGGGGCGGCGCTTGCGCCGGGTCGCCTTACTCCCTGGGCGTGCGTTGCGCGTGTGGTGGTCTGAAGCTGGCGGCGGACGCGCTGCCTCCCGACGAAGCACCAACGACCAACTCCCAACTCCTCATTCCCTTCGCGGCTTCGTAACAACACGTGATCGGCGATTGCGGACCCGTTCGACCGCGCCAACTGTCGAAGCGCGGCGCACCATGTTATTTTTCCCCAACTTTTCAAAAGGCTTTGTGGTGGGTGCGATGCGGCTTGCCTTCGTCAAATCAAAGACCAAACGCAGCGGTTGGCGCGGGCCGCCTGCTATGGTGTGCGCGATGACGGCCCTGGCCACGGTCGTGCTCACCGCGCTCGTTGCACTCGTTGTCATGACGGACCGGGCAGAGGCCCGTGGGCCGTTGATGTTGATCGACGTCGAGACCGGGCGCATTCTCTACGCTGAGAACCCACACCAACGCTGGCATCCCGCATCGCTCACCAAAGTGATGACCGCGTATCTTGCGTTTGAAGCCATACGCGACGGGCGGCTCTCGATGGAGACGCAACTCGTCACGAGCAAAACGGCCAACAAGATGCCACCGAGCAAAATCGGCCTGCCGGTGGGTGCGAAGATGTCGATGGAACTTGCGCTGAAGAGCCTGATTATTAAGTCGGCCAACGATGTCGCTGTCATGTTTGCAGAAACGATCGATGGAAGCGTCGCGGCATTCACCGACCGTATGAACCGAACCGCACGTCGGCTTGGGATGACCCGGACACGCTTTGTGAACCCCAACGGACTGCCCGCCGGCGAACAGGTCACGACCGCTGCTGACCTCGCGCGTCTCGCCCGTGCGGTGATGTTGGAGTATCCCGAGCATGCGCACTTTTGGGCAACGCGCACGATGCGTATCGGGCGTGTGCGACTGCGCTCGCATAACACCCTGATCGGTGCGTTCCCCGGGGCAACCGGACTAAAGACCGGATTTATCTGCGACGCCGGGTTCAACATCGTCGCGAGTGCGAAACGAAACGGTCGGCATCTCGCGGCCATCGTGCTCGGTGAGGTGACCCCGCAAGATCGTGCAGCGCGCGCCGCGAGCTTGCTTGAGCACGGGTTCGATACATACGCCTGGAAACTGTTTCTGCGCGCGCCTCAGCTTGATGGTTACAGACCAGCGGAGGGCCAAGACCTCGCGGCGCCGAGCATCCGGTCGAGGATCCGCGTTTGGGATTGCCGTCGTCGACCAGTGAAGCGTCGGGTGAAGCAGACTTCGGTCTCGCGGCCGTCAACGCCACCTGCACAAGCGCAACCGC
>JBCBWG010000385.1:0-1318 GCA_039817205.1 Pseudomonadota bacterium
CAGCCTCGCGGAAGTTTGCTTCTGTCATGGTGCTGGCGGCGACTGTCGCCAAAAGCACGAGCATGACCAGAACCAGACCGTTCATTTCTCTCAAGATGTTCCGGCGGCTCGTGGTGGTTGTCTTAGCCATCGTCGTACCTCTCATGATCACCTCGGTCTCAGCGACCAGCTGGATCGCACAGCTCTTTCGGCTGGGTTCGGTGCCGTCTATACGGTTCGAAACGCCGAATGGGAAATCGCGTTCCGCGCACTCGCGATCACCACTGCGTGAGGCATGTGCGCTGATCAAATTCTCTGTCGAAAAAGCGACTGGGACCGGCAGATGTTGATGCGGTTACAACCCTGAAGGTAGGTCCGTGGTATCGTCGTCACTCGGGCGTTCGAGCGCTAGTGCCATGAAGACTGAATTGGGATCGTCGGCATAGGGCGGAAACGGATCAATCTCTTTGAACCCTGAATTGCGGTACAGGGCGATCGCTTCGCGCTGCTTGTAACCGGTTTCGAGACCGAGCCACGAGACCTGCCGCTGACGTGCTTCATCGATGAGGCGGTTCAGGATCTTTGCGCCAATGCCCCCGCGGCGCGCGCTCGGGTCGACCCACATCCGCTTAAGCTCGGCCCGGCCGTCGGGTTGGCAGATCACCGCGCCGCAACCTACCGCTTTTTGCTCTTCGTCACGGGCGACGGCAAAAACCGCTCCGGCGCCGATAAGCTTTTCGGGCGAAACCGGATGATTGCTCTCTGCCGGATAGAGGCTGTTGGAATAGGCGTCGGACGCGTCAAAGAGTGCCCGTATATCAACGTGGTCTGGGCTCTCGATGGTTATTGAGACCGATGAACCAACGGCCGCGGCGCCGGCCCCGGCAACAGCGGACGCCGGATCGTCAGTCGGACGACCCAGCTGTTCCCACTCGGCGACCTCTTCGTCGGTCAGAAAACCCTTGCCGACGCGGTGCGCCGTTTTGAGCATGCCCAGCGGGACCGCGAGGGCCGCATCTGTGAAGTCGTCGGAGTAATCCGTCAGGCCGTCAAGGTTGGCGAGGACAGGATCGGACGCCCACAGCTTCGCAAGGGCCTGCTTCCGGATGTGGTCCGGTACGTTATCGCCCATGAAGCGCGTGTAGTCCGACGAATAATCAAGTGTCTCGAAATCGACGTCGTCGAACGCGGCTGCGGCTTGCTCCTCTGGCTGAGCGATTTCAGCTTCGCCGGTTGTGTCGGTGGGCGGTACCTCATCCGAATTGACGAGCGGATCGGCGACCGGCTGATTTTCCGCACCGCCGCGCTTCCGTCGGGACCACCGATTGAAGAAGCCTTC
>JBCBWG010000386.1:0-1284 GCA_039817205.1 Pseudomonadota bacterium
TCGCGCCGTGGCCATGGACGTGACGTCCGGTGAGGCGGTCCTCTGTGTCATGGGGCCAAACGCGCGCAATCTCTTGCAAGCTGTGAGCCCGAACGATTTTTCGAACGCGCACCACCCGTTCGGCATGATGCGCGAGATTGAGATCGGCTACGGCATTGGTCGGGCGCACCGTGTGTCGTACGTTGGTGAACTTGGCTGGGAGCTCTATCTCCCGACCGATCAGGCAGCCCACGTCTACGAGACAATCGTGGAGGCGGGTGCTGATCATGGTCTTGCGCACGTGGGGCTACGCGCCATGGATACGTGCCGCGTCGAGAAGGCGTTCCGCCACTTTGGCCACGACATCACAGGCGAAGACCACGTCCTTGAGGCGGGGCTTGGATTTGCGGTCAAGACGGACAAGCCGAGCTTTGTTGGCCGCGACGCGGTTCTCCGCGTCAAAGAGCAGGGGCTTTCCAGCCGTCTTGTGCAGTTCATGCTGAGGGACCCCGAGCCGCTTCTCTATCACAACGAACCGATCATCCGTGACGGCGAGATCGTCGGCTATCTGACGTCCGGCACCTATGGCCACCACATGGGCGCGGCAATGGGGCTTGGTTATGTGCCGTCGAAAGGCGAGACAGCCGCGGACGTTCTGGCGTCGACGCCAGAACGTCCGCGGCTGTCTCGCCTTTCGACGGCACATAACCAAGCCCCATTGCCGCGCCCATGTGGTGGCCATAGGTGCCGGACGTCAGATAGCCGACGATCTCGCCGTCACGGATGATCGGTTCGTTGTGATAGAGAAGCGGCTCGGGGTCCCTCAGCATGAACTGCACAAGACGGCTGGAAAGCCCCTGCTCTTTGACGCGGAGAACCGCGTCGCGGCCAACAAAGCTCGGCTTGTCCGTCTTGACCGCAAATCCAAGCCCCGCCTCAAGGACGTGGTCTTCGCCTGTGATGTCGTGGCCAAAGTGGCGGAACGCCTTCTCGACGCGGCACGTATCCATGGCGCGTAGCCCCACGTGCGCAAGACCATGATCAGCACCCGCCTCCACGATTGTCTCGTAGACGTGGGCTGCCTGATCGGTCGGGAGATAGAGCTCCCAGCCAAGTTCACCAACGTACGACACACGGTGCGCCCGACCAATGCCGTAGCCGATCTCAATCTCGCGCATCATGCCGAACGGGTGGTGCGCGTTCGAAAAATCGTTCGGGCTCACAGCTTGCAAGAGATTGCGCGCGTTTGGCCCCATGACACAGAGGACCGCCTCACCGGACGTCACGTCCATGGCCACGGCGCGA
>JBCBWG010000387.1:0-998 GCA_039817205.1 Pseudomonadota bacterium
CCGCACCACGGGCGACCTCGACACGATCACGGATTTCTCGCTCGCCGACGGCGATGTGATCGATATCTCGGCGCTGATCTCCGCTTACGATCCAGCCAATGACGACCGCTCTGACTATGTGCGAACGACCGAAGTTGGCGGGAATACCGTGATCGAGATCGACGCTGGCGGTACCGGGAGCGCGTTTGAAAACGCGATCGTTATCACAGGCGTGACCGGGCTTGATCTCGATCAGATGGAGACCAACGGCAACCTGATTACCTCGTGAGGCCGCAGGCAACGGACACTCGCAGGCGGCTCAACCTCCGAGCCGCCGACGCCTCACCGAGATGCAAGCCTCGGGGCGAAACCTGAGGTCTGCTGGTGCAATCGCAAAACAGTTTCCGCTGAAAACATAAATCCGAAAGCCGTTCATTAAGAGGCGATTAACGCAAACAACCGACTTCTGTGAGCATCGACTTTGGCTTTTGTTGCTCGTTCTAGCCGTCAGAAATCAGCAGCGAGCTCAGACATGACCGGCCGTCTTACACACTCAAAACGCGCATTGACCATCGCAATTCTTCCGCTGAGCGCGCTTATCGTATCGGCCGCGCTGCCCGAGGTTGCGTTGGCCGAGACCCTTAAAGGCGCTGTCCGTAAAGCCATCGAGACCAATCCCGAACTCGGCGCGATCAAACACAATCGTCAGGCCATCGACCAGGAGCTGAGGGCCGCTCACGGGTTGTTGCTGCCATCGATCGACTTGCGCGCTGAAATCGGTCGACAGAAGCGGCGCTCGAAAACGCCGGTCATTACCAACTCCCACAACTGGCATACGCGCCGCGAGATCGGTGTCATTGTTGGCCAGCGCTTGTTCGATGGCTTTGAAGCGCGTCATGAAATTGCGCGCCAGAAAAGCCGCGTTGTGTCCGCGAAGTTCCGTGTTGCCGACACAGCCAACGCCATCGCCCTTCGCGCCATCCAGGCCTATTTGGAGATCGAGCGTGCGCGCGCAGTGC
>JBCBWG010000388.1:0-943 GCA_039817205.1 Pseudomonadota bacterium
CAGTTCCACAAACGCACCGTAGTCGGCGATGTTCGTGACCGTGCCTGAGAAGCGGGCCTGAACCGGGTACTTCGCTTCGATGCCTTCCCATGGGTCGGCCTGAAGCTGCTTCATGCCGAGCGAAATGCGCTGGCTGTCCGGGTTGATCCGGATGATCTGGACTTTGACGCTGTCGCCAACGTTCACGATCTCCGACGGATGGTTGACGCGGCGCCACGCCATGTCCGTCACGTGGAGCAGACCATCGATGCCGCCGAGGTCGATGAACGCACCGTAATCGGTGATGTTCTTGACGACGCCTTCGATGACCTGGCCTTCGGCAAGGCGGGCGACAATCTCGGAGCGCTGCTCGGCGCGGGTCTCTTCCAGAACCGAACGGCGCGAAACGACGATGTTACCGCGACGCTTGTCCATCTTCAGGATCTGGAACGGCTGCGGTGTGTTCATCAGCGGGCCGATGTCACGCACAGGGCGGACGTCGACCTGCGAGCCTGGGAGGAACGCGACGGCGCCGTCGAGGTCGACCGTGAAGCCGCCTTTCACCTTGTTGAAGATATGACCTTCAACTTTCTCGCCGGCCTCGAAGCGTTTTTCGAGGCGGATCCAGCTTTCCTCGCGACGCGCTTTTTCGCGGCTCAGGACAGCTTCACCGAGCGCATTCTCCACGCGCTCAAGGTAGACCTCGACCTCGTGGCCGACATCGATTTCCGCCGGCTGGCCCGGCAGTGAGAATTCTTTGAGGGGCACGCGGCCCTCGGTCTTCAGACCGACGTCAATAACCGCGAGATCCTTCTCAATCGCGATCACAGTTCCCTTGACAACATTGCCTTCGAGAACGTCCCCGCCCCCCATGACGCCGTCGAGCATCGCGGCAAAATCATCGGTGGTCGGGTTAAGATTGGCTTCGGTGGCCCCGTCAGCGGACATTCAAGCTCCTTGGTGG
>JBCBWG010000389.1:0-738 GCA_039817205.1 Pseudomonadota bacterium
GCCATCCTCTGACTTGAACTGAACTGGCTCTGACTTGAACTGAACTGGCTCCGACTTGAACTGAATTGGCCGCATGGAATTTGCCGTGAAAGCGGCATTGGCATCTGCGGTCGATGGGGCGGACACCACGACTGACGCCAAAAGAATCGCTGCAATCGACATGGAAGCTCCGTTCGCTCTTGCGGCTCGCCGAAATTTAGAGCGAAGACTGCGCCAATTCAACGGCCGCCAACATCGGACGTCGAAACACGAAAAAGGCCGCACAACAGGTGCAGCCCGCAATTCAAACATCCGAAAATCAAAACGCCGTGCCCGGCCGGGCTGGCGCTGCCGGGGCTCAGCCCTGGCGTGCCTTAAAGCGGCGCTGTGTCTTGTTGATAACGTACACGCGGCCACGGCGGCGAACGACCTGACAATCGCGATGGCGCGAACGCAGTGATTTGATTGAGTTTTTGACTTTCATGACACGTCTCTTTTTTGGTCAGATCGGAGCTGGCGAAAGGGTCGACATCACGCGCAAGGGCGTAGTCACTCCGACCAGCTCACAAACCCACATAGCTTGGCGGATCAATTAAGCGAAAACCGCTGCGAGTGCAAGGCTATCGGCTGAGCGACGGCGCAACCGGCGGCGGTTCGAGAAGGACCGGTTTCGGCGGTTTCTCGCGATCCGCGCTTGGCGATCTGCGGCGGACGCTCGCCCTCGACCCGAGCCACTTTCAGGCGCTCCGCGGCCTTGCG
>JBCBWG010000038.1:0-18313 GCA_039817205.1 Pseudomonadota bacterium
CTGGGAAGTGGGCACAACGGGTGCGCCGCGTCTCGTCGGCGCCGCCGCGAACCTCGACTGTCGCGTCGTCGACAAGATCGATGGCGGGACACACACGATCTTCATCGCGCGGGTCGAAGCGTCGATCCATGCGCCAGGATCCGTGCCGCTTGTCTATTTCCGGAGCCAATTCTCGACGCTCGCCGATCGCGCGTAACGGGGCGATCACTCAGCTATTTAGGACGGGCAGAACGAGCGCGGGTCACTGCTGCCAACGCGCGGCAGCTTTGTCATCGCTTTCGCGCGCATCAACCCACAGACCTTTGCCATCCGTCCCGGTTTCTTTCTTCCAGAACGGCGCGCGCGTTTTGAGGAAGTCCATCAAAAATTCCGCCGCTTCGAACGCTGCGTTTCGATGCGGTGACGCGGTGACGACGAGCACGATGTTGTCTCCCGGCTTCAGTTCGCCCACCCGATGCACAATCGTTGTTGCCTGAAGCGACCAACGTTCACGCGCTTCTGCCTCAACGCGTCTGAGTTCGGCCTCGGTCATCCCGGGATAATGCTCGAGCGTCATGGATGTTAGTGTCCGCCCACCCGCTTCGCCCCGAACGGTCCCGGTGAATGTAACGACCGCGCCGATGTCCGTTCGGCCGCTCGCCACGGTCGCAATCTCAGCTGAGACATCGAAATCACCGGTTTGTACGCGCACGGCCATGGGCTCAGCCTCCTGTCACAGGCGGGAAGAACGCAAGTTCGCGTGTACCTAAGATCGCGTCATCGTGCGCGACGTGTGTTTGGTCGAGCGCGGCCCTGATCACGTGAGCCTCGCGAAACGCATTTTCGTATTCGGGGCCACGCGTCTTCAACCATGCGAGAACATCGCCAACGGTTTTACACGTGTCGGGTATATCGACGGTCTCATCGGCGAGCCCGATCCGCTCACGGACCCAGGCAAAATAGATGAGCTTGATTGTCGCCATGGCATCAACCGTTGATCAAAAAGGGCGCGCAACCGCCTCAACTGACATGCTTGAGTGCGGCGCGAAGATAGTCGCCGCCTGTATAGAGCGTCAGGATCGCCGACATCCACAGGAGACCGAGGCCGACGATCAACCCGTCGATGATGCCGGTGCTGGCAGTCAGCGTTGGCCCAATGAGCAGAACGAAGATCGCCGTCATCTGGACGACGGTTTTCCATTTCGCCAGCCACGAGACGTGCAATTTCACGTTCAGCTCAGCGAGAAACTCGCGCAGTCCCGAGACGACGATTTCGCGAGCCAAGATGATCAATGCCGCCCATATCGCCACACCCGTCAGCGTGCCGTCTGCAACAAGCATCAACAGTGCGGTCGCAACGAGCAGCTTGTCCGCGATCGGATCGAGCATCCGGCCCATATCTGATTGTTGCTGCCAGGCGCGCGCGAGATAACCGTCGAGAAAATCTGTGATGCTGGCGGCGGCGAAGATGGCCGCTGCAACGAGGCGCCCGGTGGTCTCGTCAAGCGCATAGAGGGCAAGGGCGAACAGGGGAACTGCGATCACGCGACCGTAGGTCAGCAGGTTGGGCAGGCTCGTTAGATGAGCACGCTGCCCATCGCCTGTTGGCACGGTTTCTGTCATACTTCTAGGCGAACCACTGTTCCGGAGCGCCGTCAATGCTGGCCGGAACATCGATGGGCAGAAACCGGGATCGGGCGGTTGGGCCGGCTTAGGCCTCACTCTGCTTTTCAACCGGGCGTTGACCGATCGGTGCGATCTCGTTCAGCGCCTCAAGGATCGGTGTCAGACCTTCGGTATCGCTCAGGACAAAAATCTCGATATCGGCTTGGGCCTGAACGCTCCATCCGGCGTTTTCCAGCGCATGCTCCGCCTTCGAGAAAAGCCCATGATTGCGGACAGGTGCGCGGTCGATTTTTTCCTGCGCCCGCGTTTGTGCTTCGGCGCCAAGCCGATCCTTGAACTTCTCGCGGATTTCTTTGAGGTCGGTTTCGCTGACCTGGCTTTCTTCCTTTTTTAGTGCCCTGAGTTCGCGCGGCAGAGGCCACCGGACCACACGGAGGTCGTCGAGCACACCTGCAAGTTTGTTCATCGCCAGAGCGCGTTCGCGTTCGTCGAGTTCCGCGCTGTAGAGGTTGGGGATCACAAAATACGATTTTCGCTTGTGATGGATGAAGTGCTTCCGGATCCAATCACTGTTGATGCCGTCCGTTCGTTCGGCGCGTTCGAGCGCGCGACGAATATGGACGCGGGCCTGCGGCGAGATCGGTCGGGTTGGTTTCAGCGGCGGATTGAAAACTGTGAGTGCAAAGAGGCCGAGATCGATGCCGAGTGTTGCGAGCAATGCGATCAGATCGCGCCCCGTGATTGTCGCGCCCTGCAGGTCGCCGTCGTCGGCGGGGATCAGGCCGAAGGACGCCGCCGTCACGAGCTGATTGATGCCGACGCCGATGTTCGTCCAGAGGTTCTTCACCGCATTGGCAACGCCCGCCGGTCCCTCGTTGAAGGTCGCATCACGCAGAGTGAGCACGGCCGGTTGGGCTGCCTGATCGGCGGCTTGTCTCAAGCGCTGGGCGAGCGTTGGATCATAGCAGGAAAAACCCGTCTCACGTGGCGCGACGGAGACCGTATTGGCCAGCGCGATCATTTCGGTGGCGACCGAACTGCCAAGCTCGTTGGAGCGCGCTGCGATGCTCCGTGCTGTTCCCCGGATGGCCGATGCGCGAGCCTCAAAGGCTGCCTGACGCTCCGCAACCGAGGCCCTTTCGTTGACGCGAGCGGCGTTTTGGCGAAGCTGCTCCAGACTCTTCTGGACGGGCCCAAGCCAGGACTGGGTGATGTTATCGCGAAGCGACGCGACGGCATCGCGCACTGAGCGTCGGGCGTTGTAAAGGGGCCCGCGACCGGCGCCGGAGCGGATGCCGCAGGAGCCGCCGGAGGCTTCTTCGCGCGCCATTTGGGTTTCCGACCAGCTGACGACGTTGTCGAGCTGAATGCGGACCGCGTCGAGGCGGGCGGCGATCGCAGAGCCTGCGTCGCGCGCATCTTCCTGCATGGCGGCCATGGAGGATTTGGTTGCTTCTTGACCTGCGATCAGGCTCCACCAAAAGCCGTAGCCAAAGCCGACGGACCAGAGCGCCAGAAACACGTAAAGCGGGATCATGACCAACCGCTCGCGGAGCTTTCGTTCGCGGCCGAAGGCCTCGCGGAGCGCGATCCACATGAGCAGGGTGAGCGCGATGACAATGGCAACGACAATCGCGTCGTTGGTCACCTCGATGCCGCCGATCGATCGGCCGCTGCCTTCCGCACCGGGCGCCTGAGAGCCGACGATGAAGTCGCTCATACCACTCCAAGTCGCAAAGCCTGAGATCACCAGCAACATAATCGAGGCAGTCCCGATCAGGATATTGTCGCCGAAGATGTAGCCTTTGATCGTTCGCAGGCGTTGAGACCACGTCACACGCTCGCGCAGGTCGCCGTCATTCTCGCCGTTCCGGTTCGCGGCTGCCGCACTGTCCGCCATGTCTCGCACCCTCGACGCCAACACCCAATATGAATGCGATTAGCGCGAAATAGTCGCGTTGTCGCGTCATCCGAGCACGTCGCAACGCCGTTTTCTCGGGGCTATGTCAATTTGGCCGATTTCGAAAACCGTTTTGGGTCAAGGCACGAGGTCGAGTATGAACCGGGCGCTTCGCAAGCCGTTCGGTCGGCAACCTGTGGTCCGTCGCACCACGTCGCCGCGAAGATCGACGCGGGTCTGGTTGTTGCTCACGCGACCTGAGACTTCGAATGGTTGTGCACCGCAATTGCCAGCATAGATGTAGGCTGTGCCAACGTAGCGGCTTCTAACGCGGCGACCCTGAAAGAGAAGGCTGCCCTTTCGGACACCGGCCTGCTGGAGTGAATTGTTTGGTCGTTCGTAGACGAACGCGCGTTTGTTGCCCGAGGCGTAGAGACGGATGAGCGAGCCGTCGTCTTCCCAGACCGAATAGCGCGATTGCCGAGCGAGATCGGGATCAAGTTGAGGGTCAATCAGCTCCCGTCCGGGTGTTTCCGTTTTTGGCCCAACACCGCGCGATGGTTGCGATATGGACGCCTGAAAACGGCCAGTTTCCCGCCGCTGGTCGCAGCTGGCCGCTGCAGGCAGGCCATCGGACACTTCCTCGCAAAGGAGCGTAACACTGACCCGCTCGCCTCGAACTCGGAACCGGACTTTGCGGAGGAACTGGCGATACAGATACTCATAGTTGCGCCCGCTGAGTGGGCCGCGGCGGACCCGGCACACGCCGGTGCGCTCTTCAAGGATCACGTCGCGGATCTTGCTGTGGCTGATCGCGGGTGGCTGTCCGGTGCGATATTGTTCGGCGTCGAACAGCTCCTGATCGAAGATCACGTACAGGCCGTCGGCGCTGGCGCACTGGAAGGAATAGTCGCTCGCGTGCGCAGGCGGTGTGGCAAGACACAGAGCCAAACCCAGAGCGCAACCCAATCCGAGTGCGCAAAGACTAAGAGCACGTGATGTTTGCACGGTTGCACTCCTTCACTTTCGTCAGCCTGACGTTCCGCGCAGCTTGCCATATCAAAGGGCAAAGACCAGCCACGCACAGAGCGGCGCCGGAAAAACGCGATATCAAATGGACAACGGATAGGCCATGAGCCGATACGTGTCTACGAAACCGGGAGTTGAACGCCCCCGTCCGAGGGTCTTTCAGCCGCGTCACCGTTCCTGTATTTTGCCAACGAAACGCAGTGCCGAAAACGCGACCCCAAATGCACATGGAGCAGATGCCGATGAGCTTGCGCGAGGACCCGATTGTGATTGTCGGCGGTGCCCGGACCCCGATGGGTGGGTTCCAAGGTGAGCTTGCGGGCGCAACGGCGCCGGAGCTTGGTGCCGCTGCCATCAAAGCGGCGCTCGAAGGCGCATCGGTGCAAGCAGCCGAAGTCGACGAAGTTCTGATGGGTTGCGTTCTGCCCGCGGGCGTCGGCCAAGCACCGGCACGACAGGCAGCCTTTGGCGCCGGGCTTCCCAAGGACGTTCCGGCGACGACCGTGAACAAAATGTGCGGCTCGGGCATGAAGACCGTCATGATGGGCTACGACCAGCTCGTAGCTGACAACGGCGCAATCGTTGTGGCCGGTGGCATGGAGAGCATGACGAATGCGCCTTACGTGATGCCGAAAGTGCGCGATGGTCTGCGGCTCGGCCACGCCCAGATCATGGACCACATGTTTCTGGACGGTCTCGAGGATGCCTACGACAAGGGCCGCCTCATGGGGACGTTTGCGGAAGACTGCGCTGAAAAATTCCAATTCACGCGGGAAGCTCAGGACGAATATGCGCTGAAGTCGCTCGACAACGCGCAGCGCGCTCAAGCCGAAGAGAAGCTTGGCCGTGAGATTACGCCCGTCACGGTCAAAACGCGGAAGGGCGATGTCGAAGTGGCGACCGATGAGCAGCCGCGCACCGCACGGCCGGATAAGATCCCCCACCTGAAGCCCGCGTTTCGCAAAGACGGCACCGTGACGCCTGCGAACGCTTCGTCGATCTCAGACGGCGGCGCGGCTGTCATCCTCATGCGGCAGTCCGATGCGGAGAAGCGCGGCGCACCGATCCGCGCGCGTATCCTCGGTCACGCGAGCCATGCCCAAGAGCCAGGCTGGTTCACGACCGCGCCGATCCCGGCGATGCAGAAGGTCCTCGAAAAGGTGGGGTGGTCGGCAGAGGATGTCGATCTTTGGGAGATTAACGAAGCCTTTGCCGTTGTCCCGATGGCTGCCATGCGCGAACTCGGCATCCCGCGCGAGAAGCTTAACGTTCACGGTGGCGCCTGTGCGCTTGGCCATCCCGTGGGTGCATCCGGCGCCCGTATTATCGTGACGCTCATCAACGCGCTTGAGACCTACGACCTGAAACGGGGGATCGCATCACTGTGCATTGGCGGCGGGGAGGGCACCGCGGTCGCCATCGAGCGGGTCTGACCCCGCATCGCGCAGCGGTCGCACTCATGAGGCGAACCGCTATTTTCGAAACGCGCATAAAGAGCAGGGCGCATCGCAAAGGTTTTGCAATGCGCTGCCCGGCTGCCCGCTTGAAGCACGAAGTGGTGACGGTCGCGCGCCAACGAGGAACGTCGCTGAAGCGTGCGCCCAACCCCCGACGCCACACGCGCGCCGCTCCCCCCGCGCCATCCCACTTAAAGAGCGACGATCAGAAACTCAACGAGATATCGCGGTGGTTTGCTTGGCAGGCTGCGACGGCGAGGGCCGGTCCGCGTGGGAGACGTGGCTGCTGGCGCAATCCAATCGTGCCTTTGATCGCGTCGTAGTAGGCGTCGAGATCGGCGGCGAACGCGCTTGCAGCGCGCGTCCGCCAGGCGACATCTTCATCCAACGCGGCGACGGCCTTGGCCAGATTGTCTCGCGCATCATCAATCTTGTCAGGACCGGCACGGCGGGCGCGACTAAGAAGGCGGCGAATACCGTTTGTCCCTTCGATCTCGCGGAGTTCGCGTTCGACCGCGCGGACAATCTTCGTAAACGACTTTTTCGTCGCGCCAGCAAGCCGCGCTTCGAGGCCGACCACCTTCGGCTTTAGCGCTGCCAGCGCTTCGGCCCCGGCAACCGTTGCCCGCAACTCGGCGATCGGCGCATAGGCGTCATCGGCGGCGCGTCGGTACTGGCGTCGGGCATTGGTGTCTGTCTTCTGAAGCTCGACGAACGCCTTGTGATCCGTGTCCCAATTGGATGGGACTCGTGCTTGCAGTTTCTTGATCTCTTCCTGGTCCTTCGCAATCCGCGCCTCGAGCTTGGCCCGCTCCTCGGGCGCCGTTGTCCGGCGGCGGGCAATCCTGTCCATCGCTTCGATTTCACGCCGGAATTTCCGCATATCGCGTTCGAGTGCGCGCACTTCGATATGCAAAGGCTGATAGCCGGGCTTTGCCGCCTCAACCGCAGCGCTTGCTGTCTTGATGGTCTCGAGCCGCTGGAACACTTCGTCGGCTTTCTTCAATGCGCCTTCGAAATCTCGTTTGGCACTTCTCGGAAAATAGCTGACGTCGAGCTGCTTCGCGGCTGCGATCGCTGCTTTGATGTTGTCGCCATCCGCGTCGTAGCGGGAAAAGACGTGCTCCTCGATGCACTTTTGAAGGCGCGGGTTTTTGGGTGGCGGTGCGGTCTCGGAGAGAAGCGATAGGCGCGTTGGCAGGTAGTTCACGAGCGGCGGGTAGTTCCCGACGATGACGAGTGCCGACAGCTGTAGGGCAATGAACGGGACGACGCCCTTGTACATATTCACTGTCGTGACGACGGACGGGGCGACGCCGCGCAAATAGAAGAGTGCGAAGCCGAACGGCGGCGTCAGGAACGATGTCTGGATGTTGAGGCCGATCATGACGCCGAGCCAGACGGCGGTGATGTTTGCGGTCGGGTCCATCAACAGGATCGGGGCGACGATCGGCACGACGACAACGGCGATTTCAATGAAGTCGAGGAAGAAGCCGAGCAGGAAGATCACCGCCATCACGATGATGAACTGAGCCCAGAAGCCACCCGGCAAGTTGGTCAAAAATTCTTTGACGAGTTCTTCACCGCCGAAAGCGCGAAAGGCCGCGGTCAGCATCGCTGCGCCGAGAAGAATGATGAAGACCAGCGATGTGGTCTTAGCCGTGTCAATCAACACGCCGCGAAGCGTGTCGTCGATCTTGAACGTGCGCCACCCCGACCAGATGAGCGCCAGCAGAAAGACAACCGTTGCAATGACTGCAAGCGTGACGCCAAGCTGGTCATTGGCGTCGCGAATGTTGCGGACGTTGATTTCGAAGAGGCTGAGAATGATGAAGATCGCAATCACAGCGCCGAGTGCGATCAGGGCTGGCCACATCGCCCGCGGTTGCCCTTCCTTCAGTCTGTAGCCAGCCATAATCATTGCGCCGACCGCGCCGATCGCGCCAGCTTGGTTGACGGTTGCAACGCCGGTGATGATCGAGCCGAGGACGACGAAGATCAGCGTGAGCGGTGGGATCAGTGTCAGCGCGACGCGTCCCCAGAACGCCAGATCCATTTTCCCTTCGAACGGCACAGAGGGCGCCATCTTTGGGCGGATCAACGCGATTGTCAGAATGTACAACATGTACAAGCCAACGAGGACGAGGCCGGGCACCAGCGCGCCGAGGAACATGTCACCGGCGCTCGTCGACGTGACCGCAAACTCAGACGGCATGGAAAGTGCGCCGGTGGCTTCCTTGTAAAGCTCCTGCCGCGCGGTTCCTGCTTGGTCGACGGCGGACGCGAGTTGGTCTGCGAGGATGATCAGAACGATCGATGGCGGAATGATCTGGCCGAGCGTTCCTGAGGCTGCGATCGTGCCGGTTGCAAGCGCTTGGCTGTAGTTGTTGCGGAGCATCGCTGGCAGCGAGATCAGGCCCATCGCAACGACTGTCGCGCCAAGGATGCCTGTGGTTGCGGCAAGCAGCGCGCCGACGAACACGACTGAAATGCCGAGACCGCCGGGGACAGGGCCGAAGAGTTGGGCCATCGTCACAAGCAGGTCTTCAGCGATCTTTGAGCGCTGCAGCATGATGCCCATGAAGACAAACAGCGGGATCGCGATCAGCGTGTCGCGCTCGACTTCCCAGTAGACCCCTCGGAAATTTGTGACCCCGGCCGTCAGCCAGTCGATCGGACCGCCTTGGGCAAAGTACGCAGAGTCATCGCCCGCAAAGATGACACCCGCAAACGCAGCAAGGCCGATCGTGAAGATGGCTGCACCCGGAAGCGCGAAGGCAACCGGGAAGCCGGATGCCAAAGCAAACGCCATGGTGAGGACGAGGATGGCGAGGAAGAACAATTCCATTAGGCGGGTCCGCGGGTTTGGTGCGTGTTCGTGAGGAGAGGCTGCGCGTCGACGATCAAACGCGCTCAGCCGAAGCGTCAGTGTCCGCCCGGCTCCGGCGGTTCTCGACCGCCCGGGTCGTCACGCATGTCGGCAACTGCCTCAAGCAGATAGGCGCAGAACTGGACCATCATCGAAACGGCGAAGACGCCGAGAAACGCCGCCATCATGTACTTGACGTACATCCCAAAGCCGGACTGCGAGACTTCGAAAGTGAGGAATGGGCCAACAATGACAGCCGATTTGGTCCAGGTGCCAAGTGCGAGCACGACCCAGCAGAAGATGATGCCCATAAAGAGCGAGCCGATCATGTTGACGAAGCCGCGGGTGGGACGCTTGAAGGTCGCGTAAAACACGTCGACGCGGACATGGCCTTCTTCAATCAGCGTGTAGGCGGACGCGAACAGGAACAGTGCCGCATACCAGAACCGGACGAGGTCGCCTTGGAACGCCTGTTCGTAGGAAAACACGAACCGCGTGATGACGATCAGCAACTCGGCGATAACGACCAACAGGCCGAGCCAGATGAACCCGAGCCCGCGCGTGAGAGCCGCGATGAGCAGGCCGACGCCGAGGAGTGGCACGTGCACATAAGCGCCGCGGAAGCGGGATCGACTAAGCTGGCGGGCGAGGTCCTCACCGACAACGGTTGCGAGCAGACCTTCGACGCGCAGAAATGAAATCACGGCGTCGGCGACGCCGACGAGCAGGACCATCCAGAACGCCGCGCGGATAATGAAGGTGACAGTGCGGTTCAGGATGTCAGCGTCGGCGCGCAGTGTCTGGTTCGGTGATCTGAGAACGTAGGCGACGGTCACTGCCATGGCGCCGACGAGAACGGCGAGCTGAACCCAGGCGAGTGGTGAATCTGTTGCGCCGGAGAAGAGTTGCGATACGCCGGGCCACGCTTGCCAGTAGCTTAGGTAGACATTGAGGCAGTAGGCGATGGTGATGGCGACGGTGCCCCAGGATACGAGGCGGGTCAGTGTCGATGCGGCCGTGTGTGGCGCCGTCTCAGCGATCGTCACCTCGTTCATCTCTGCCCCGGCAACGTTCGCCATTCAACGGCTCCCTCAACATCCGTGTGTCGTCGTGTGTGCCGGTTCTGTCCGCGCGCCCCAGAACAGACCGAACGGGACGAGACCGGCTCGTTTGGCCCCTTGGGCTTCTTACAACGCTGGCGCTTCTTAAACCGTTGGGCGTCTCACACCGTTGGCTTGACGATCGCCCCCGCGGCCAGGCCAGACCGTTTCGATCCGCTCGCATTTTTTACGCCAGAACGGTCTGATAAGTCTGCCCACCCGCCCGTCATGTCGCTTGGCAGAACGCCCGTTTTTTCGCCCGCCGCTCTCTTTGCAACCCGTCACGTGTTTGCGGGTTCGATCCAAGTTGCGCGCCAGCGATCTGGGTATTTTGACGAAGGGCGGCCGGACTCAAATGAGAGGCCGCCCCACGCAATCATGCGAACTGAAAGCGCATGCGCTTCAAGCTCTTGGACTTCGGTCCCGATCCTTAGATGCCGAGGACACGGTTGCGTTGGTTCGAGAACGCGACTTCCGCGATCTTCTGCCAACCACCGATTTCCTTAAGCGCTGCCTTGAACTGATCGTCGATCTTCTTGGCGAGCGCCGAGTGATCGCGTGTCGTCTCATAGACCTCGCCTGTGGCTTCACCGAACGCGTCGTAGACGTCGTCGTTGAACTGCTTCAGGACAACGCCGTTCTCAGCGATCATGCGGGCGAGGTACTTACCGTTGTTCGCCTGCGTTTCTTCGTACTGAGCGGCGTGCTCTTCGAGCGATGCGGCCGTGATCAGCTGCTGTTCCCACTTCGTGAGACCTTCCCACCACGCTTTGTTCATGCCGAGGGAAAGACCACCACCTGGCTCGTGCATGCCAGGGTAATAGTAGAACTTGGCGGCCTCATAAAACTTCATGAAGTAGTCGTTGTACGGGCCAACCCACTCCGTCGCATCGATCGATCCGGAGACGAGGTTCTCATAGATCTGACCACCTGGAAGCGACACGGGCGATGCGCCAAGCTTGGCCATCACGTCGCCGCCGAGACCTGGGATACGCATTTTCAGACCCTTGAGGTCGTCAGCGCTCTCGATCTCTTTGTTGAACCAGCCGCCCATCTGCGTGCCGGTGGCGCCACATGGCAGGCACTTCAGGCCAAACTCACCACCGATCTCGTCCCAAAGGGCCTGACCGCCAGCAAACTTGATCCAGGCGTTCCACTCGATGGTGGTCATGCCGAAGGGCACCGACGTGAAGTACGCCCACCCCGGGTGCTTTCCCTTCCAGTAGTAGTCGGCTGCGATGTAGGCGTTCGAGTTGCCGTTCGCGACTTCGTCAAACGAATCGAATGCGCCGACTTTCTCGCCAGCTGCGAAGTATTTCGTGGTGATCCGGCCTTCGGACAGCTCAGTGATGCGAGCGGCCAAACGCTGCGCCGAAGTTCCGAGACCCGGGAAGTCCCGCGGCCACGTGGAGACGATGGTCATCTCCTTTGCGCCCTGGGCCAATGCTGGCGCAGCAAGCGTCGATGACGCGGCGACGGCGCCGGCACCGATGGTAGATTTCTTCAAAAACGAACGACGATCCATTCGCAGCAACCTCCTCTTGGGTTTGCGATGCGATTGGGGTGTTCCGCCCACGCGTTATGGCGCAATATGAACACGGCGCATGGGGTCACGCGACAAGACACACAACCCGACACACGCCCCGTCACGCGGCCCGACACACGATAGGGCATCCTCTCCCAATCCGCGGCTCTGTTTTTAAGTTTCCCTTGAGCCGTCGGGTCCCTATAGCGCATGCTCCGCGTAAGCACACCCGTGTGAAATGGGTAGCCGTACCCATTTTTGGGTAGCAATGTCTCATTTGACGAAAATCGCTAACGAGAACGGGCGCCTTTGGCGTGCCGATGTCACGAGTTGGACGGTTCAAAGCTATGAACCTTCGCGTCAAAGTTTTGCTGTTGGCGACGCTGCCCTTGATCGCAGCGATCGCGGCCATTGCCTATCTCGTCAACCAGAGCGCATCGGAACTTTCGCAGAAAGAGATCGCAGCCTTCGAACAAGCAATGGTCAAGGCGAAGAAGGCTGAGCTTCTGCATTATGTGTCGCTCGCGCTGACCTCAATTGATCACATCTACAATGCGGGCGTGCCTGAAACGCCTGAGAGCGACCAGGCGGCGAAAGCGCTGGTAAAGCGCGTTCTGAACCGGCTTACGTACGGCCCGGACGGCTACTTCTTCGTCTATGACTACAGCGGCAAAAATCTCGTTCATCCCAAACAGCCGTGGCGCGTTGGGAATTCGTACCTGGAGCTCGAAGATCCGAAGGGGCGCAAGGTCATCCGCGAGCTGATCGCGCAGGCGCGGCGTGGCGGCGGCTACTTCCGCTATACCTGGGAGCAGCCATCGACCCGGCAGATGTCAGAAAAAATCGGCTATGCCGTCGCGCTCGAGCGCTGGGGCTGGATGCTTGGCACTGGGATTTACATCGACGATATCGCGCAGCAGGTTCGCGCCGCCCAGGCGCAGACGAGGACCCGGGTCCACGAGACGTTTCTTTGGATCCTCGCGATTGCTGTCACCGCGGTTCTTAGCGTCTTTGCAACGGGCGTTGCCATCAACGCGCGTGAAAGCCAGCTTGCAAACGCTCGCCTCCGGACGCTCACCAATCGGATTGTCGGTGCCCAGGAAGAGGAACGGGCCCGAGTGAGCCGCGAACTCCACGATGGAATTAGTCAGATCTTGGTGTCGGTGAAGTTCGCGCTCGAACGGGCGCAACTGATGATGTCGAAGCCCGCCAGTTCCGGCGTCGGCTCTGCATCTCGGCCAAAAGCAGGTGCGGGCGATATTGTCCGCGAAGACATGGCGCGCGCGGATGCCAACCTGAAACAAGCCATTACTGAAGTCCGCCGCATCTCTCACGACCTGCGTCCAGGCATTCTCGACGATCTTGGGCTTGCAGAAGCGCTTCACGATTTAACAACCGCTTTCGAAACACGAACAGACATCCAAACAGCTCTTGTTCTACCAAAGCTCGCGGAACGCCTGCCCATCGAGCTGGAGACCACGTTTTATCGCATTGCCCAGGAAGCGCTGACGAACATTGAGCGGCACGCCAGCGCAACGGTTGCGACGGTTCGGCTGGACCAGGGGCGAAACGGGTTGACGCTCTGGGTCATTGATGACGGCAGCGGGATGTTTGACCCGAGTGCGACGGCTGGGGCCCAGTTGCAAACTCAGTCGGACACTTCGTCAGAGTATTCGAGCCAGACAACAACGATACCGTTGGCCCCGACTGCGAACGGCAGCGGCGGCATTGGCTTGCGCAATATGGAGAAGCGGCTCGAGCCTTTTGACGGAACGCTTGTGGTCCAGTCGCGGGCTGGAGAGACACGGATTGGCGCGCGTGTTCCGCCACGCCATTTTGAGGCAAGCAGCGGGACGCGGTCGCAACGTTCGCCCGTCGCCGGTGAACAGATGGCCGGTGAACAGATGGACAGCGTGGATTAGGCGGCGGATGGTGTTGGTCGGAACAGTTTGAGGCTGGGTAGCGTGGCGAACGTGGCGCGGAAAATTCGATTGCTGATTGCAGACGATCACCGCCTGGTGCTCGAGGGGCTCGCATCATGCCTTGAGGTGAGCGAGCGGCTTGAGATTGTCGCGACGGCCGAGAACGGCCCGGATGTCATCACGCGTGCGGCCGAACATAAGCCGGACGTCGCACTCATAGACATCAATATGCCGGGCATGACGGGCCTCGAAGTTGCGCGCGAACTCGTCGAGCAGCAGCCGCATGTCAAGATCCTCATCGTCAGCATGCACGACAACCCCGAGTACATCTCATCTGCTTTGTCGCTCGGTGCCAAAGGGTACGTTCTGAAGGATGTGTCAGCCAGTGAGATCGAGACCGCGATTGAAGCGATCTACAGCGGCGGCACGTATCTGAGTTCGGGCGCATCCGAGCGCCTCGTGCAGCGCGATGCCCCGTCCGTTGGTTGCGTCAAACTCTCGGCGCGCGAGCAGGACGTCTTGGTCCGCCTTGCCGAGGGTCGGAGCAACAAAGAGGTGGCCGCTGAACTCGACATCTCGGTCCGCACCGTCGAAACGCATCGCAAAAACCTGAAGCGCAAGCTCGCCATTCCCACCACGGCGGGGCTGACCCGGTATGTGATCCAGAACGGGCTCACGCGCGATCGCCTCTGACCTCATTAAGTCTCGACCGCATTTCCGAGGTCTCATCTGGTGCGCGACGACCGATCAGTGCGCCAGCCAATCCGCTCCTCGATCCAACCGGAGATCCCATGCCCATCCTCAACAGCGTCGCCGAATTGCACAACGAGATCACGGCTTGGCGCCGCGACTTTCACCAGCACCCGGAGCTCATGTTTGATGTCCACCGGACGGCTGGGATTGTTGCTGAGAAATTGCGCACGTTTGGTTGCGATGAGGTGGTCGAAGGGATTGGCCAAACCGGCGTGGTCGGCGTCATTCGGGGGCGCGCATCATCGTCCGGTAAAGTCATCGGGATGCGAGCGGACATGGATGCTTTGCCGCTGACTGAAACGAGCGGCGTTGCGCACACGTCGACCGTTCCCGGCAAGATGCACGCGTGCGGTCACGACGGGCACACGGCCATGTTGCTTGGTGCTGCAAAGTATCTTGCGGAGACCCGGAACTTCGACGGCACGGTCGTTGTCATTTTCCAACCGGCCGAGGAGGGCGGTGGCGGCGGTCGCGAAATGGTCAACGATGGCATGATGGATCGCTGGGGTATCCAGGAAGTTTTCGGCATGCACAACGCGCCGGGCCTGCCCGTCGGTGAGTTTGCGATCCGGCCCGGCCCGATGCTCGCGTCGGCCGACCAGATCTACATGACGATCCAGGGGCGGGGCGGTCACGCGGCGAGACCCTATCAGTGTATCGATCCGATCCTCGTTGGGTCGCATCTCGTCACAGCGCTGCAATCGATCGTCGCGCGGAACATCGATCCCGTGCTTTCGGGTGTGGTCTCGATTTGCACGTTCCGGGCGGGCGATGCGTGCAACGTCATTCCCGATAGCGCTTACCTCATGGGAACAGCGCGCGCGCTCGATCCAGATGTGCGCGATCTATTGGAACACCGTGTGCGCGCAATTGTTGAGGGGACCGCCGCACAATTCGGTGCTGAAATAAACCTCGATTATCAGCGTGATTACCCGGTGACCGTAAATCACCCAAAGCAAACCGACTTCGCCGCCTCTGTCGCGACAGAAATTGCAGGCGTCGAGAAAGTGGATACGAACACGCCGCCGGTGCTCGGCGGTGAAGACTTTTCGTTCATGCTTGAGGCGCGTCCCGGAGCGTTCATTTTTGTCGGCAATGGCGATACGGCGTCCGTGCACAATCCAAACTACGACTTCAATGACGACGTGATCCCGCACGGTGTGAGCTATTGGGCTCGCCTCGCTGAGACGGCCATGCCGGCATAGGTCCTTCGGCTCTGCGTGAGCGCCGCCCGCCGTTACGGTTAACGCCTGCCAACTTTCCGTACCGATTTCGTCATAGGCCGAATGCAGTCGGGGCGACGGATTGGGATTTCGCTGCGTGCGAAAATCAGGGTGGCATACATGGCGTTGACGACACGGCGGCGGGTGATCGCGGAAGAGACGGGCGAGATTGCCCAAGAGGTGACGGGGCGGACGTCGGACGGTGGCGCGAGCAGCTGGATCGCAGGTCTCGCGTCCGCAGTTGCGCTGATTTTTTCAGGCATCAGCCTCTATCACAGCGTGCTGAAACAACCTGAGTTGCAGGCTTATGTGCCCGATATTGTCCATTACACCCGCGATGCGACCGTCGACGGCGAGGTCTTCATTGTGCCGATCACGGTGGCCAATCATGGCGCGCGTGACGGCACGGTCTTGCGGGTGACACTCACTGCAAAAGCGCGCGACACTGGAGCGGAGAAGACATTCACCGCCGCGTATTCGGTCGGCGAAGACTATTTCGTAAAGCCTGGCCGCTTCGATTCCCAAAGGCGCACGTTTGAGCGGGTTGATCGTCCGCGCACCCCGTTCGCGCCGATCTCCGTCGCTGGCCGGAGCCACTTCACCGGCACGCTGCTGTTCTATCGATCGTCGCCGAAAGAGTACCCGCGGGTCGTCGCTGACGCTGGGGGCTACGACTTAACGGTGCGTCTCGATACAACGCTCGACGAGAGCTTGGGCCCCATCGATCAATTGCTGCAGACACCCGTAAATGATGTGGCGCTTGCGGTCGGGCTCCCGCGTCGGATCGATGAGAACCGTCTCAAGCGTGGCGCGACGCAGGCCCTCAGAAAACTGGTCGACGCTGAATGAGATGAGGACGTCTGATCGTCTGTCGGCGGCTTTTTTTCCAATGAAGAAATTCTTAAAAGGACGAAAATAATTCGATTTTAAAGTTTGCTTTTTTCATTAGTTTCGCAAAACCTTCGAAAAGATAATAACTTTCAAAAAATCACGACACTCGCCATCGTTGAATGCGTTGCGACCGTAAGGCGGCACGCTGTCAGTGGTTGAGGTTGGTATGTGCGTTCTCTGCGACACCGGATTGATGGACGTTGACGGGTTGCACCCGGATTTGCAGCCGATCGACATTCTGTCGGCGCTGGCTCAGGGCATGGCGCGCCCAACCCTGTCATGGGATCAGGTCGGCGACCAAATCGCCGGTCGCGGCTGGGCTGTTACAGAGGAAGTGCCTGTCAGCTACGCCTACCGTTCGGATAATCCGCAGGAAGACGGGTTCGAGCGGTTTGACGCAAACCTCATCCAGCAAACCGACAAGGCGTTTCAGCTTTGGGCGGATGTCGCGAACGTTCATTTTGAGCGGACGGGCGAGGGCACGACAGGCGAAGATGCCTACTCCAACCGAGCGATCATCCGGCTGAGCGGAGACACGGAGACCAACGCCTATGCGTTTGCGTATTCGCCGGGCTCGCGCGCCTTTTCGGCGCTGTCCGGTGATGTTGTGCTCAACACGGGCGACGGTCGTTTCGATGACGTTGGCGAAGGCTCTTACGAGTTTCTGACCGTGCTCCATGAAATCGGGCATGCGATCGGCCTCTTACACCCAGGCAATTACAACGGCGGATCGCCAACCTACGACACGCACGCGCTCTATGAGCAGGACAGCCGCCAGTTCACGGTGATGAGCTACTTCGACGCCGAAGAGACCGGCGCCGATCATGGCAGTGTTTTTGCAGCGACCCCGCTGCTCCATGATATCGCGGCGGTCCAGTTCCTTTACGGCGCGAACTACGACACACGCGCTGGCGACACGACGTATGGGTTCAACTCAAACACCGGTCGCGAGAGCTTCGAGATCACATCGAGCAACCAGGACGTTGTCTTTGCCGTTTGGGATGGTGGCGGCGAGGATACGCTCGATTTTTCCGGGTATCGCGACGACCAGCGGATCGACCTCAACGAGGAAGCGTTCTCTGATGTCGGTGGCTTGCAGGCGAATGTCGCAATCGCACGAGGCGCGGTCATTGAAAATGCGCGGACAGGTGCGGGCGACGACCAGTTGACAGGAAACGCGGCTGACAACGCGCTGAACGCCGGAAGTGGCAAAGATACGGTCGATGGTGGCTCGGGTGACGATGCGCTCCGCGGCGGCACCAGTAACGACACGCTGAACGGTGGCGACGGCGACGACACGTTATCGGGTGGCAAGCACAAGGACTGGCTCTACGGCGATGCGGGCGATGACGTGATCGATGGGAACTCCGGCGACGACTACATCTATGGTGGCGACGGCGACGACACACTGACCGGATCGAGCGGCAACGATCGGATCTTTGGCGGTGCAGGCGATGATAACATCACGGGCGGCAGCGGTGATGATCGCTTTTACGGCGATGCCGGAACGGATCGTATCGACGGCGGCTCAGGCTACGACACAGTGGACTACTCGGGACTGACCGAAGGAGGCGTGCGCGTCGTTGTCGATGGCCCGACTTCGCCAGGTCACGCCATGTCGCTCAGCATGCAGCAGGCCGGCACGGTCATCGACCAGGACGAGTTGAGGTCGATCGAAGCGGTCAAGGCGACCGCGTTCGATGACGAGGTCCGCGGCAACAACAAAGACAACCGGATCTGGGGTTTGGATGGTGACGATCAGATCTCAGGCGGCGCCGGTTCCGATTGGCTCAAGGGCGGGCGCGGCACAGACACCTACACATGGATCGCCGAGGACGTTGTCCGAAACGGTGTGCACCAGGGTACGGACGAGTTGGTCGACTTTTCGATCAATCAGGACATCATGGATCTGACCGGTCTCGATGATCTTGGCGCGTTTGAGATCGAGACGGCGGAGACGGAGACGGGCACGCTATTGAGCCTCGTGCTCGAAAACGGGGAGACCTACGCGCTGGCAGAATTTGCCGGACGCTTTAACG
>JBCBWG010000390.1:0-732 GCA_039817205.1 Pseudomonadota bacterium
TCCGCATCCGATTGTTCTCGGTGTCGGTGATGATGATGACAACCCGGTTGCTGACCTGGAACTGCCACGCGCCTGGCCGCGCCGACACGACCTTCGGATCGAGGCGCTTCACGATCTCGTCCATCCGACCGATCGTCATCTTCCCTTCAGGCGGTGCTTTGGGACCTGCCTGCTCGCCGGATTGCGCAGTGTCGCGCTCGTCGTCGGGCGCGGCAACTTTCGGCGGAACAGGTGCTTTCGGGCTCGCCTCATCATCTTGGGCTTTTGCCGAGGGTTTCGAATCGGCGTCGCCCTCGTCAGCGCGGAGCGTGCCGAACGGAGCTGCCAAGCCAATGACGGCTGCCACTGCAGCGGTGGCGACGAGAGTGAGGACGGGTGTGTGTGATCGGGCCATGAGCCAAGATATGCCAGAGTGTATGCACGCGTGAGTCAAATCACGGTGAGCACGCCGACAGAAGCGCCAGCACACATGACAAAAAACGGCAGGTTCGCATGACGCCCTCCTGAGCGGCTGTGTGCGTAAACCCGTTCGCGCTTTTGAGCGCGATGATGAGGGGCCTTTCCGTCCCCTCAAACTCCCCGGACCAGGACGTTGTCCTGGACCTAATTTTTGCCGACACAGCCCAAGCCGAGGCAGTCGCGCGACCCTGGCACGCGCCAACGGGGCTGTTGCCCTGTTGGGCCAATAAAAGACAGCGGCGTTCCGCCGCCAACGGGGCTGTTGCCCTGTTG
>JBCBWG010000391.1:0-683 GCA_039817205.1 Pseudomonadota bacterium
AGAAACAAGAATGGATTTGGCTGGCACAAAAACCAACCCCGTGAAATGCGGCGTTTCGGTTTACTTCGCCTACGCTTCTTTCGTCTTGGCCGGTGGACTTCTCGTTGGCGCGGCAACGTCTAGCCATGCGAGCAAAGCCACCCCGGAAGCACAGGGCCACGTGATCCAAACAGTTTCGCACCAACTGGTGCGCTAGTCGACCCGACGCTCTCGCCTCTCTCATCTCTCTCTGACTTCAGGCCCTCTTCTTCGGAAGGGGGCTTTTCTTTTTGCAAAAGCCGATCCCGAAAGCGAACGCCCCAGGGGTCCTGCGCGCATTGTATCTACGAGCGCGTATCGTCTTTCAGGTGGTCGCAGTGAAGCGCAGGACGAAATCGTGATCCCGCGCGAGCCGTGCCGCCATCTCTCGAATTTCGTTCTCAGGCATCGGCAGGAGGGGCGCGCGGACATCGGCCCAAACCGGGTCGTTCCGATAGTGCGCAATCAACGCCTTCATGCCTTGGACCAGCGGGTACGACTGAGCGGTTTTCCGAAACGCCGTGACGGACGCTTGGAAGGCCTCCGCATCCTCGCTTTCAAAGTTATCAAAGACACGCCGCATCGCGCGCGCGTTCACATTGGCCACGGCCGAGATCACACCTGCGCCGCCAAGCTTAAGCCCGGCAAGGAGGTAACTTTCGCTA
>JBCBWG010000392.1:0-669 GCA_039817205.1 Pseudomonadota bacterium
AATTGGTCCGCCATCAGCACTTCGAGTTCGTCCGGGTCGGTGATCACCACGTCCGTGAGATCCAAGGCGGGCACGAGATTGATCACAACATCGAGCGACCCGAATGTCCGCGCAGCCGCCTGCGTTGTTTCCCGCACACGGTCGGACGCGGAGCCGGTGCCTCGCGTGATCTCGATGGCGCCACCAGTCGATGTCCCGACGAAGTCGCTCAGCCGGTCATTCGGCTCTGTTGTCTCGACGAGCAGCCGCGCGCCTTGCTCAGCCAACGCCGCGACGATTGACGCTCCCGAAGCCGCGCTGAGCCCAGTGACGAGCACGCGCGCTCCAGATAATTCCGGATAGCGCGTCGCGCGCGGTGTTGCCGCATCGGCGGGGGATTGCAACGCGTCACCGAGCATCTCGCAGTTCTCGCGGAATGCCCGAAACGCCGGGGAATTCTGCACACTTGCGTTACGACTTGGACCCATACCTGACACTCCATCCTCCCACGGCTTCCATCCAGACGACCGTGAGTTACTTGCTGGCGATTCGACTAACGAGACCTAAATGCCCCGCCGATTCGGGACGCCCCCTGACGAGAATACGGCGCTCGCGTGGTGGAGGGTGTCTTTCGTGGGCCCAACCGGCGCAAGCTTGGTTGGAGTCTTTTGTTGGCCCAACGTTCGCAAG
>JBCBWG010000393.1:0-616 GCA_039817205.1 Pseudomonadota bacterium
CTACAAGCCGCATCGCCGCAGCTCTTGCAAACCCAGCAGCCCTCAAATTTGATCATCGCGGGGGCTCCGCAGTTTGGGCACGCCGTAAGTGCAGTGGCCTCATGCGGTTGAGTTTCGGCTGTAGGCTCGGGACCAGGGTTCTCTCGCGAACTCACCGCAGGTCCGCTATTTGTCGAAGCACCCGATGCACGGTCGAGCGTATGCCGAGGTGCTGGCTTCGGCCAAAAGACGTCCTGGCGACCACCGTCGTCGGCTGTCCGTTGGGCATCCGCCGACAAAGCGTGCGAGACGCATCCGAGGATCGCGAGAACCCTTTTGTTTTCAGCGCCTCGCTTGTCCCCCGCATTATTGTGCGGGTTGGTGGTTCTGTCTTCGGCGCCAACGGGGGGCACGTCCGCTCTAGAACGATTGCTCACAGGGTCGCTGAAAATTTCGGCAAGGCTGTCGACGTTGCCGTCGCGCTGCAGCAACGCGGTTGCGACCTTGGCGAACCCCGAGACCCAGATTTGGTCGCCCGGGTCGTCCGTCTGGATCAGCAGTTGCCTCGGAGCCCAGCGACCACGCGATATCGCCCCGTTGATCGTCACGTTCAGTGGGGCGCCGTCATCATCCAAAC
>JBCBWG010000394.1:0-589 GCA_039817205.1 Pseudomonadota bacterium
GCTCCTTTTGAAGCCGCTTTGCAATGATGAGACGCGCTTCTTCCGCTGTTCGAGATTCCAAGAGCGCAACCGGTCCGGTCTTCTCAATGCGATCGATATAGGACTGCGCGACCACGCCCCGGACGTGGCCATAAAAGTCTTCGAGACACGAAATGACGACGATCGCTGAGGGAAGGCGGTTTGCGATCTGGATGAGGTCGCGCACAGCTCGCTGAAACCGATCTTCGGCATCGTTGAAAAAACGCAAATCCTCGACCTGGTCGATGCAGAACACGAGCGCCGCGTGGTCGACCGAAAACATGATCCGACCGAGCGCTTCTATGACTTCGAACGCGCGGTCATCGCCCGTATTTGGATCGAGTGCCGCGACAGCCTCCCGGCTCATCGGGCTCAGATCGCGGCCTTGCAGGTACTGTCGGATCCGCTGGTCGATGCGTGGATCGCGGCGATGCAGGTAGAGCAGCGCCCGGATGACGTTGATATCCAGATCCTGCTCGGCGAACTTTGGGGCAGAGACAATCCGGTCCGCGAGATCATGGACGAGTTCCGCCAGCGCTTGTGCGTCGAACTCGCCGTCCGCGAGTTGCTC
>JBCBWG010000395.1:0-580 GCA_039817205.1 Pseudomonadota bacterium
TCCACGAACTGACGTCGCCCGCAGACGGCACGTTCGTGCCGCCCACCCTGATCCGGGTGAACGGAATTACCGACCTCGAGACCGAGGTGTTTGGCCCGGTGCTGCATATCGCGACCTTCGCAGCTGATGAGATCGACCATGTGATCAATGAGATCAATGCGACCGGATATGGCCTCACCTTCGGCTTGCACACGCGCATCGACGACCGGGTCGAGGCGGTCACGCAGCGCATCCGCGCCGGCAACATCTACGTCAACCGCAACCAGATCGGCGCGGTTGTGGGCAGTCAGCCCTTTGGCGGGATGGGGCTGTCGGGGACTGGACCCAAGGCGGGCGGGCCGAATTACGTGCCACGCTTTTTTGCACGCGGGCATGCGGCGGATGGCGTGGAGCCTGCCCCGATGCATCTGCCCGGGCCAACGGGCGAGGCCAACACGCTGCACCACAGGCCCAAAGCCCCGATCCTGTGCGCTGGCCCGGGGGAAGAGGCGATTGCGGCTCAGATCGATGCGGTGCGCGCATTGGGTGGCACGGCGACACGTTTGGCGCCTGCGCCCGATCCGGATGAACTGCGCGACGG
>JBCBWG010000396.1:0-558 GCA_039817205.1 Pseudomonadota bacterium
CGGAGTACTGGACTACCTGCAGGGGATAACCGGCGGAGGTAAACCCAAACAGTTCGCTCGCAAGCTAATCGCTCAGGTCGATATTACCCAGTGATGGTAAAACGCAAAAAAGCCAACCACCGCTAAGTGATTGGCTTTTTTGACTTTAGTGGCGCGCCCGGAAGGATTGATGAAAACAGCCGTAGGGCTGTTGTCCCCTGCGGGCTTCGCCGCTGCGCGGCTCGTCGCCAATCGCTCGCGCGATTGCTCGAACCTCCGACCGCCTGGTTCGTAGCCAGCCGTCAGTTGTACCGCAACCAACTGTATTTTCGCACTTTTATCGTTCGGTGCCGGGTAATAACCTCGGTGATTGAACCGGCCAATCGCCTGATTTCACACTCTCATATTGCGGTTTATTACCCGGATTGTATTTGAACTTGATACGGCATTGCCGCACTCTTCTTAGACGTATACCGTCACTAGACGTCTACCGTCATTGATACGCATGTCTACTCTCACAGCGTACTCTCACAAGGTAGCCGGGCTTCTGACGGCAGACGAACGAGACGCAATTGCCGC
>JBCBWG010000397.1:0-551 GCA_039817205.1 Pseudomonadota bacterium
CGAGGTGGGCGCGGCGTATTTCTTTATCTCCGCGCTCTTGAACATGCCCATCGCCAATGTGACCGCGATCCTGCAGGCGCTGCCGCTGACGGTGGCTGTGGCGGCGGCGCTGGTCTTTGGTGAGCCGCTGGGGTGGCGGCGGATGGTGGCGATTGGTGTGGGCTTTGTCGGTGTGGTGCTGATCGTGCGGCCCGGGGCGGAGGGGTTTTCGGTCTGGTCGCTCTATGCGTTGGGGGCTGTGGCGTCGGTCACGGTGCGGGATCTGGCGACGCGGCGGCTGAGTGCGGCGGTGCCGACCATGTCGGTCACATTGATGGCTGCGGTGACGATGACGACCTTTTTCGGGCTGTTCTCCGTGGGGGAACGCTGGACGGCGCTTGATCTGCGGCTGGCCGCGCTGATCGTCGGCGCGGCGTTTCTGATCATCGGGGCCTACTGGTTTTCGGTGCAGGTCATGCGGCAGGGCGATATCGGGTTCATCGCGCCGTTCCGGTATACCGGGCTGGTCTTTGCGCTGATCCTTGGCCTGCTGGTGTTCGGCGATTGGCCGG
>JBCBWG010000398.1:0-524 GCA_039817205.1 Pseudomonadota bacterium
TGACCCGCAATCGGCGCGCGAACGGCGGCACAACCAACTGCGCGGCTATCAGGTCAACGCCGACCTGATGGCGCAGGCGCGGCCCGACAGCCTCTTCATGCACTGCCTGCCGGCCCACCGCGAGGACGAGGCGACGTCCGAGATCATGGACGGCCCGCATTCGGTGATCTTCGACGAGGCGGAAAACCGGCTGCATGCGCAAAAGGCGATCATGCGCTGGTGTCTGGGCCGCTGAGGTGGGCGGACCGCGCATCGCGATTGCCGGGGCGGGCAGCATCGGCTGCTTTGTCGGCGGGCTGCTGGTGGATGCCGGGCACGACGTCCGCTTTCTCGGGCGGGCGCGGGTCTGCGCGGACATGGCCCGGCACGGGCTGCACCTGACCGACTATGACGGCCTCGATCAGACGCTGACCGGGCTCCGGATCAGCGAGGATCCCGGCGCCAGCCTCGCAGGCGCCGATCTGGTGCTGGTCGCGGTCAAATCCCGCGACACCGACCCCATGGCGCGCCTGATCCGCGATCAC
>JBCBWG010000399.1:0-522 GCA_039817205.1 Pseudomonadota bacterium
CTGACCACTTTCATCAAAGACCGGCGTGATCACTGTCACGTCCGGCAAATGCGTGCCGACATTGAACGGATCATTCATCATAAAGACGTCACCGGGTTGGATTGCGCCTGCATTTTCATGAAGGATCGACTTCACGCTCGCGCTCATGGACCCCAGATGCACGGGCACATGCGGGGCATTGGCAACCAGATCACCGCTTGCATCGAAGATGGCGCAGGAGAAATCGAGCCGTTCGCGGATATTCACTGACGCGGCGGTCTTGGCCAGCGTTGCTCCCATTTGTTCCGCGATGGACATGAAGAGGTTGTTGAAGACCTCAAGCATAATCGGATCGACACTTGTCCCAATGGCTTCCCTGCGCATGAGCGGGACAGCGCGTCGCAAGACAAGCGCGCCTCCGTCGATGCAAGTGGCTTCCCAGCCATATTCCAAGACAGTGGTGCCTGTCGGTTCGTTGATGACTGCGGGGCCAGTCACAACGACCCCAACGCCCATCTTGGTGCGATCATGAGTCGGCACAGA
>JBCBWG010000039.1:0-18291 GCA_039817205.1 Pseudomonadota bacterium
CTGCTTGACCGTTCTCGGGCGACCCGGCCGCATCTTTCGGTGTGGGCGCGGTCTCAAAGGTGGCACGGACGCCCGCAAAGCGGATCACCTGATCAAATGTGGCGACGTCAGCCCCATCGTCAACCGTTACGATCAATGTATGGTGTTGGCAGCGGGAACGAATGGCTGAGAGCGTCGTCTCAGCTTCCGTCGCCGGATAGTCCTTGAGCGCGTCTTCCAGGATAAGGACGTCCGGCCGCCGAATGAGGCTGCGCGCCAAGCTGATCGCCGCGCGCTGTTGGGCGTAAAGTGCCGAGCCGCGCGGGCCCGCCTCGTAGTCGAGACCGATTTTGTAAATCAGCGGATCAAGGCCCAGATCGCTCAAGACACCGGAGAGAATGCGGCGGACGTTTTTCTGAGCGTTCGCAATACCTTGTGACGTGCGACCGAACAACAAGTTGTCGCGGATCGGCGCGGCCATTGCGACCTTGGACTGGTCGTAGAACTCGATTTCACTTGTGTATTCGCCCGGCAGATAACGTCGAAAACTCCGACGCGCGCGCAACAGGCGCTCGGACAATCCATCGGACATCAGGCCAAGCCTATGTTTTGGTTCGATGTAATCGAAAGCGAGACTTACGAGCTGATCGATGGCTGCTTGTGACAACTCGTCCGGTCCAACGTTGCGCGCCTCTGTCACGAGATCCGCGTAAATCTCCAGATCGCCCGACTTGACCATCGAGAAACGATCAAACAGCGGATGCCCAGCTGGCAGCTCAGCAAAGATCTCGACCGAGGTCTCAGCGATGCGAAGACCGATGTCTGCCAACGGGCGCTCAAGGCCCTCGGCTTTTAAAATGCTTTGGACGTAGGGGTCGGACGCGCGTGCTTTCGCCGTCAGCCGCTCACCGGCAATGACACCAAACATCAGGTTTTCGCCAATCGTTGCTTCCGTATTGAATTGGGCGAAATCAAACGGCGCGATCAGGCCGGCGAGGCCTTCCGCTTCAATCTGGGCGCGAACGCTCTGGCGGGCCGCAAGCAGCCGCTCCTTTGTCTCCTCGTCCGTATCCGGTGACAATCGACCGGAAAGGCCGAACAGGAAGACGTCTCTTGCGAAGCCAAAGTCGCGAAACAAATCGATAATCTGGGCGTCCAACTCTGACACCTCGCCCACACCCGCGGCAGCCAAGTCGATCCACGGCCCATCCGTCCCGATCATCGGGTTCGCCGTACGTTTGGCCTCTTGCCAAACAAGCTCGCGCGTGTCGCCGGGGGGCGGACGATCGCGCCGGAGCGCCATCGTAACATTCTCGCGAAGCGATTGGTTGAAGACGACCGGATCCGGCGGCGTGTATGCGACATGGGACGTGTAAGCGCGATCCGACAGATCTGTCAGCTCGTGGTCCCCGAGCAGGACGCGGCCCTCGTACGTTGCAATCTGGCGGCCAAGAATACCCGCGAGCCGGTCGCGACCGGACGAAGCCGAACCCTGGATCGCGACATGCGACCCACCCGCGATCTGACCGGTGACCGGCCCCAGAACCGTCGTGCCGCGTTGGTCGACGATCGTGACATCGCGGATGTCAATCGGTGCATTGTCCTCAATCGCAGTCGCACTCGATGCAGCATTTGCGTCATCGGCATCGTCTGGGAGCAGCGGCTTGCCGGTGAATTGAGAAATCACCTGTTCGTACTTGATGTCCGCATCGGCGCGCCGCTGGTCCCAGTCGATCAGCTCTTTGATCGGCGGCGGCAGATCACGGTAGGCCGCAATGACCGCGACCAGCTGACCGATATCAAGCGATCCGGTGAGCGCCAGATAGCCGCCGATCGCATAGAAGAAAAAGGGCGTGATCTGCGCCAGGAAATTATTCAGGTATTTGACCGCGAACTTCCGCTTGTAGAGCCTTGCGCGGATATCAAAAAGTTCGCCGAGCCGTTCGCCAATCTCGGCCTCGCTAAAGGCTCTCAGCCCATGGGCATGGAGCGTCGGCGCACCATCGACCATCTCTCCAATGCGGCCCGCGAGCTTGCGCGATGCCAACTGACGAAGCCGACCGAGGCGCAATTGCTCCCGGCGCAGATAGGGGATCAGGAACGCCTGAATAAGGACGATCGCCAGCGCGACGCTGCCAAGCCAGACGCTTTGCACCATGATGAAGAGCAGCGCGGTCAACGCCTGGCTTCCGAGAAATGCTGGCAGAATGAACGCATCGCCGATGAAGCCGCCGATTGGCTCGACCTCATCTTTGATCATGCTGGCTGCTTCCGCCGGCTTCACGGTTCGGATGTGCTCCGGCTTGAACCGCATTAAAAGCGCGAACAGCTGGAACCGCATCCGCCGAAGCATGCGTTCCGCAAGCATCCCCTTCGAGATGTTGATGCCAAACTTGAACGCACCGTTCAGAACAACGAAAAAAAGGAACAGAAAGCTCAGCGCGAACAAGTAGCCGATCTGGTCAAACAAAAAGCCGTCGCTGATCGTCAGCGTGCCACCCAGCCAATCCGGGAACGGGAGCGAGAACGCGAAGAGGCGAGCCTCCGTCGTGCCGTCCTTGAAAGCCTGGCCTTGCAAGGCCTCGTTGACGATGCGTTTTGGAATGTCGAGGGACATCCAGTAGAACGGCAACGAGCACGCGATCAGCATCAGCACGAACAATTGCTCGCGCCGACTATTCTGCCAAATGTAACGGAACAGGTTGGCGTCCAACGGGAAGCGTGCTCCGGCAATCGTAGGGCTCAGCCTGCAACATACGTGAGACCGGAGATCACCGCTAGCAGCGCAGTCACTCACGAAGCTGTCAAACGTTTGAGACGAAAGGATGAGGAGAGCCGCGCACATGACGACCGATGACCAATGGCGCCGGCACATTGATCGCGTTCGGTTCGCGCTCGATCAACGCTCAGCACCAGACGCAACGGTCCGCTTGTGGCTGCGCGACGATGATGCGGCTGCACCCACACAGCTGCATGCGGCGTACTTTGACGCCGCTGATGCCCTTGGCGCTGCGCCGCTTATCGCCGTCATCCCAAAGCTGATGACATCGGAACTTGCTGCGACCAGTGACAGCTGGCCGAAGGACGCGCGCGTTGCGGTACACGGATGGAGCCACATCAACCGGGCGACCATCGGCGCTAAAAAATCCGAGTTTCCAGACGCACCCCCAGACACACCAATAGAAACGATCAACCGAGAGGTCGCCGCAAATGACCTCGCGCGCGGCCAAATCATCTTGGCTGAAGCGTTCGGCACCCGCGCGCTCCCGGTCTTCGTGCCGCCATGGAACCGAATTGGAGCCCGTTGGGCTGCGCGATTGAGATCGCTTGGCTACGCGGGACTATCGACGTTTGCAGCGTCCCACACGGCGGATCCGCCGTCGGGCCTCACCGTTTCCAACACGCATGTGGACGTTATCGATTGGCGCAGCGGTCGGGTCGCAAAGGCCGTCAATGCGGTCGCAGCGGACTTGATCGCGCAGGTCGGCACCGAGCCTCAGCGTCCGATTGGAATTCTGACGCACACGCTTGGCAACGCGCCCGTGCCAACGCCTGACGCCATGATGTTCTTGCTTCAGCTGACCAAGCGCGAGCCACGTATCCAATGGATCGCGCCAACTCAGCTTTTCCCTGCATCATCGTCTGCAACCTAATACGTTGGACCCAAACGGCGTTGGTGCAGATCGTCAGTGATGCCGGTTTGATGCTTGTTTGATGCTGGGCGGTCGCTTGCCAGCCGCTCAACAATCTTGGCGCTTTCCACCGCGCCATCGAACGCCCGTGGGATCGGTTCCGGCAATGCGAGCGCCGCATCGATTGCGCGTGCCAGTCGCTCGGGCGTCAGGCCTGCTTCGTCGACAACCATCGCACGCCCGATCGCTTGCAGAGCATGAGCGCGTGCCGGCTGCTCATTCTGGCCATGCTCGGCGAACGGGACGAACACGGCGCGGCAGGCTGTCGTCAGCACATCGGCAACCGTGTTGTAGCCTGCCTGTGAGATCGACAGCGCCGCGTTCTGCATCACGCCGCGCAAATCCGGATGAAACCGTTCGAGGCGGACATCATGCGTGGCGGCAAGATCGCCCAGTTCCGCAAACGCATCGTCTGCAAGGTTCGGTCCCGCCAAAACCAACCAGCGCGCTTTTGCCATCCGCGAGAGTGGTTTGCCTTGGATTGCAGCGCGAAGCAGCGTTTCGCCGACAGCGCCACCACCGGCTGAGACGACCACATCGACGCCGGTGACGTCTGCATCGCTGCCAGATCCTGAGGCGCGTGTTTGAACCGGTCCAACGAGCCCGGTGAAATGCGTTTGGCCCTGAAGCTTAGCAAGCTCCGGAAAGCTCTCCGTCATCGCTGACCCGGCCGCGTCGCCATGAACGAGAAGTGCGTCGCAGAAGTCGGCGAACGTTTGCAGCGCTTCGTCGATCCGTTTCGCGCGCGCTGGCCGTTGAAGCACATCCCGCGCTGAGACCACCACAAGCGGCCGCGGGTCCGACGCCTTCGCGCGCTCCAAAAGGGGGATCAACTCGAACCGAAATTTTCGCCGCGCCAGTGGAAAGCCTTCGAGAACCAGAACGTCTGGCCGGGCCGTGTCATAGAGCGCCAAAAGCGCATCACGTCGCTCATCCATGAGTGCATCATCAATTGGGCGATCCTCGCGGGTCACCAGATGCTGGTAGGTCCCATCGACCGTTCGAATGGGTGTCAGCTGATGCCGCGTTGGGCCATCGACCCGGAGCCCCGGAACCTCAAAGCCACCGAGAACGAGGTCAACCGCATGGCCACGTGCTGATAGCGCCTCAGCAACCCGTTTTGCACGAAACACATGCCCGACGCCGTAGAGATGTTGCACATAGGACAGGATTTTGAGCACCGTCACGCAAGCCCTCTGGTCGGATTTAGCGGAACACACACAATGACGGTTTGGTTCTACGCGCCGATGAAATCGCCGGCCAGTCCGAAACCATCCGGAGACCGAACGTTTGCGCGGTTGTTGATGTCGGTTCTTGAGCCCCTGGGCGGCGTCCATCTCGCCAGCGAATGCATCTCCTGGCTTAGAACCCCTGACACACATGAGATGACCCGGGTGCGAACCGAGGCAGCCGTTGAGGTTGAACGGATCCTGGAAACGCCAGACAAGCTCGCCCCGCACGCGTGGGTGACTTACCCCAACTATTACCGTGCGCCGGATCTCATCGGCCCAGCGGTCGCCGATCAATTCGGAATTCCATATCTGATGATCGAGGCAAGCTACGCGCGCAAACGAGACCATGACGCGTGGGCACCCTGGCAGGCCGAGGCGCTCACTGCCTTTCGGCGCGCTGATGTCATCCTGCCAGTCACCGAGCGCGATCGCCTGGGGCTTGAGGAACTCGGGCTTCCAGCCGATGTGCTGATGACGCTTCCACCCTTTCTCGACGTGGCAGCGTTTCGCTCAGCAACGCGATCATCGCCGCCAACGGATGACCGACCTCTCGCATTGCTCGTTGTTGCCATGATGCGCGAGGGCGCAAAGCGTCGGAGCTACGCATTCCTGGCCGACGCGCTTCGCCAGTTGCCCGACAAGAACTGGACACTCGATATCGTCGGCGACGGCTCCGCCCGCACGGCCATCGAGACAGACTTTGCGTTCGCCGAAGCACACCAGGTGCGCTGGCGAGGGGCTTTGCCGACACAAGCGGTCAAGACACTGATGCGCGAAGCCGACCTGTTCGTCTGGCCGGGGTTCGATGAAGCGTTCGGCATGGCTTACTTGGAAGCCCAGGCGGTCGGCCTTCCGGTCATCGCTCTCGCAACGGCGGGCGTTCCAAGCGTTGTTCGGGATGGTCAAAGCGGCGTGCTCGTCGATGGCGCCGACCCTCAGCGGTTCGCCCAAGTGATTGCCGATCTCGGACGCGCCACAGAGACACGCGATCGCCTGAGTAACGCCGCGCTTCAATACGTTGAAACACACCACAGCATCGAGACGGCCTCGCGCACTCTGGAGGCGGCACTGAACCGCGCAACTATTCGGCGGCGTCAGCGATAGGCGATGTGGCGAACCGGAACTCGTGCGGGAACAGCGCCGTCAACTGCGCAAGACCCCCGTGCATATCGAACGCCGAACGCACGCGCGCCCGACCCGCCCGTCCGAGCGTCTGTCGCCGCTCCGGGTTGGTCACAAGGTCACCGAGAGCTGTTGCGAGCGCATCCGGATCGCGGCTTTCGACGAGAACCCCCGTTTCGCCATCAATGATCAATTCCGGGATCGCGGAGACGCACGTTGAGAGGCAGGCGAGGTTTTGGCTCTGCGCTTCGACCAGCACGTTCGGCAGTCCGTCGCGGTCTCCATCATCGGCAATGCGACAGGGGAGCACAAAGAGATCACTGGATCGGTAGGTGGCGAGCACCTCCGTTTGTGCCAGAGCGCCCGACCAGGTGATCCGATCGGTCAGGCCGAGCGCATCTGCAGCTGATTTCAGGGGCGCCAACCCATCGCCGCCACCGATATGGGTCCAGTGCCAATGCAGCGCGGTCGGAAGCTTGCTGAGCGCAACGAGAAGATCATCGAACCCCTTTTTCGGAACGGCACGTCCAACACTTAAGAGCCGCACCGCTTGAGCCGCGCTCGAGCCATCCCGGGCGTTGATTGTCAGCGCCACATCAGGTTCTGGAAATCGCGCAAGGTCGAGACCGTGATAGATGAGATGGACGTGCTTCCCGCGCCCGACCGTCTCTGCAATCTCCCTCAGGTGTGCTGCGCCGACGGCGGTACATGTGGCGACCCAATCGGCTGAGCCGAGGCTTCCAGCCAGATCCCAATCCGGCGATGTCCAAATGTCTTTGGCGTGGGCCGATGCGGACCAAGGTAGCCCGGTGATTAAGCTCGCATACCGCGTCACAGCCGACGGCGTGTGAATGAAATGGGCATAAAGCCGGCCGACGTCGGGGGGCAATTCGGCCGCAAGAACACACGCCTGACCAAAGCGCCGGACGCGGTTTCGCGTCGGGTCGCGGCGCAGATCCCGAAGCCATGCGGCGCGCGCTTGCGCAAAACCGGGCTTCTTCGCGACATGGCGCACGGCGCGCGCAACACGCAACGGCTCGTCGTGGATGTACTCCGGCAGGTAGGCCACCGGCGCCTGGATCTCATCATTGATTGGGTGGCGTTTCTTGTCCGTCGGATGCCGCATCGCGTAGAGCCGCAGCCGGAAGCCCTGGCGCTCAAGTCCAAGCAATTCCTGCGCGATGAACGTTTCAGACAGACGCGGATAGCCCTTAAGTACGACGGCGATCGCCCGAGCCTCTGACGCGGATGGATTGGTCACGCGTGAACCCGAAGATTGGCTGGGATGCGTCGGCGCGATTTCGCGATCGACGCAACGGTCGCCGAGATCCGGTCGAGACCCTTGAGATCAACGCGGTAGGGCGTCGCCGACGGTCGCGCGCGGTCGGTCAGATCATACAGCGCCTTGGCCATGCGACGGGGATCGCTCGCCTCGTCTGGATCAATCATCGAGCAAAGCCCGAACTCCGATGCGCGCTTGGCCCGGATCAACTGCTCAACCCGTGGCGTCTTCCGCGGCACGATCAGCGCCCGACAATCAAACGACAGGAGCTCGCAAAACGTGTTGTAGCCCCCCATCGCAACAACTGCGCGCGCCTTTTGCATCAGCGCTTCAAGTTGCGTGTCGAAATCAAGCACGACGACGTTTTCAAGCCGACTTGCTTTATGGCGGATCTCGCTCTTCTCACGGATCGACATGAATGGCCCGAGAACCAGGACGTACGGTTGGCGCAAGTTGCGGTCATGCTTCAGGGCAGACAGCACGTAGCGCATCATGTCAGCGCCATCCCCACCGCCACCGGCTGTGACCAGGACAAAGTCATCCGGCAGTTTGCGCCGCATCGGGTTCATGATTTTCGGCACGGTGCGGGCGAGGAACCCCACGTGGTCAATCCGCTCGCGAACGGGCTCGGGCAGATCGACGCCCTCCAGCGGGTCATGAAAGTCCTTCGAGCCGTAGACCCAGATGCGCTCGTAGTAGTCGCGGACACACTCCATTGCACCGCTGGCCGACCATTCGCGTCTCACCGTTGCGGGCGCGTCCAGAACCTCGCGGAGACCAAGGACAATCGAACACCCCTGGCGCGCAAGCTGAGGCAATGTTGTATCGAGTTCGCCCTTGAGACCGCGTGGCTCTTTGTCGACGATGAACACGTCCGGCGCGAACTGGACAGCGGCGGTTTCGATAATTGCGCGGCGCATTCCGAGCGTGTCAGCAATGTCAATGTGGTTGGACAGCGAGGTGTATTCGCCGTTGCGCAGTTTGATCACACTCGGGACTTTGACGAAGTCGACGCGGGACTTGAAATCGAACGCGCCGGCGATCGACGAACCGGAAATGATCAACACGCTCAGCTGCTTGTGCCGCTCCACCAGTGCGTGAGCAATCGCGCGCGTCCGTCTCAGATGGCCGAGCCCAAAGGTGTCGTGCGAATACATAAGAACGCGAATTTGGGCATCGCGCGAAAAGAAACGTGGAACCATTGAGAACCCGCCGCGTGCTGTGGCGCTATAATCGAGAGCCATTTCGGCACCGCACCATGACCGTCGCTACTGGAAAAAAGCTCAGTCGTCCAGCAGCTCTGATCCACGATCCGATGTGTACATGTGCTGAACGCATTCGGGATGGTCGTCGCACCCAGCCCTCAGCTCGTCCATCGTCTACCTGTATGGATCCGCTGCATCTCGAAGGCCGTCGCCCAGAAAGTTGAACGCCAACACCACAAGGATGACCGGAACGACCGGTAGCATCAGCCACGGGTAAAGCGCGATGACGTTGATGTTTTGCGCATCGTTCAGCAAAACGCCCCAACTCGTGATGGGCGGTCGCAGGCCGAGGCCCAGGAAGCTGAGCGCTGTTTCGCCGAGGATCATTGACGGAATTGAAAGCGAAGCGGCTGCGATCAAATGGCTTGTGAAGCCCGGCACCAGATGTCGCGAAATAACCCGGCTCGACTTCGCACCCATCAACTGAGCGGCCAGCACGTAGTCTTCTTCCCGCAACGACAGCAGTTTGCTGCGCACCGCTCGCGCGAGCCCCGTCCAGTCGATAAGGCCGAGAATGATCGTGATGAAAAAATAGACCGCGAGCGGGCTCCACGTGACCGGTACGATCGCCGCGATCGCAAGCCAAAGCGGGATCGACGGAAGGCTCTGCAAGACCTCGATCAAGCGTTGCACGACCATATCCACGCCGCCGCCGAAATAGCCTGCAAGTCCGCCGAAAAAGACGCCGAGCACAATGGAGACGGCAACTCCAACAAGCCCGATCGTCATCGACACACGCGCACCGTTGATGATCCGAGAAAGCATGTCGCGGCCAAGCCGGTCCGTTCCAAGCAAGAACGCGTGCCCATTTTCCGAGGGGCACATCAGATGAAACCGGCTCTCGAAAAGCCCCCAGAACAGATAGCGGTCGCCGGAACAGAAAAAGCGCAGCCTCTGAATGCGGTCCCTGTCCGGCGTGTACTCGCGCTTCAGGGTCTCCATGTTGAGACGGTAATCGAGAGCGTACACGAACGGGCCGATGAGCTGCCCGTCATGAAAAAGATGTACCGATTGCGGCGGCGCATAGATGTGGTCGATGTGGCGCGACTGATAGTTGTAGGGCGCAAGGACCTCGGCGAACACAACACAGAAATAGACGAAAATCAGAAACCAGGCGGAGACCACGGCCACCTTGTGCCGCTTGAATTTCCACCACATCAACTTCCATTGCGACGCGAGATAGACCTTCTCTTGAGCCGGTGTCAGCGTCTCGATCGATTGCGGATCAAACGGTGTCTCGTTGACGTAATGCCCGAGCTGGCCGCCCGGCGGTGGGAGCGGCGAACTGGCCGATGCCTGATCTGTCCCTCGCGACTGGCCTCTCCCACGTGTTTGACTGGGCGCCCGTGTTTGACTGGGCCCGCTCGTTTGACTGGGCCCGCTCACTTGCTCTGCCCTCCGGACAACCGAATGCGCGGATCGAGAAACGCAAGCAGGATATCCGAGATCAGCACGCCGATCACGGTCAAAAGCCCGAGGAACATCAGAAACGATCCGGCGAGATACATATCTTGAGACTGCAACGCTGAGATCAAAAGCGGTCCGGTGGTTTCAAGCGACAGGACAATTGCAACGATCTCAGCACCGGACACGATCGTCGGCAGAATGCCGCCGATATCGGCGATGAAAAAGTTCAGCGCCATACGAAGCGGGTATTTTCGGAGCGCTTTGCCAGGTGGCAGGCCCTTGGCGCGTGCAGTCGTATAGTATTGTTTTTGAAGCTCATCGAGCAAATTGGCCCGCAGCGTGCGGATCATTCCGGCGGTTCCCGCCGTCCCGATCACGATCACCGGTATCCATAAGTGCTCAAGAATGGACAGGACCTTTTCAAAACTCCATGGCGCATTGACGAACCGCGGATCCATGAGACCGCCGATCGAGGTGCCGAAATAGACATTCGCCAGATACATCATGACGAGCGCGAGCAGAAAATTTGGCGTTGCAATACCAAGCAGTCCGAGAAAGCTAAGGCCATAATCACCCCAGCTATATTGGTGCATGGCGGAGTAGATACCGATCGGAAATGCGATGATCCACGTGACGATAATGGTGACGAATGACACCAGCATCGTGAAGAGCAGCCGGTCACCGACCACCTTGTTGACCGGAAGCTCGTACTCGAACGAATAGCCGAGGTCGCCTTGCAGCAGCCCACCAACCCAAATGAAATACCGCTCAACGGGATGGCGATCGAAGCCGTACTCTTCTTTCAAATACGCGATCTGCGCTTTGTCGACGCGTTCACCCTGCGCCATCAATTCAGCGACGTAGCTCTCGAAATAATCACCGGGCGGCAATTCGATGATCGTGAAGACCAACACCGAGATAATGAAAAGCGTCGGGATCATCAAAAGGATGCGGCGCGCGATGTAAATCAGCATGGCTTAGCGCTCCAACTCGGAGTTCGGTCCCAGCCGTGCCCGTGAGAGGCGCTTGAAGAAAAAGGTGTCCGGCATCGCGAGCCCGAAGTAGCCGCCGGGCTCATAGGCAAAGACACCGGTGGCTGGCACATTCGCGAGCGTTGGCGACGTGACGACCGGTTGTTTCGTGCCGTTGACGATCCCAATGGTGAAAACGTTTTCGGCGTGGATCGCCAGCATCTGATGCCAAATACGACGACGTTCCGCGATCCCGGACGCGGACTGCCAGGCCTTAAGCAACGCCAGCAGACGTTTGCCAGCTGGCATATCCGGCGGTCTCCCCTGCTTCCCGTTCGTCTCGTAATGCTGACCCCACTGCGGCCATTGCAACTGAGCCGAACCCGCTGGCGCCAAAGCCTCAGGGCTGAACGCGGCCGTCGCGAGCCCATTATCGAGGCCGCTCCAAACAGCCATGATCGTCTGCCCGGAAAGAACACGCTTGCGGAAAAGATCGCGTTGTGTCGGGCGTGGAAACATGGCGATGCCGATCTTGCGCCACGTATCTTTGATCAATGCGAGGATGTCAGCCTGCTCCGAGCTTTCACCGGACGCCTCAAGGATGATCTCCATCCGTTGGCCGTCGGGCAAAAGGCGAATACCATCGCTTGCCCGCTTCGTCAGACCGATCTCATCGAGGAGCCGGTTGGCTTCCGTCAAATCAAAGTTGATCCAAGCGTTCGCATACGCCTCTCGGTACAGCGGGCTTTGTGGCAGGACGGTATCCGCACTCACCCGCGCAAGGCCGTAAAAGATCGCCATATTTATCTCGCGACGATTGATTGCGAGCGACAACGCACGGCGAAAACGAACATCGCGGATGACCGACCGCCACGTTGGATCAGCCGCATTGAGATTTGGCACAATCGTCATATGCGAGCCGTTCGCACGGTCCCAGAGGCGAACGACAACGCGCCCGCGCTTCTCAGCCGACTTCAGAAAGGTGTAATCATCAAAGCGCAAATAGCGCGCCTGGAGATCACTTTCACCGCTGCCTGTCTTTGCTGGAATAAGCGACGTTGATCCCATCGGCATCAGGATCTCATTGACATAGGGGAGCTGACGCCCGGCCGTATCAACGCGATGGAAATAGGGATTGCGCTTGAAGACAAACAAACTCGATGGCGGCGTCGTTGAATTCACCCACGCATCAAGCACGGGCAGCTCAGGGTTCTCCGGCCGCGTCAACCGCGCTTTGCGGATGTGTAGCGCGCGCGCGTTCCGAACCCTGGCCTGCTCGATATGTTTTGCGAGCGATTTCGCATCGGCATACGCTGGGTGAAACTTCTTCAGATAGTGCGCCGGAAGCGCGATCGTTATTGGAAGCGCCGCGGCCAAGCCTGGTAGAAAGTTCGGGTTTGGCTTGGCCCAGGTGTACCGAACCGTGGTCTTATCGAGCACGTCAAACCGTGGTGCCTCCTCTCCAACCAGCATGGCTGGCGGAAATCCCTTGCCGACCTTTTTATTGCCGGCGACATCTTCAAACCAGTATCGGAAATCTTCAGCCGTAAAAGGATGTCCGTCCGACCATTTGTGTCCTGGGCGCAAGAAAAGCGTAAAGATCCGGTCTTCTTTGACCTCAAAAGACTGCAGGATATCCGGCACGATCTTGAAGGCGCGGTTATAGCCGACGAGGCGCGAATAGCCGTAATAGACGACCATGCGCAAATCTTTTTGCTTACCCATCAGCCAGCGCATACGCCCACCGTGGCGCCCAAGCTCACCACCCATTGCAATCGGATCAATGACACGCGGCGGATTGGGAAGGCGTTGCGACACGGGCGTCAGACGTCCCGCGCGCACGCCCGCGACTAGTTCGGGCGTTTCAATGAAAACGGGCGGTACATTTTGAGAGATCGGTCTCGCGCTGCTCTCGGATGACACAGGCGGCGACGGGCTTTCGGCAAGAGCGCCATTTGCAAGTGAGACCGCCACGATCCAACCAATCGCGAGGCGCTTCACCTGGCGCAAGAAAGGACGACCAGCGGTCATTCGGCGATCTCCATGGCAGGCCTGTTCCGTTCGCTTGCAGAGACGTCCGGGCGCCGAAGCACGTGGTGCCCCTCTCCGACCGTTACGAAGGCGAGCTCCTGGTCAGTCTTATCACTCGCACCGTTATGGACATCAGACGGGGTACGGTCGTTCGTTCCATCTCCAATCGATCGGAATGCGATTGGCCAGGATTGCGGGTCAGACGCATCGGCACGACCGAGTTTTTGAAAATCGAGCGGTCGGTCGAGATCCGGATAAGGCACCGCACTGAGGAGACGCTGCGTATAGGGATGTTGAGGGTTTGCAAACAGGGCCGCGCGCGGTGCCAACTCGACAATACGCCCGCGCGCCATAACGGCGATCCGATCGGCGACGTAATCAATCACGGCGAGGTTGTGCGAGATGAAGAGGTAGGTCAGGCCAAGCTCGCGACGCAAATCGTTCAGCAAGTTGAGGACTTGCGCCTGGACAGAAACGTCGAGGGCCGAGACGGGCTCATCGCAGATCATGACATCCGGGCGAGAGCAAGCGCCCGGGCAATTCCGATCCGCTGTCTCTGACCACCCGAAAAGCTGTGCGGATACCGGCCGAGAAACCGCGGGTCGAGACCCACAGCCTTCATAAGGGCCACCGCGCGTTTCACGCGTTCTGCGTGCGTACCAATGCCAGCAATCTCCAGCGGTTCGCAGAGAATGTTCAGAACGGTCATGCGCGGCGACAGAGAATTGACCGGGTCTTGGAAGACCAACTGTATCCGGCGACGGTGCTCATCAAGCTGACGCCCGGTGAGCGCCGTCAGATCGGTCATCTCGCCCGTTCGGTCCGCAAGCCGGACTTGACCAAGATCTGGCGTCAAAGCCCGCATGATGAGCTTGGAGAGCGTGGTTTTCCCACAACCACTCTCGCCAACGAGACCGAGGCATTCGCCAGCTCTGATTGACAGCGAAACATCACTGACAGCGCGCACGCGAACCTCAGCGCCACCGCCGAACCAGCCTTGCCCTTTCTTCGCGACGAACGTCTTCGTCAGGTTCTTGAGTTCAAGAATTGGTGAGGCTGCTTCGCCATCGCGCGCCTTCGCAGACGCCGTGCGATCGGGTGCCTTGACGCCGGGGAGGTCGCGGATCGTTGCCACGTCCTCAAGCGGCGTTTCGATATCGCGCAGCGACTGAAGGCGCTCACCCGGTTTCATGTCGAAGTGCGGGACGGCGCGCAGAAGTGCTCGCAGATAGGGATGCTTCGGGTTCCGAAAGATCGGCTCGACGGGACCGGCCTCCATGATCTCACCGTGGTAGATCACGACCACCTCGTCGGCCATGTTTGCGACCACACCGAGATCATGCGTGATCAGAAGCATCGCCATGCCGTAGTCGCGGCGCAGTTCCTTCAAAAGACCGAGGACTTGGGCCTGGATCGTCACGTCCAACGCCGTTGTTGGTTCATCGGCGATCAAAAGCGCCGGATTACAGATGAGCGCCATGGCAATCATGGCGCGCTGACGAAGTCCGCCGGAAAGCTCAAACGCGTAGCGATCGAAGGCTGCGTTCGGATCGGGGAAACCCACACGGGCGAGAATGTCTTCGGTTTTCTCCCGCGCGGCTTTCAGGTCGATCTTGTCATGCACCGTCAGCATCTCAGAAACCTGATCGCCGATCGTGTGGAGCGGCGAGAGCGAGTTCATCGGCTCCTGGAAAATCATCGACATCCGCGCGCCCCTGAGCCCGCGCATGACCGGACCATCGCGCGGAATATCCGTAACGATCGTCTGCTCGTTACTGTCTGGGTCGGAAAATGTGATGTGCCCGGACGTTACGCTGGCGCTTGCCGGCAACAGCCCCATCGCAGCTTGGCTCGTGACCGATTTGCCAGATCCGCTCTCGCCAACGAGCGCGACCACCTTGCCTTTCGGGACGCGAAGACTGATGCCGCGCAACACTTCGTGTGGCTGGCCTTGTAAGGAGAAGGCAACCCTCAAGTCCTCAACGCGCAGAACGTCAGCCATACGATGTGGCGCGCTTTCTTTAACTGAGCCGCTCGAGCTGAACATGCCCCGTCATGGCGCACTCGGAGCGGGCGGCATAGAAAAGCGAATGACCCGACATGTCGCGGAAGCCAAGGGGCCGCGCGAGCGTCATCGATCCGCACCCGCGTATTCATGGCACAGCATCATTGCAGGACGAAGTTCGCCATATGGCAAATATGGCCCCGGATCGATCAATTAATTGCAATGAAGCGCGTCGATGCCGTGGTGCGCGATCGGTACGGTCGCTGGCGGGGCTACGGGATCGACCGCCCCCTGCCAGTCAGGATCGACACGATCCAGCAGGCGGCCGAGTTGTGTCCAGAATATATCAGCGCCCGGATAACCAATAATGCGGCCAACTTCCTGGTCTCGATCGACCAGCACAAACGTTGGCGTTCCCCGGATGGGCCGGTCAAACCGAATGCCGTTCGGTAGACCGCGGCTCAACTGCACTCGCCGCAACGGCGCAAACCGGCCTTCTGGGCTGTTGTCATATTCAACACCGACGTCGCGGTCCCAGCGCCGGCACCAAACACAGTTCGGACTGTCAAACATGATGAGTTCGGCGGCCTTAGACTGGGCCTTAGACTGGGCCTGGGCCTGGGGCGCGTGCACGAGACAAAGCACGCCAAACGGGATCAACCCTGCGAGAAAGTACCGAAACCCCAATCGCTTCAATCTGGCTGTCACAGACAAACAATAATCCTCCGGCGAGAGATGGCCCAATCGCGTCCACCATCGTCGTGCCGGAAGGCAGTTATGCCATCGGCAAATCGACAACCCGGCCCTCCAGCTCCGATCCATCAGGCAAGGTCACCGTGATCGCCGTGTCGAGGTCGGAATAATCGGACGCAATCATGGCGATCGCAACGTTTTGTTCGAAACGCGGGGAGTAGGCAGCCGTCGAGATATGACCAACGGTTGCGCCATCAACGGCAACGGACCAGGGCTGTATGCAGGGCGCGACCGGGGCCGTCCCAAAGCGCAGGCCACGAACGCGCCGACGCGGGCCACTGTCTCGGATTGCCAGCAACGCCTGCTTGCCGAGAAAGTCAAAGTCGCCATCGACGGCACAGAACCGATCAAGACCACAATCAAGCGGCGTATCGGCTCGGGTCATGTCGTTGCCATACGAAAGGAGACCGCTTTCAACGCGCTCAATCAGGTTGGGACAGCCAGCGCGCACCGAAAACTCAGCGCCCGCATCCATCAGGGCGTCCCAGAGCGGCTCGGCCAGATCCGGGCGGTGCAGATAAATCTCAAATCCGCCCTGGTGAGACCAACCCGACCGCGCCGTTACAAGCTCGCAGCCTTCAAACGGGAGCGGCGCCCAACGGAATTTTCTGATCGAGCGGATTTCATCGCCAAACACCTTCGCCATCAGGTCGTCGGACCGTGGGCCCTGGATCGCGAGCGGGAACACGTCCGGCTCAGAAATAGCAACGTCCAGTCCCATGCCGTGGGCGAGCGCTGAGGCCCACAGGACCACGTCACTATCTGCAATCGAAATCCAGACCTCGTCGTCGCTGATGCGCAGATAGATCGGATCGTTGACCATCCCGCCGTTCGCATCGGTCATAGGCGCGTACATGCAGCGCCCGACTTCGAGCTTTGTTAGATCGCGCGGCGTCATGAACTGCGCGAGCCGCAGCGCGTCCGGCCCCTTGAGCGCGACCTGGCGTTCAGCACTGACATCCCAAAGCTGAACATTTTCGCGCAAGTGCCAGTAGTCAGCCTCGACGCTCTCGAAGACTGTCGGCAACAGCATGTGATTATAAACGGTGAACGCCTTGGCACCGGCGGCGACGACCCGCCCGTGGAACGGCGTTACCCGGGTGCGCTGCGAGATCGATAGTGCGGGCGCGGCAGCAGCTTGGGTTGCTGTCTCAGATCCGGCGTCGGTTGTGAACTCGGCGGCGTGTTGCGACACGACATCCAGCATGGTGCGTTCTCGACAATTAATCAGGTGGGCTCGGTATCTTGAGCCGCACCTCGGTGTGGCAGTCCCTATGCGAAGCAAACAGATTACGCTTCGGCGGACCGAACCGATGCGCCGATTTCATCACTTTCGATTGTCCGCAAACGACAAAATGAGTCGCACTTGAACGAACGTGATTTGGCGATGACGATTTGTTGCGCTGCACCTAAAATTTTAGTGTCTGATCGCGCGAATATTCAGAGGGCTACGCCATGTCAGAGACCATCGAAAACGCCGACGCGCCCGACCAGAAACCAGATCAAATCCCTTCGAAACATGGCGCGCTCACCGGCATCCGCGTCCTCGACCTGACGTCGGTTGTTCTTGGCCCGTTTGCCACTCAGACGCTTGGCGACATGGGCGCTGACGTCATCAAGGTCGAGAGCCCGGACGGCGACATCATGCGATATGCCGAGCCGATGCGGTCTGCTGGCATGGGTGCCGTCTTTCTGAACATCAATCGGAACAAGCGGAGCGTTTGTCTCAACCTGAAAAAACCGCAGGCGCGCGCCGCACTCGATAAGCTGATCGCAACCGCAGACGTTTTCATCCACTCGATGCGGCCACAGGCGATCGAACGCCTGGGTCTCGGCTATGACGCCGTGCGCGCGATCACGCCCAATATCATTTATTGCGCGACGGTCGGGTTTTCAGCGCGGGGCCCCTACGCAACGCGGCCGGCCTACGATGACATCATCCAGGGTATGAGCGGGCTCGCCGATCTTTCAGCGCAGCGCTCCGGCGGTGAACCGGAGTTCGCACCATCAATTATCTGCGACAAAATTTGTGGGCTGACCGCCTACGGGGCCGTTACGACAGCCCTCTTTCATCGCGAGCGCACGGGCGACGGTCAGGCAATCGAAGTACCGATGTTTGAGACGATGACGGCCTTCACGTTGGCCGAGCACCTGACCGGCCACGCGTTTGTCCCGCCCAAAGCCAATCTTGGCTATCCGCGCTGCCTCGCAACCGAACGGCGCCCCTATCAAACCGCCGATGGCTATATGGCGGTTTTGCCCTACTCGGACCGGCACTGGCAGGCCTTCTTCAAGACCGCCGGCCGTCCTGAGATGGCGCATGATCCGCGCATGTCGAATGCAACCGAACGCAGCCGCCACATCAGCGAGCTCTATGGCCTTGTCGCTGAGATCATGCGCGAAAAGACCACGGCCGAATGGGCTGACCTCTTGAGCGCAGCTGACATCCCATCCGTTCCCATAAAGTCACTGGCCGATCTCGAGACGGACCCGCATCTGACGGCGCTCAACTTCTTCGTCGACTATATGCACCCAAGCGAGGGGCAGCTGAG
>JBCBWG010000003.1:0-33582 GCA_039817205.1 Pseudomonadota bacterium
GCCGTGGCATCGGCCTCGTGAAAAAGCTCCAGGCCTATGCCACGGCCCTCATGGTGCGGCATGTACAGGATGATGCCGAGCGGCTGCTCAAGCACGCGTTCGATCGCAAGCTGGAGCTGCGCATAACAATCGCACTTCAGCGAGTGGAAGATATCGCCAGTAACGCAACCGCTGTGCACGCGGACGAGCGGGATTGCATCGTCCGGTGCGTCTTCCGCGCGGTGGACGAGCGCCATCGCCTGGTAGGAGCTTGAATCGTCTTCAAATCCGTGCGCTTCGAACGTCACCTGCCGTCCGCGAAAATCGACTGGCAACGTCGTCTTCGCGATATCCTCGAAGAGCGTTGCGTTACCTTTGGTTCGATCGCCTTTGAAATCTGTCACAAGAAATGGGCTCTTGACCTGGGCTGCCTTTCGAATGCCGTCGGTGTAGCTGTCGTCGGACCGTACAGCGCGTGCGCCGTTCGTCGCTTTCGTCTCGGTCTTGGCGTTTGGCATAGCTGCCTCATATTTGCTCACGATTGCGCAGCCCGGCCTGGCTTTCGCCGCGCCTGTACGCCCCCGCTGTCTCTCAACAATGTCCTGAGTGTTTTTGGTTTTGATCGGGACAAAAGGTGTGCCAGCTCACGCCACATTTGGTCGAAGCTCGCAACTGTTCACACCGCTCTGTTAACGTCGGCTGAGCGGTGCTGGTTCAATCTCCGATTGCGCCTGACGGCCGTGAGACCTCAGCTTAGCAGATATCAGTGTGGCGCAATTGAGATCACAGAGTTTTGTCAAATGCGCTCAAAGTGATCGCGACTTAAGTTCTTGATTCAAATGCAAATTACGCCTCGAAGCGGCCGCCTAATTCGTCGTCGATGTGCACGCGGATGATGTCTTCGAACGACGTTTCAGCGATAAAGCCGAGCGATTTGGCGCGTATTGGATCGAAGTTGCGCGGCCAACCCGAAACGATGGCCACAACCGTGGCGTCGGGTTCTTGCCGAATGCGATTTGCAACCCTGTCTCCGGCGACGGTCCGGAGCGCTGCGATCTGCTCGCCAACGGTGACCGAGACGCCGGGCATGTTGAGATTTCGGCGCGGGCCGACCTGAGCGCCATCAATTTTGGCTGCGTGAATCAAGAAGCCGACGGCTGACCGCGGCGACGCGTGCCAGTGGCGCACATTTTCTGAAACCGGTAGCACGGCATCGAGGCCCGCGAGCGGTTCGCGAATGATCCCGGAGAAGAAGCCCGATGCAGCTTTGTTCGGCTTTCCTGGGCGCACACAAATCGTCGGCAGCCGAATGCCGATCCCATCCATGAGACCGCGACGTGAGTAATCGGCGAGCAGCAACTCCCCAATCGCCTTCTGAGTGCCATAGCTGGTGAGCGGCGTCTGGTGAAAATCATCGCCGATCTTGTCTGGAAAGGGCGCGCCGAAAACAGCGATGGAACTCGTGAACACAACCCGTGGCACGTAGCCGTCGGTTTTGGCGATCTCGTCCAAGAGCTGCCGCGTCCCGTCAAGGTTGATCCGATACCCCTTCGCCATGTCGGCTTCGGCCTCGCCAGAGACGATTGCGGCCAGATGAAAAATGACGTCCGGTCGTCCGGCGATGAGACGCGCCGCTTCCCCCTCCGCCGGCAGGTCCCCGGTGTGGGCCTGGATTGGAAACGGTGTGTTCTCCGGAACATCGGGCGGAACGACGTCAAAAAGCGTCAGGTGATCGATCGCGCGGCCGTTCAGCGCCACATCCTCAAGGAGGCGCGCCATCAGCTTCTGGCCGATCATGCCAGCGGCTCCGATGATCAGAACTTTCATCGTCGTCCTCCCTATTGGTTGTGTTCTAAATCGTGTCTCAGCGTTCGCCTGCGCGCACTCAGAGGCTGACACCGCAGGCTTCGAGCCACGCGAGGCCCGCAACCGTGTCGCCGCGTGGCTTATACTCGAGGCCGACCCAGCCGTCGAAGCCAGTCGCATCGAGAACCTCGAACAGATAGCGATAATTCATTTCGCCATGATCTGGTTCGGCGCGGTCGGGCGGGTTTGCAATCTGATAGTGGCGCGCCAAGTGTCCGAACTCGCCGATTGCGCGGGCGACGTCGCCCTCCTGGATTTGCCGATGATAGAGGTCGAACTGCAAACCGACGTTATGAGCACCGACTTCGTGGATCACGGCGCGGGCGTTCGCTGTCGTGTTGAGGAAAAAGCCCGGAATGTCGCGCTCGTTGATCGGTTCAATAATGATTGTCTTCTCGCGTTCGGCTGCCATTGCGGCTGCGCGTTTCAAGTTGGCGATGTAGGTTTCGTGACGCGCACCGTGATGGCGGAGCCCTGGCATCGCATGGATGAGTGTGTTGCCAAGTACATCGGCATAATCGAGCGCCTTGCTGACAGCTGCTGCAAACTCGTCCTCGCGTCCCGGCAGCGCAGCAAGACCCCGCTCACCGGCCTCCCAGTTGCCCGGTGGCACATTGAACAGCGCCTGTTCGAGGTGGGCTGCGTCGAGTTTCGCTTTCAAGTCTTCGGCTGGAAAGTCGTATGGGAACAGATACTCGACGGCCTTAAAGCCAGCCTCCGCCGCCGCGTCGAACCGATCGAGAAACGGCTTATCGGCAAACATAAACGAGAGGTTGGCTGCAAACTTTGGCATGACGGCACTCCGCAGGTCGTGTCCGCCAGCTTTACGTCAAAGCCTTGCGCATGTGAACAATTTGGCGATCGGTAAGCGTCTCGGTGTCGGTCAGCTCGAAGCCCACCTTTTGGTACCACGCGATCAAACGCATCAGCGGTCGCCCCGTGTAAAGCGTGAGAGCGTCAAGTCCGAGCGTGTGTGCGCGCTTCTCGGCAAACGCTAACAACTCACCGCCAAGTCCGCCTTGCTGGTGGTCGGGGTCCACAGAGATGCTTTCGATAATCAGCCCATCGGGGCCCGCACGCAAGATGAGCGCCGCGATCATGGGCCCCGGTTGCGCGTCGCCCGGTTGCGCGTCATTTGAATCACCGTCTGTGGACCCGGCGTCTCTCCCGGCGTCACTGCTATTGGCGATGTCGGCAGCGCCCCGAACGATCCAAACCTCGCACTCTGCAAATATCGTGCGGTAATCCCACTGCAACGGGAGCGGTGTGACGCCAAGCTGGGCCGCGTTCCAGGCGTACGCGCGATGCTGCAGCGCTTCGACGTGCGCGCGATCCGGGTCAAAGGCCTGCTCGAATATGACTGCAGAGTTAGGGGCGTGGCTCAAATGGTCATACCGCCGTCGATCGGCAGTGCGGCGCCGGTGATAAACTGCGCGTCGTCTGTTGCGAGATAGACGGCCATCGCTGCAACTTCGTCAGCTGTGCCGAGACGTCCCATCGGTTGGCGCCCGACAAAGGCTGCCCGAACAGCATCGGTTGTTTGGCTCGACGCCTGTGCCTGCTCAGAAATGCGTTCGCCGAGAGAGGGTGTGTCGACGGTGCCGGGACAAATGGCGTTGCAGCGAATGCCTTTGCCAACGAAATCGGCGGCGACGGATTTGGTGAGGCCGATGACGGCGGCTTTCGTGGCACCGTAAGCGTACCGGTTGACGATGCCCTTCATGCCCGCGACCGATGCCACGTTGATGATCGCGCCGCCCGGGCCGTCGATCATGCCGGGCAAAAAGGCACTGATCGTGCGGTGCATCGAGGCGACGTTCAAATCGAACGAGAAGTCCCAGTCCTTTTCCGATGTCTCAAGGATCGTTCCCGCATGGACGAAGCCTGCGCCGTTGAAGAGAATGTCGATCGCATCAAGGTCGCGGGCGATGGCGTTGACGGCAAGCGCGTCGCGGACATCGAGCCGCTTCGTCTCGGCAATGCCATGGTCCTTGAGGTCTTCAAGGCTGCTCGCCTGAATGTCCGTGGCAATGACGTGCGCACCAGCCTTCGCCATGGCTATTGCTGTTGCACGGCCAATACCCGCACCGGCCGCCGTCAGAAACGCGCGTTTTCCTTCGAGACGTCCCATCATTTGTCTCCCGCTGAGCCAGCGCTCATGAACTCACCAAGCTCGCCGCGCGCGGCCCGCATCGCGAACGTATGCGTGCCGTCGTCCAACAGTTCTTGAGCTGACCGAATTGCCTCGCCCATGGCCGCACGATAAAGAGCGCCGCCGAGACTAATTCGCGTTGCGCCAGCCTCTGCCAATTGCGCGACGGACGCGTCACGCACGAAAACGTTCAACACGTTAATCGGTTTCGTCACGGCTTCAGCGACGGCGCGAACCTCGTCGAGGGTCCTGAGCCCAGGCGCATAGAGCACGTCCGCGCCAACCTCTTCGAACGCTTGCAACCGCTTGATGGTATCTTCGAGATCGTTTCGTCCGTTGAGAAGGTTTTCCGCGCGCGCCGTCAGCGTGAAAGCAAACCCGGCCCCGCGGGCGGCCTCGACAGCGGCCTTCGTTCGCTCAACAGCAACGTCCATTGGCAAGATGGGGTCGTCTGCATTGCCGGAAAAGTCTTCGATTGAGCAGCCGACCAATCCGGTTTCAGCTGCAAGTTTGACGGTCTCGGCAACCCCGTCCGGCGTATCAGCGAAACAACCTTCTAGATCAGCGCTGACAGGAAGGTCCACGGCCTGGGCGAGCGCCTTGCAGTGGGCGAGCACGTCGTCGCGTGGGACCTCGTAATCGCCCAGGCCGAGTGTGCCGCCAAAGCCCGAACTCGTGGTTGCGAGTGCCTGGAAACCCATGCCCGCAAAGACTTGCGCAGAGCCAATGTCCCAGGGATTGGGGATGACGAACGCGCCGTCCCGCGCGTGCAGCGCCCGGAAGACATCTGCTTTTTCGGCTTGCGATGGCATGGTCGCTCCCTTGGTCACGGTGTGAGGCCGAGTAGAAGGCCCATCTGCAGACCTCGCTTTGGCGGCTTTCGAAGTGCGTGCCGGTTGGCAGAGTGTGGCGTGTTCGTCGGTTGTGCCCGCTTCTCGCTTTTAGCTGAGAAGACCGCGTTGCGCGAGATTGTGCATCAGATCGCCGACGCCGAACGTCCATGGCGCCGCGAGGTCCGCTGTTGTCATTTCGTTGGTCAGCGCGCCAAGCTCAGGCGCGGCAATCGTGACGATGTCGCCGACCTTATGCGTAAATCCCATGCCCGGCGCATCGCGGTCCTTGGTCGGGGCGAACATGGTCCCGAGATAGAGCACCGCGCCGTCCGGATATTGGTGCGTCGGCCCGAGCATTTCTGCGGCGAGCGCTTCCGGGTCGCGGGCGATCTCGGACATCGATGATGTTCCGGTGAGTTCAAACCCATCCGTGCCTTTGACCGTGAGCGTCACGGTCGTGTGTCGCACGTGGTCCATCGAGAACGTGTCGTCGAACAGCCGGATAAACGGTCCGATCGCAGCTGACGCGTTGTTGTCCTTGGCCTTCGAGAGCAAGAGCGCCGAGCGGCCCTCGAAATCGCGGAGGTTGACGTCGTTGCCAAGCGTCGCGCCAACGACTTTTCCAGATGCTGCGACCGCGAGCACAACTTCGGGTTCTGGATTGTTCCAGGTGGATCGCGGATGGAGGCCCGCCCTCATGCCATGACCGACGGCTGACATCGGTTGGGCCTTCGTGAAGATCTCAGCGTCTTCGCCGATGCCGACTTCCAGATACTGAGACCAGGCCTCCTGCGCGATGAGCGTTTCTTTCAGTGCCAGAGCCTCAGCCGAACCTGGCACCAGATTGTTCAGATCGCCACCGAGCTGTGACTGCACTTGCGCGCGAATGGCATCAGCTTTTTCCGGGGCACCTTTGGCCTGTTCTTCGATGACGCGCTCGAGCATGGATCGGGCAAAGGTCACACCGGCTGCCTTGATGGCTTGCAGGTCTGTCGGCGCTAACAAATGCGGGCGGCTCGGGTCGTGATCCGCGTCCGGCGTGTTGGCGAGAAGCTCACCTAAGCCGCACAAATAGTCGCCAGCCGTTTGGGCGAGGCCCACGGGATCATCTGCGTTCAAGAGTGCGCTCGTTGTCGGGACGCTGGCTGAGATGTCGAAAACTGCGCCATTGCGAATGGCAACGACGCTCGGGCCGTCGACATCCGGCCGCCAGACGCGCCCGATGAGCGTGCCCGCGTCGCCATCCGAAGGCAGTGTCGCGGTGCTGGTCAAAATCATAACAGTGCAGATCTCCGATCGGGCTTCGGGCTGGATGTCCGGCGCGGACCCTAAGAGATGCGAACCGGCGGCGACAAGCATCGCGGTCTCAATTATCGGCGGCATCCGGACAGGCAACGGGTCACGCTTCCGTCTGGACATGCTGAGAAAATCCGGCAAACCTGTTGAAACAACAAAAAACGAAAGTGGAAACAACGCTCAGGGCAGGTGGAATGTCGATAAATTGCCGGGCCGCCGTTCTGGTCGAACAGGATCGTCCGCGGCCGTATCAGACGAGCAAGCCAATCGAGGTCAGCGACATCACGTTGGAGCCGCCAGGCGAAGGCGAGGTGCTGGTCAAAATCGGTGCGTCGGGGCTTTGCCACTCCGATTTATCGGTCATCAACGGCGATAGACCGCGCGAACTGCCAATGGTGCTTGGTCACGAATGTGCCGGTGAAGTGATGGAGACCGGAGACGGCGTTCGCGATTTGAAAGTCGGCGATCGCGTCATCTTTATTTTTTCGCCAACGTGCGGTGCGTGCGTCCCGTGCGCCGAAGGGCGTCCGGCGCTTTGCGAGCCCGGCGGCAAGGCAAACGCGTCCGGCACGTTGATGTCCGGGGCACAACGCATCACCTGGCAGGGGAAGAAGATTGCGCACCACGTGGGCGTCTCAGCCTTTGCCGAGTACGCAGTCGCATCGCAGCATTCGCTTGTGAAAATCGATGAGACGCTGTCGTTTGAGGAGGCCGCGCTGTTTGGCTGCGCAGTCGTCACCGGCGCCGGCGCGGTGATGAATACGGCGAGCGTTCGGCCGGGTCATCGCGTCGCGATCGTCGGTCTCGGTGGCGTTGGGCTCATGGGACTGCTGGCGGCAAAGACCTCCGGCGCGCGCACTCTGATCGCCATTGATCTCGTCGATGAAAAGCTCGCACTCGCGCGCCAGCTTGGCGCGACCCACACCATCAAGGCCGACAGCCCGACGGCGCTAGAGGAAATCCGCGATTTGACGTCCGGTGGTGTCGATATCGCGCTCGAGTTCGCAAGCTCGTCGAAGGCGCTCGATCTCGCCTACAAGATGACCCGTCGCGGCGGCACGACCGTCACCGCGAGCCTGCCTCATCCAACTCACACGCTGAATATTCCCATCAGCCAGATGGTCGTTGATGAGCGAACCGTCAAAGGAAGCTACATCGGATCGTGTGTGCCCCGGCGCGACATCCCGCGGTTTATCGCGCTCTACCAGCAGGGCTTGCTGCCCGTGGATCGCATCATGAGCGAGCGCGTGACGCTCGATCAAATCAATGAGGGCTTTGACCGCCTTGCTGATGTTGGGACGGTGCGGCAGTTGATGGTCAATTGATGACCGACCGGTGCGCACCGGTCCCAGATAAAACCTGCTAAAACTGGCGGATTGCGCATCCGACAGTGCGGCGCGTTGTTTACTTCCGCTTCCACGTGTCGGTCTTGCAAATGATGCCGCCGAGGACGCAGCCGGAGAGCTTGAGCGCGTTGCCGTTGACTTGGACGATACCGCTGTAAGTCTGGCCGTCATCAAGGTTCTTGATGTTGCCTTCGTAGCGACCGTTGCCCTTGGATTTTGCACCGCACATGATGGTCTGGCCGACGTTACTTGATTTGCTCGACTTCGTGACTTTCAGGCCGAGCCCGCCGCCGCATTTGAACGCGCGAATTTCGCCACCTGTGCTCGGTCGCAACCAGTTGCCGTAGGGCGAGGCTGCGTGTGCCGCGGTGGTCACGGCGATAAACGCTGTTGCTGTCGCGAGGCGTGCGATCGCCTTCCAATTTTTCATCGATTTCACTCCCATACGCGCCGGTCTAAGGCCGACTTGTTTGCTGAGCGGTCCGTTTGTCCGGCCGCATTCATTGACGTTTACGTCAAGCGAACGATTAACGATGGGCGTTGGACATGCAAGATCAAAGACTTTCAGCCCACCAACTGGCTCGTGCATCGAACGTCGGGTTGTTGTCAGAGGCCGCTTTATTCGGTTTCATTTCGCTCAGCTCAAGCGCCTGCTCGGTCGCTTTGCCAGCGGCGGCTGGGGCGTCATTATAGAGGGTTAACTTATGGATCGGTCGATCAATTGGACGGGTGTCTTTCCAGCCGTGACGACAAAGTTTCAGATCGACGAACGGCTTGATCACGATGAGATGGCCCGGTGCTTCGCACTTCAGATTGAGGCAGGCGTTGATGGTCTGATCGTTTGCGGTTCACTTGGCGAAGCGTCGACGCTTGATCACGACGAAAAACTCGCGGTCCTTGATGCGGCGATCTCCGTTGCTGGGGGACGCCCCGTCCTCATGACGGTGTGCGACGGCTCCACGCGCGATCAGATCCGGCTTGGCCAACGCGCGGCCGACCGAGGGGCTGCTGGCCTCATGATCCTGCCGGGCCTGCCTTATAAGTCCGACGCGCGCGAGACGATGGCGCATCTGCGGACGGTTGCTCGGGCGGTCGAGTTGCCATCGATGGTTTACAACAATCCACCGGCCTACGGCGTCGACATCACGCCGGATATGTTTGCGGAGTTGGCTGATGAGCCTCTGTTGGCTGCGATCAAGGAGAGCTCGGACAATGTCCGGCGCGTGACCGACATCATCAATCTCACCGGCGATCGCTACCGGCTCTTTACAGGCGTCGATAACTTGGCCCTCGAAAGTTTCGCGATGGGTGCCAAGGGTTGGGTCGCGGGTCTCGTCGTCGCGTTCCCAAAGGAGACGGTGGCGATCTGGAAGCTCAGCCAGGCCGGACGTTGGGAGGAGGCACGCGCCATCTATCGATGGTTTCGTCCGTTGCTCGATGTCGATGTCTCAACCAAGCTCGTCCAAAACATCAAACTGGTCGAGGCGATGGTGATCGGTTCAAACGATCGCTGTCGGGCGCCGAGATTGCCGCTGGTCGGTGAAGAGCGCGCCCGCATCGAACGTGTTGTTGAGACCGCGCTCGCGAACCGACCGTCTCTGCCCGCGCTTTAGTCGGACCCCGCCCTGACCCGCCGCCGCTTCAACTCTGTTTGCTGAACTGAGATTTGACGTAGGCGTGCATCGCTGTGTGATCAGCGCCCTCGCCGAGCAAGGTGTTCCCACGCTGCAGAAGGTCGCTGATCTTTTCCAGGACCTCGGGCTGGAGCCCCATTGAGGCTGCCATCTGCCGCGCCATGCCGACATCCTTGTTGAGAAGCGCCAGCGTGAACCCGCTCTCGTAGCGCTCAGGGATGAAATACTGCACGACCTTCGCGTCCGTCGTATTGGAGCGCCCGGTCGAGTTGTTGAACACGGCGTTCATGCGCTTGGGATCAAGACCGAAGGCTTGTCCGATCAAAATCGCTTCGGCCGTCGCGATGGTGGATGAGGCCGACAAGAAGTTGTTGAGCGCTTTCGTTGCGTGACCGGACCCAAGCGCGCCCGTGCGAAAGACCTGCCCCATGCTCGTGAAAACCGCCTCGTGCGCTGCGATCGCTGCATCGTCTCCACCGGCCATAATGGCGAGCGTGGCCGCCTCGGCGCGCACCACGCCGCCTGAGACGGGCGCGTCGAGCAATGTGATCTGGCGCTCGGCAAGCATCGCTCCAAGCGCGAGCGTCTCGGGCGGAAACGACGAACTCATGTCGATGATCGTCGCGCCCCCGGGTTGATGCGACTTGAGCGATGCAGCAAGACCGCCTTCGCCAATGGTCGAGGCCTCATGACCGCAGAGCACCTGGCGGACAACCGGACTGTCCGGCAGCATGAGAATGATCGTCCCGGCACCTTTGGCGACGGCATCCAAACTCTCGGCTCCGTGAATGCGCGCGTTTTGAGCTGCGGCCTGCTCGGTTGCGCGCGGGTCGACATCGAAGACGATCACATCGAAACCGGCGGCTGCGAGGTTCCGGCTCATCGGCTGCCCCATCCGTCCAAGTCCAATAAACCCAACCGGACCTTGCGCCATCCGTGACCTCCCTCGTATGCATCGCGACGGGAAAGATCATGCGCGCGCGGGACGGCAACCGCAACGCACGACGACACGATTGTTGGCGTTTGGGTGGGTACGGTCCGGCCTCGCCTTTGGGGAGAGCTGAGGCGCGTGGATTATCTTTGGATCGGTGTCAGTGTTTTTGCGGCCTTGATGCAGGCCGTGCGGACGGCAGCCCAGAAGACCCTCAATCAGACGATGTCAAACATCGGCACGACCTACGTCCGGTCGCTCGTCGGTTTGCCGGTGATGATCGTCTTTCTGATCGGCGTGCTCCTGTTCGTGCAGCCCGGAGCGCCGACGTTTTCTGCGAAGTTTCTTTTCTTTGCCTTCGCCGGTGGCGCATCGCAGATCCTCGCCACGATGCTCCTGATTTATCTGTTCAAGCTTCGGAACTTCGCGATCGGCTCGATGCTCATCAAGGTCGACGTCGTGATGACCGCGTTCGTTGGCTCGATCTTCTTTTCTGAGACGTTGTCTCTTCCAGGCGTTGCAGCACTTCTGGTGGTCACCGTTGGCGTCTTGCTGATGAGTGTTGGAAAGCTTGGCGTTGAAAAGCTGAGGGTTGAGGGCAACAGTCTGAGCGGCACGATCTTCTCGCTGCCAACGCAAGTGGCGCTTGGCTGCGCTTTCTTTTTCACGCTCTCGTATCTGTTCCTTCGGGAGGCGACGTTACAGATCGCGCCCGGCAACTTTCTCTGGCGCGCGGGATGGACCGTGGTGACGATGACGGTGATGCAGGTTGTCTGCGTCGGCGCGTACATCGTCGTCAAAGAACGTAGCGTCTTTACGCAACTTTGGCCGAACCGCCGGATCATTGGCTTTATCGGGTTCACGAGTGCGCTCGGCTCGATTGCCTGGTTCACAGCCTTTGCGATCCAGAACGCGTCCTACGTGCGCGCCGTCGGCCATATCGAGGCTGTGTTCACGCTGCTGATTTCATGGCTTTACTTTCGCGAGCGCTTAACGCGTCTGGAACTCGCTGGGATCGGCATCACTGTGGCAGGCGTTTTGATGTTCCGCTTCATTTCGCTCGATTAGACGCGTTCCCCGCCCCGCACGGGCATTGGAATATTGTTTTCTGGTGGAGCGAGCGGACAGACCCACTCTGGCGAATGAAAGCAGGACGGGTGATAGGCGAAATTGAAGTCGAGGATCATCCGGCCATCGGGTTCGAGACCGAGATCTGCACCCTTGATCGTGTCGATCAGATACCGGCCTCCGCCATACGTCTCTTGGCCTGAGGAGCCATCGCGAAACGGCAGAAATAGTCCGCCAGCGTAACCCTCAAGCGCATAGATCGTCAGCTCGGCTCCAAGCGCGTGTGCAAGCCCGTCCGTTGTGAACGCCGGCTGCAGGCGCAACGTCCCATCCGATCCGGTTTCGACCGCCATCGACGGGGCTTCGGCGATCGGTTGAACAGCCACGCAAAACCGGAGGCCCGGCTCGTAGCGAAAGACGTTTGCGGGCGTAAAACCATGATCGCGGGTCGGAGACTGCGGATGGGTCTGGAACAACGCGCGCCGCCGCTCTGTCCAGATTGCATGTGCGTCGTCTGGAGACGGCGCCGACCGCACCGCCGCGTAAATGGCAAACATGCGTTGGCGCCAATCGGCGATTTGCAACGCGGGCGGGAGGGCCGACAGATCTTGCATGGGCGAGGGGCTCAACTCGTCTCGGATGGCGGAGCCCCGATGCTTGCACAGGGCGCTCGCCTGCGGTAGCGCGCTCATCGACCGGGCGCGAGCGCCACGTTTGTTCAGACACACAACGATAGTCCAGCCGGAGCCTTGAGACATGCAGCTCGTCCCCAGCCTCGAACGTCTTGGCACTGAAACAGCGTTTCAAGTGCTTGCGCGCGCCGAGGCTTTGCAGCGGTCAGGTCGCGACATCATCAATCTCGGCATCGGTCAGCCGGATTTCAAAACGGCATCGCATATTGTCGAGGCTGCGGTTCGCGCGCTCCACGACGGACATCATGGCTACACACCGGCGCAAGGTCTGCTGGCGCTCCGGGAGGCCGTTGCGGCTGACCTTGAACAGCGCCACAGCACGTCTGTTGATGCTGGCAACGTCGTCATCATGCCGGGCGGGAAGCCGACCATGTTTTTCGCTATGCTCATGTTTGGCGCACCCGGTGTCGAGATCCTGTACCCTGATCCGGGGTTTCCAATTTACCGCTCCATGATCGAGTACGTCGGCGCAACCCCGGTCCCAGTCGCACTCCGCGAAGAGAACGGGTTCGCGTTTCAAGCCGACGAGGTCCTGTCCCAAATCACCAACCGGACGCGTCTCATCATTTTGAATAGCCCGGGAAATCCAACGGGCGGCGTTGTCCCACCGGACGAATGGGATCGGCTCGCGGCCGGCCTCGCGGAACATCCGAACGTCGCCATCCTCTCCGATGAGATCTACAGTCGGCAAGTCTATGACGGGCACACCTTTCGCAGTCTGTTGCGCTATGAGGGCTTGCGCGATCGGCTGATCGTTCTGGATGGCTGGTCCAAGACCTACGCCATGACAGGCTGGCGGCTCGGCTATGGCGTCTGGCCGGAAGCGCTCGTCGAAACGGTCGTGAGGCTGGCGGTCAACTCGTTCTCATGTGTGAATGCGCCGACCCAATACGCAGGGATTGCCGCGCTCGAGGGCCCGCAGGACAACGTCCACGACATGGCCCGGGCTTTTGCCGAGCGGCGCACTGTCATTGTCGATGCACTGAACAAACTTCCCGGCGTTCGCACGATCGCACCGGGCGGCGCGTTCTATGCGTTTGCGAACGTGACGGGCACAGGGATGTCGTCCCGCGTGCTTCAGGATTTGTTTTTGGAAACCGCAGGCGTTGCGACGATCTCTGGCACGAGCTTTGGCATCAACGGCGAAGGCTTCATTCGATTTTCCTACGCGAACTCGGCTGAGAACATCCAAGAGGCGATGCAACGCATCGGTGATGCCCTGTTATAGATTGGACAAACGTGCGTCCCTATGGGGCACATCGCAACGAAAGCTTAACCGCTTTGCAACCATTCTACGCGGCGATGCGGTTCCTCTCTTCGGCGCCGCCAAGCGATATCGGCACACCTCACGGCGAGCGTTTCTCTACCTGCGCCGGTGGGCCACAGGATCGGCAACATGCTGCGCGCAATTGTAGTCATGCTGGCGGTGATGGCCTGCGTCAAAGTCGGGACACAGGTCTATTTCTACCGCTCTGCGACGAACGACATCATTGTGGATACCTACCGCGCAGCAGCGATCGCAGCGTGTGCGCGACATGGCATGCAAGGCCCATTGAGAGTGCCGGCGGCGGCTTGGTCGCAACCAGCCAGCGTTCAGCTGACCATTGGGAAGCGCGATCTCGACGTGTATCTTTGGCAGGTCAATCACCGGCTTTGGAATGCTCGGTTTCGGCATCCGTTTCTCGTCATTACAGCGGATGCTGAAACGGCTCATATTTACTGCGAATACGACATCGTTCGGGCTTTCGCCGCTGTTCATCGGCTCTGAGCTGAAGATCAGCTGATGCCTCGGAAAACCCTTCCGTTTCAGTTATCTGCCTACTGACGTAAGAAAAAATTTACTATCCTGCGCGATGGTGCACGCCTCCCGCTGTGTCTGCGTGAGTTGTGTTCATGTTCCGCGTGTCCGCCATGGTTTGCGTCGCCGATAAACGTTCAATCTGTCTCGCCGTTGTGCGAGCGACACTTCTGTCGTTGGCGGTTTTATTGGGTGCCTGCTCGACCGGCGTGAACGCGCCTTGGGGCGACCAAAACGAACTTGGCGCTTTTGACAGCGGCATGCCGAAACTCGCTCCCGGAGATCGTCTAAAAGTCACGGTTTTTGACGAGCAGGAACTCTCTGGCACGTACGCGGTGGCCGGTGACGGAACGGTCGCGATGCCTCTGATCGGGCGTGTGAAAGCGTCCGACGCCACGCTTGAAGCGTTTCGCGGTCGGCTCACGGCACGCCTCGCATCCGGTTATCTGAAAAACCCGAAGGTGAGCGTTTCTGTCGAGAATTACCGTCCGTTTTTTGTTCACGGAGAGGTGCGGCAGGGCGGCGAGTTTAAATTCAAACCCGACCTGTCATTTCGCGATGCGATCGCCACAGCCGGTGGCTACAGCTATCGCGCCGATGAGAACTACGTGCTTCTCACGCGACGCGGTAGCAATCAGCCCGTCAAAATACCAATGCCAAACAAACTGATCGTGCATCCAGGTGACAACATTCGCGTGCCGGAGCGGTTCTTCTAGGTAATGGCCCGTTCTCAGCGAATGACGAATGGCCGTGTTGCCATGGCCGGCCGCTCAAGGAGAAGCGTTGCTTACGACAACGCTATTGGCCGGCTGCGAAACACCGTGTCGACCGTGGCATTATTGCTCATGATCTCGGTTAGTCCGGTCGGTGCGCAGACGTTGCGAAGTCAGGTTGGCGACCTAACCCAAACGCCACAGGACCGTGAAAACGCTCGCTGGTGGGATGAGCGAAAACAGTATGGCGCTATTGCCGTCGATGAGCGTGACCGGACGCAGTACCTGTCGGAAGGGTGGCGGTTTGGCAATTACATCATCCGACCGACCGGTGAAGTCCGGAAACACTACACGGACAACGTCTACCGGACATCCAAAGAACGGACCGGCGATTTCGCTGTCGAACTCAATCCGAAGGTCAAATTCGTTTCGCAGTTCGCACGCCACGCTTTGAACATTGATGTTGGTGGAACCTACCGAAAGTACAACAAGGCCGATAATCTCGATACTCTCGGCGGATTTGTACGTGCTGAGGGCGCGCTGCATATCAATCATGCGCATACAATTTCATTTTCCCTGGTGTCCGATTATACGCATGAATTTGCATTAGCCTCGACTTTTACTCAGCTGGCAAACGAACGAACACCCATTTGGACCAACAAAGCTGAGCTCGGAATTACGCGGGATGCTGGACGTTTGGCTGTCACGGCAGGCGTTGCGTATAACTCTTATGATTTTTTCGATGTAAAGGCGCAGCAAGGACCGAAGATTGATCAAGATTTGCGTGACGCGAAAATATATTCGAGCGATCTCAAGCTTCGGTACCGTTTTTCGCCCGGTTATTCTTTTGAAGCGCGTGCGAAAGGCTTGCGTACGCTGACTGATCGACCGGACAATCAAACCGGTGACTCATGGGGGGCTGAGGTCGCGGTCGGCCTTCGGGGTGAGGTTAGTCCGCTGTTACATTGGCGTTTTATGGTCGGGTACGCAGCCCGCGACTTTGATGATCCCGCTCTGGCGTTGGCACAAGCCGGCATCTTCGACGCTCAAATCCGATGGCTGATTACGGAGCGGCTGACAATTATTGCCGATGCCGAACGCGGCTTCAATTTTACCGATGATGAAGAAGGCTCGATCAATACCGTTGGAAGTCTGAGGTTTTTGATCGAAGCGAGAGACAACCTGATATTCACGGTTGGTGGGTCTTATGGGCTGCTCGAAAGACTCAACGGTCGAGGGAGTGAAGAAAAGTTCGGGTGGGAAGCGGGTCTTGATTACCTCTACACCCAACATCTTCATTTCAATCTGAAATATGAAGGCGAATTAACGACCGGCGATACGAACTTTGACGACGTCCAGGAAAACAGGGTGTGGGCAGGTTTCAAAATACTCTTCTAGTCAGTGTGAGATGTCAGAAATAGCGCAAAATCAGGGCATGGACGACGATACCGAAGACGGCTTCGGTTTCGACGACGTTTTGCGCATTCTGAAGCGCTATTGGCGTTCGATCATCGCTTGCGGTGCGACGTTCGCGGTGATTACCGCGCAGATTATGATGTTGGTGCCCAACCGCTATGAGGCGGTCGCGAACGTCCAGCTTGAGCAGCGGAAACGCCAGATACTCGATGTCGATAGCGTCATTCAACGGATGGACACCGATGCATCTGCGATCGAGAGCGAGGTCGAGATTCTCCGATCGGCCGACCTCGCACTGATCGTCGTTGATCGGCTGAAGTTGCGATCGGATCCTGAGTTCACGCGGCCGGGTTGGTTTGCGAAACTGCTGGTTGACCTCGGAATTTCCGCGAAAGATGAGCCGAGCAAAACGGACAGTGGCGTCGACTTGGCGCGGAAAGCAGAGCGTCAGCTCCAAGCAATTGGCTCCGCCGATACGGTCCGGGATTATCTGCGCGAGGCAACGCAGCGTTTCAAAGACCCCGAGCGCGACGACGTTCTGCAGGGCTTTCGCGACCGCATGAAAGTGGAGCGTATCCGCAACTCGCGGATGATCAAGGTCGTCTTCACGTCGGAGGATGCGGCGAAGTCGGCGCGCATCGCCAATGCCATTGTCGACCTTTACATCGAGGCGCAGATCAACGCGAAGGATCGCGCCGAAGCGCTTGCGGCTCGCCTCCTCGATCGCCGGATCGTCAAGCTTCGCAAAAAACTCACCACCTCCGAGCGTCGCCTCGAGGCCTTTAAGAGTGAGAACGATCTGTTCGACGCCAACGGAGGGTTCGTCCTCGAAAAGCGGTTGACCCAGGAGACGGCGCAGTTGGTCTCGGCCCGCAACCGTACGGCCGAAGCGCGCGCGCGATACGAGCAGGCCGAACGGCTTCTGACCACTGGCGGCGATACGAGCGCGCTTGGGAATGTCATCGACAGCAACATCGTGAGCACGCTGCGCGGCCAGCTTTCCCGCGCGCTGCGAGCACAGGCACAGCTTCAGGTGAAATACGGGCCGCGACACCCGGCGATCCAAAAGATCAATGCCGATGTCTCGAAGGCCCGATCAGAACTGGTTGATCAGATCAATTCGATCGTTCGAAATTTCCGCTCCGAGTTGCGCGTCGCTGAGGGTCGGGAGCGCCAGCTCACAGAGGATCTCGCGCGCCTTAAAGTTCGCATTCAGGCGAGTAAAGGCAAGCTTTGGGAGCTTGACGAGCTGACCCGAGAGACGACGACATCGCGAAAGCTATACGAGCAGCTTTTGGCGCGCTCCAAACAAATGAAAGAGACCGCCGGGCTTCAGTTTCCAGACTCGCGTGTCGCACAGCTTGCGACCGTTCCCCTGACGCCAAGTGGGCCCAAGCGGAAACAATTCGTCTTTCTTGCGCTGTTTGGCGGGCTCGCGCTGGCATTCGGGACCGCGTTCCTATTCGACTCGCTCAGGCCAGGCTTCGAAACCGCGCAAGACGCTGAGAAACAGCTGCTCGTTGATCAGGTGGCCGGCTTGCCGGCATTTGCCGAAGCCAATCCGCCCGACCGATTGCGCAACGCCCGCTATTTGATTGCCGAGCCGCGGAGCCTTTACGCTGAGGCCATGCGCGGTCTGGCGCACGTCGTGTCGGTCCGGCGACCCGGGCCTCAAATTCTGCTTGTGGTCTCGGCGCTGAATGGCGAAGGCCGGAGTACGACGGCGTCGAACCTCGCGGTTCAGTTCGCGATCGGCGGCAGCAAGACTTTGTTGATCGATGCCGATCTTCGCGGCGGTGGTCTCTCGCGCACGCTGGGGCTGACGTCGCAACCGGGTCTCGCCGACGTCATCGCCGGGTCCATCTCGCCAAGCGCCGCAATCCTCCGCGATGCCTCTACAGGCCTTCATGTTCTGCCGAGTGTGCGCGCTGGCGCTCAACTCAGTTCGCCCGTTGAGACCTTGAATTCGACCGAAGCGTTCAGCTTGTTCGATGTCCTGCGCGGTCATTTCGATATTGTGATCGTTGATGCACCGCCGTTGCTGCCGGTCGCAGATGCGCGCGTTCTCTCTGACATTTGCGACAGCGGTTTGATGATCGTGAAATGGCGCTCGACGGCACGATCGCACGTGAAACAGGCGCTCCGCACACTGGGGCCGAACCAGTCGAAAATCATTGGTCTCGTCATGAGCGGGATCGCGGAAGCGGAGTATGCAGCCCAGGTCGGTTTGCGCTCCAGCAATCTCAGTGCGCTCCGCGGCGACGATGTTTCGGTCAACGCCGGCCTGCCTCAACGGGCTTTGCCGCGGCAGTCCGTTGCATGAGGTGGGGTGCGCGATGACCGAGACACTCAAGCCGCCATCAGACGATGGCGCTGCGCTTCTGTTGCCTGACACCGGAATTCCCAATGGTGTTCACGTTGGGCCACAAGCTGGCGACACCCGCCGCGACGACATCCACGCCCAGCATCGTCGCGCGTGGTCGCATCGCGTTGTGTCCGACATTGTTGGCGCGATCGAACTTCTGATTGTCGCGTTTGCCATCGTCGCGCCAGCGATGGTGTTCACGGTGATCCAGGGTGTTGCGATAGATGCAGGTCAGCTGGCGCAGACCGGTCTGATTGCGGCGGTGCTCTATCACCTGCTCAATCGCGTGCGCCTCAAGGACCAGTTCGAGCGGCTCGACATCGCAGGCGTTGGGGCTGCGCGGACGACTGGAACTCTCAGTGTCGTTTTTTTGGCGAGCCTCGGCCTTGGCATTCCGATCGAGTCCTACAACGCCGAGATGCTCGCTTGGTACGTGGTCTGGCTATCGGCCAGCGTCAGCGGCATTGTCGCGCTGCGGTCGGTGAGCCAAGCCGTTGTCCGCGATCTGGTGGCGCGCGGTTGGTTCGATCGGCGTATCGCGATTTACGGTGCCGGCACGATCGCCAAACGCGTCCAGGCGTTTATTGCGGCGGCGCCACGCGGCTTTATCTTGTCGGGCGTCTACGATGACCGCTCCGATCCAGCCCGCACCTCGCACGACGGCTTGCCACCCGATGGCGGCATCGACGCGCTCATATCCGAAGGCCGGAGCGGGGCATTCGATGCTGTGATCATCGCGCTCCCGCAATCTGCGGACCGACGGATCGCCGAGATTTCACGTCAGCTCGAACAGCTTCCGACGTCGCTCCATGTGGTCACGCACATGGCCCCCGATCTCGTCGACCAGATCGCACAACACGACGTGTCGTCGGTGGGGCCGGTGGGGTTGCTTGATGTCAAGCAGCACCCGCACGCCGACTGGGCACCGATCGTCAAGCGGATCATGGACCTGATGCTGTCGGTTCTGTTCTTGATCCCCTTGCTTCCGATCATGCTGCTGATCGCGTTTGCCATCCGGCTGGACAGTCCAGGTCCAGCGCTCTTCCGTCAGCGGCGGCGCGGCTACAATCACACCACGTTTAAGGTGGTAAAATTTCGGACGATGCGCGTTCTCGAAGACGGCGAAACGATCCGCCAAGCGCAAAGCGATGATGACCGCGTCACCCGCGTTGGCTGGTTTCTGCGCCGCTCAAGCCTCGATGAATTGCCGCAACTTTGGAACGTGCTTTGGGGTGAGATGTCGCTCGTTGGCCCGCGCCCGCATGCGGTTGCTCATGATGACGCATGGGGCGCGATGCATGCCCGCTACGCCAACCGCAACCAGGTCAAGCCGGGCATCACGGGCCTGGCCCAGGTTGCCGGTGCGCGCGGCGAAATCACAGCTGATGGCGATCTCGAGAAGCGCGTTTTGGCCGACCTCAACTACATCGCGCACTGGTCGCCTTGGCTCGATCTCACAATCATGGTGCGCACGGTGTTTGCAATCTTGCGAGCGCGGAACGCGCATTAATGCTCTTAACGCGGCGCATCGGTTGGCGTGATTGAGTTCAGACGTGCGTGGACGTGCGATGCGACGGGAGCCCATTAGGACGCGCTTATGTTCCAACGTCTGACGAACGCGCCGCTGCCGGTCACGCTGTTGATCTTGAGCTTCCTCTGCCCGATTGAGCTTTCGGCGGATGCGGGTGGTTTCCGCCTGCCGCCACACCGCGCCGTGATCCTGTTGCTGTTCGTGCCAGCGCTTTGGACGCTCATCGCTCGCGCGTCGACGCGGTTTCGGACGTTCGATGCACTGATTTTCGCGCATGCGATCTGCTTGTTCTACGTCTACACGCTGCACGGCGAAGAGGATGAAGGTCTGATTTATGGCGGCTCAGTCGCCATGGAAACGCTCGGAGCCTACATCGTGGCCCGCGCGTTCATCCGCGATTGGTATGCCTTCCGCGCGACGCTGGAGCTTCTCGTTCTGGCCTGCGTGATCGCATTTTGTTTCGCCGTGCCGGAGACGTTGTTGGGCCGCCATTTCACGCACGATTTTCTGCAGTCGATAACGGGCTTTGACCATCCCCGCGAGATCGAAACGCGGCTCGGCTTCGTGCGGGCCTACGGGACGTTCGACCACCCGATCCACCTGGGCACGTTTTCAGCGACGATCTTTGCGTTGCTTTGGTTCAGCGGCAAGCGGCAGTCGCAACGCATGAAAGAGTGCGGTGTCAGTGTAGCAACGACACTCTGCTCGCTGTCGTCCGCGCCCATCCTCTGCATCATGACGCAGGTTGGATTGATCGGATGGGATCAGGTGACGCGCGGGCTCAAGGGGCGCATCGGGCTCACCTGTCTCGCGATCCTGTTTGTCTACCTGATGATCGAGTTGTTCGCGACGCGATCGCTTATGATGATCATCGCGACGGGTTTTACGATTGACTCTTGGACAGGCTTCTACCGCACGCAGATCTGGTACTGGGGCATGAAGACGGTCTGGGAATACCCTTGGGTCGGGATTGGTCTCGCGGACTGGGAGCGCGCCTGGTGGATGCACTCGGACAGCGTCGATGCGTTTTGGCTTGTCACCGCGATGCGTACTGGCATCCCGTCTGTCATGCTGCTCATCCTCGGCATGTTGACGATGGTTTTTGCTGTCGGTTTTCGCGCCGGTAAAATGAAGGACCCGCGCTATACCAACCCGGCCAAAGCATGGCTGATTTCCCTCATCGCGATTTCGCTCGCAGCCTGCACGGTCCATTTCTGGAATGTGTCCGTGTCGTATTTCTTCTTCCTGCTTGGGTTTGGCGGTTGGCTGGCAGATCCCATGCCTGAGCGGTTTCGCAACCGCCTCGATGCGAAAATGGCTGCCCGTCGGGCGCGTCGTCGTGCGATGCGGGGCCCCCAAACAGCGCTGGCCACACCAAACGATATTGGTCCCGGTCTTCCCAATCCCGCGTGAGTTTACGCCGGTTTTTGGCAAGACCCGACCAAAGCCCAGCGGACCATCAGCCACAATTGGCTGTGGCGTCGGGCGCCAAGCGTCTTATGCTCGCTCCATGTCTGCTGATCAAAAGCAGTCGAAGTGATGGAGTGGAACATGTTTGATGCGCGTAGCCTCATCGAAATGATGATGCGTGGTGGTGGCAACCAGCAGGGTGCGACTGCGGGTCAATCACCGGCTGGCGGCGGTTTGGAGGATCTGCTCCGCAATCTAACCGGCGGCCAATCAGGCGGATCCTCAAGCGGTGGTCTCGGCCTCGATGACCTGATGCGCCAGATCAATCCGGGTGCGAGTTCCGGTGGTGCGGCAAGCGAGAGCGGCCAAAACGCCCCAGCCGGAAGCGGCGGTCTCGGTGACATCCTCGGGCAATTGCAAAAGCATCTGGGCGGTGGTGCCCCATCCGGTGACACCGCGAGTGGCCAAACTGGATCGTCAGGCGGTGGGATGCTCGATCAACTCGGCGATGTGTTCAACCAAGCGACCGACGGCGTGAAGGACGGCGCTGGCAAGATCGGCGACCAACCGGCGGTCCGCGACATGCTCGAAAAGCTCGGTGGCGGTCGGTCCGCCGAAGACGTAATGGGCCAAATCCAGGACTTCCTGGCGCGAAACAAGCTCGGCGCGGGTGCGGCGCTCGGCGGTCTCGGCGCGCTCGTGCTCGGGACGCGGACGGGACGGTCGGTTGCGGTGAACGCAGCTAAGATCGGAGCGCTCGCACTGATCGGTGGGCTCGCCTACAAGGCCTACACCAATTACTCGCAGGGCCAATCGCCCTCCGACGTCGCCCCGGTGGAGCCGGAACCGGCACCGAGCGGGTCCGGTTTTGAAGAAAGCGCCGTTAGCGACGATGCGGCGATCACGTATCTCCGCGCGATGATTGCAGCTGCTGCATCTGATGGTCGGCTTGATGCGGCCGAGCAGCAGAAGATCACGGCGAATCTCGTCGGCGCGGGTCTCGACAATCAGGCCGAAGAATTTATTGCGCGAGAAATCAACGCGCCGGCCTCGATTGCAGACCTTGCGGCGGGTGTCTCAAACGAACGCGAAGCGATGCAGGTTTATATGGCAGCGCGTTTGGCGATTGATCCCGACACGCAGGTCGAGCAGAATTTCCTTGCCGACCTCGCGCATGTCGTCGGCATCGACAATGAATTGCGCCGCCACATTGATGCGACGGCCAACAACATGGCGAGCTGATCGCGAGGGATTGGATTGCGGCGTGTTCTGTCGGTCCGTGGCCCGAGCGAGCAGCAATTCAAAAACAAAGGCGCCGAGATCCGATCTCGGCGCCTAATTTTTATCAGTGGGGGTCCTCTGTCGGACCACCAGATTGGTATGGAGGCAGCGCTAAGTTTACTGTCGAACGGCTGCTTCTTTTTTGGTGAGCGGTTTGAAGAACACGTCAACGCGCATGCCCGGCAGAAGCGGCGGGTTGCCCTCGAGGTCAATCGTCAGCTCGATGACGTCAACGTCGGCGAGGCTCCGCGGTCCCCGGCCCGACAATTTCGGTGGGGCGAGCGAGGGTGCCACCCATTTGACCTTACCTTTGAAGTCGCGACCCGTGTATGCGCTTGACCGAACGATCACGTCTTGGCCAACGCCAATGTTGCCAATGTCGCGCTCTTCAAGTTCAGAGCGCACGGCGAGCTCGTTGAGGTCTCCGAGTTTGACGAGCGGGCGCAACGGGGACGGCACTGCGACCTCACCCGCTTCTGCTGTCATCGCCATGATGGTGCCGTCCGAAGGGGCGCGGACACGGGTGCGTTCAAGAGCGATCTCAATCAAGCGCAGCTGATCTCTGGCCGACTGAAGGCTCCCATCCAGACGCGTTGGCAGCGGAACGTCGTCTTTTGCTTGCTCGGCTTTGAGTTTCGCTTCTTCGTCGACCAGCTTCGCTTCCGCATCCGTTACCGCTTTGCGTGCCGCCTCGACGGCTTCTGTCGTGCCGCTGCCCGACTTCAGCTTGGCGTAGGCGACTTCGAATGCGCGTCGTGCGTCGTAGCGAGCAAGATGTGCATCGGCGACGGCGTCTTCCGCCTCCTGACGTGGCTTTGCCTTGTCGGCCTTCTTTTTGTCTTCGTCGACGGTTGGGTCTTCGGCGCGCTCGCGTTTGCGGACATCGATCTCGTTGAGCGCCGCACGCCAGCGCGCAAGAATCTCGTCGTCCTTCAGGCGATAAATGATATCGCCCGCCTTCACGGCATCGCCCACGTCGACGAATTTCTCGACAACGATACCTTGGACTTCTGGCGAGAGGTCGATGACGCCCTGCTGCGGCTCGACCCGGCCAGCAGCCGTTGCGGACCAGCGCTCGGCCGTTGGTTGCGTGGCTGTGCTCGCGCTGTTGGCAGGGCCATCCGTGGTGGTGCCGGACGCGGTCTCAGCCTGCGCGACGGTGATCGGCTGGTTGTCTCGTTTTACAGCTGCGCCCGATGGGTCGCGCGACGTCTCCGCTTCGGACGACAGCAGTCGGACAGTTTCGCTCGCGAAGCTGTCATCGCTCGCGCTCAGCTGGTCGACACTGAAGATGATGCCTGCCGCCATTGCGATAGAAACAGCAAGCGTCACGAGCGTTGAATCGGAACTAAGCATTTTGCTTTCGCTTTCTCGTTCGGTCGATTTGCGTGACATTGTTCTGGTCGCCGGGCCGATTTTCATCGCCGATGATCTGGCCGTCTTCGATGCGGATAATCCGATCGGCATACGCATGGGTCCGCGGATCGTGCGTCACCGCCAAAACGGCCCGGCTTTCGTGGTGAGCGACCTCGGCGAGCAGCGCCATGACCTGGTGCCCATTTTCACTGTCGAGTGCGGCCGTCGGCTCGTCGGCAAGAATAAGAGACGGCGCCGTCGCAATCGCCCGGGCGACCGCGACGCGCTGCTGTTCACCGCCACTCATGTTGCCCGGATAGCTTTTCAGGCGATGGGACAGACCAACCTCTCGCAACGCCATCTCCGCCCGCTCGATCGTCTCAGAATAACCGACGCCGCGAACGTCGAGAGCGAGGCGCACATTTTCAAGGGCATTCAGCGTCGGGAACAGGTTGTAGGACTGAAACACAAAGCCGACGTGCCGACGACGGACGTTCGCCAACTCTTCGGGCGACAGGCCTTCGGTGCTTTCGTTTGCGATGAAGACGTTGCCGCTCGTCGGTGTCAGAATGCAGCCGAGGATCGACAGGAGCGTCGTCTTGCCACTGCCGGATGGTCCCATCAACAGGGTGAGTTCGCCCGCGCGGATGTCGATCGAAACATCCTTGAGCGCAGTGACCATCCCGGCCCCGGCGCCCAGCTGCTTGACGATATTATTCGCCGTGGCGATGACAGATTTATTCATCGTGCAAACACCATGGCTGGATCGATGCGGGTGACCTTGACGATGGCCGAGATTGCCGAGACGGCACACATCACGATTGTGAGAACGAACAGTCCGGCCGCGAGGGTCGGCGTCATGATGATGGGCAGCGCGCTGTCCCTGCTCGCATAAATGACCGCCATCGATATGGCCATGCCGAGGGCATAGCCGATCACCGCGCTCAATCCCGCCTGCATCAGAATGACCTTGTGAATGTAGCCCGATGAAGAGCCAAGCGCGCGCAACGTAGCAAACTCGTTGATGTGGTCCTTTGTGCTCGAATAAAGCGTTTGCGCGACGATCACGGTGCCAACGAGGATACCAAGGAGTGCGCCGCCGATAAGTGAGAAACCGGCTCCCGTTCCGAACAGCCAGTGCTCAAGGCTGCGGCCCCGGAATTCGTCGTCGGTCAGCACTTCGACATCGGTGAGCTGAGCCTGGAGCGACTTCTGGATGGCATCGCGGTCGGCGCCCGGTGCGAGTTTCACAACAAAGTAGGACGCTGAGCCTGACGGCATGCCAAGGATCTGGCGGGCGCGGGTGAGTGTTGTGAAGATGTATGGGGTCGTCGTGAAGGACCGAATACCATGGGTCAGTGCGGTCACGCGAACGCGCTCGCCCTCGATTTCGCCATTGTCACCAATGCCGTCCACGTCGAGGTTTTCGAAGTAGGTGCGATCAACCGCAACACCGTCAGGCAGTTTGATCGTCTCGATGCTCCCGTCGACGATATTCCAAGGCCGGAGGTCTCCCTCGGTCTCATCGAAGCCGACGATCACGCAGAGCTGACGGCCGCCGCTCTTTTTCGTCCAACGGTTGAACGCGGCGATCACGGGTGTCGCGCTAACTACGCCCGGCGTTGCGAGGGCTGCGTAACGTTCGCGACCGGACAAGACACCTGACTCTTCAAAGCTCTTCGCGCCGTAGGCCGTAATCCAAAGATCGCCGTCGGCCTTCTCAATCATCGCGATGATCATCTTGCTCGCGCCGACATAGAGGCCCGATTGCACAGCGACCAAAACGATCGAAAAAAGAATACCAACGACTGTCACGATCAGCCGCATGCGATCGTGAAACAGATTCCGAATGGCGAGTGTAAGGATCATATTTCAAACCGAAAAACGCTCGAGCCGGGCGACCCCAGCTCTTCATACTTCAACGGCGGTGTTTGTCTTGCAATTACGTCCAGAGCCCAATCGTTGTCAGCCCGATGGCCAGACGCGCCAGTAATGTGCGAGCGAGCGCATCTCCGCACCGTCCATGAGACCTTTGGCTGGCCTTAAGCCTTTTGACTGGCCTTGAGTCCTTTGACTGGCTGCCCCGGCCGCGTCTCCCTGACGAAGGTTCGCGCCAACATCAAGGCAAGTCTGGTGATCTCGGGCGTCGTATAGGATGCAAGTGCACGGAACGCCAGAGGCTGCTTTCGTCTGGGTCTGATGACGGCATTGACAAGCCGTTGCCATCTCTTGCCACAAGTCTTGCCATGGCGACGCCTTGAAACAGCTCGATCGATAAGTGAGCGGTAACCATCTCCGCAAAAGAGAATTGCGGAACGGGTCTACCAACGGGGGTTGTGGGCTGATCATTTGCTCGTCATATGAGCCCCAACGTCGTTTGTGAGACCGCGAAACCTGTCGAGAGATCAGTAATATGTTGCGTAATCTTTGCCTCGGCTCTTCACCGACAGCCTCCGGCCTCAGGTCGCCCGTGCGTCGGACATCCGCCCGCCGGGCCCTGAAAGCCTCGTCTCTTAAAACCCCGCCTCTTAACACCTTGGCGGCCGGTATAGCAGCTTTTGGGTTGCTGTTTGTTGCGACACCGGCTTCCGCCGATGACATTACCGGCATCTGGTATGATGATACGGGCCGCGGAGCCGTGCGCTTGGCTAAGTGCGGGCAAAGCATTTGCGGCCGCATCGTCTGGCTGAAATCGCCGCTAAAGAAAAGCGGTGAGCCATTGACGGACGAACTCAATCCGAAAGCATCGAAGCGGTCTCGCCCGATCTGTGGTTTGCAGGTGATCGGCCGTCTCAAACGCATGAACAATGGGTCCTGGGACAACGGCTGGATTTACGATCCGAAGGTGGGCAAGTCCTATGACGTCGCCGTCGAACTATCGTCGCGGAACCGGCTCAAGGTCACCGGCTATCTCGGCACAAAGTTCCTCAGCCGCACGCTGACTTGGCGGCGCGCTCCCGGCACACTGCCGAGCTGCGACGGTTCGACATAAGCGTCAATCAAATGGCATCGATCGGGGGCGCTGGTCCCCGATGAATTAGGGATCATCAGTTCCGACCTTGCCGAAGAGCAAGCCAGAGACCGGGGCCAGAGACCGGGGCCAGAGACCGGGTGTCGATGGCTAGCGCTCGTTTGCGGCATGCATGACGCTTGCATTCGCCGACCGCGTTGCAGCTTTTCGGCTTTCAAGCGCCGAGATTGCGTCGCAAAATCCAACCGTGCGATCCATCACGTGCATGCGTTGGCGGTCCAGCGTCACGAGGTGATAGCTGTCGTTGAGCAGCACGAACTCGGTCGGACCCGCCAGATGCTTGGCCGCATAGAAGGCGTTTGACACGTGCGATTGGTCGTCTTCGCGGCTGTGCACGATCAGGGTCGGCGCTGAAATGTCTTTTAGCTTTGCACGCGCGGCATCCGCGAGCCGACGGAATTCAAAAATCGTCCCGCCACGCCGACCGTGGATGTCGTCGAGCGATCGGCCATCGCGCTGCAGCGATTCGACGACCAGTTTCCGGATGCGCTCGTCCTTGATCCCGTATGGTTTTCGTTCGCGGACGTTGATGAGGTTCGCGAACCACCGGGTGCGGATCAGGCGGAACAAATGAAAGTGCCACGGAATGGCCCAGCCGTTGGGCCAGAACGTTGGCGAGTAGAGCACGAGGCCCGGGACCTCATCGGCGTGGTTGGCGGCAAGATGAATGGCAAGCATGGCACCGGCAGACTGGCCACCGATAATCACGGTGTCGCACTGCGCCTTGAGCGTTTCGTAGGCCTGCTCGACCGTCTCGAGCCATTGCGACCAGTTCGTTGCGCTGAGCAAGAGGTCAGAGCCGCCATGCCCGCGCAAAAGCGGACAGAGAACCGTGTAGCCCTGACGATTGAGCCCCTGAGCGAGGAGACGCACCTCTGCCGGTGTTCCGCCCAGTCCATGCACCAGCAAGAACCCGACGCGACCACCGCTGAGCAACACATCACCGTGTCCGCTTACCCGACGCTTATCTTCGCTCATAAACCGCATAACTCTTCTTGCGTCCCGCAGGCGACGTCACACGAAGCATGAAGGGATCAACCACGGTGTGGAGATCGGCACCATGCCGGCTCAAAGCGCCTTACAGAATGATTTGTCGGTCTCGGTCGCCGCCATTCATCTCGAAGGTCGGCGTGAGTTAGTTATTTCATATGATCTGTCAACAACTCATGGCTAAGTGCGAAGACTGTAAAAGAAATTGATCGTTGGCCGTTTCACTTCGACGCGAGCGTCAGCAATCAATTGATAGATCACGGCTTTCGCCGATCAGCTCGATTGGGCAACCGCAGAAACGGAATACGGTCCGCACGCTTTCAATCACTTGGCTATGCACATTGTGCAAGGCAGCATCCCGTGGAATTTTGTCAAATAGGTCCGTTGGCTAGTGCGTCTGGCTCACGTTGGAACGCGCGCACCATTCAAAGGTATGCGCCGTGAGGCACGATACAGCGGCCGGGCCGTGAAGACACGCAAACCGACCCGGGTGCTGCCACACCGCTTTTGTTTCACACGGTTTAACATTCGGCTTCGATCGCGACGGGCATGACGGTCTGGTTGCCCGATGTTGTTGCTCGTTTGGTTATCCCGTTTGCCCGCAAGGCTCGGTCAATCAGACATTCGGTACCAAGAGTTTTGGTTGGCTGGTGAATTTCAATTTCAAAATCAGATACCTCGGTTGCCATAAGTCCGACGCCGCGGCGCGATGATATCCAGACGGTCTGCGGTGGTTTGCGTTCAAATCGGCGTTCGGTGCGTTGGTCTGATAGACAGAGCCGAACACTGCAGCGCTAGTGCGTCGTGTTGTTCGTCGTGCGCATCGTTGGGCCTGCGAAAGCCTGGGTGAGAGCTTCAGCGGAGGCCTGTATGAAAAGAGCGACGGCGCACGCCTCAAATTTTGCCTGGTTCGAGACCGACCAAAGGATTGGACATGCTTGCGAAACGGCTTTTTGCGCAGACAACGAGCCTTGTCACCTCAGCTGCACTGGTTGCGGCGATCGTCGTCCCGGCGCTTTCGGTACCGACCGCGAGTGCCGAGGCGCGCGCCGTGTTCACCGATGCCGACTATCGGGCGTGCCAGGCTGAAGACCTCGCAACTTTCCAGAAGGCAATCGAGGCGATCACGCTAAAAGCGTTTCAGGGCGGGCTTAAATCCGTCGATTACGAGGGGATCGTTCGCAACGAGTGGCGCGAGCGGGAAGTGGGCCGCGTCGTGCGTGCCCGTATAGATTTGGCAACCCGCGATGTCCGAAAAGAATCGAGCTTGTGGAGCCTGTGGAAGTCGCTGGCGCTCCGGAAGCGATCCCAGGAGTTGGCGACCGCTGTCGCCGAGCGCGTCTACCAATCCGATGCCGTCAATCAGGCCATCAGCGAACTCGCAACCGGTGTCGGCGAGAAAATTGGCAAGTCCGTTGAATTGTCGACCATTGATGCATCGGGTCCGGCGCAACGCTGCGTGAAAGCCTTCCTTGGCCCGCGGTACGGTTCAACGGTTGCGACCTCGGTTCAGCGAGATGCGAGGGAGGCCTTCAAAGTCACCGATGAAACGGGCAAGGCCCGCGCTGGCAATGATCAGGTGCTGCTGCAGAGCGCCGGTGGGCTTGCGGGTGCCGTCGTGATCCTGGTCCGCCGACAGATGGCACGCATGGCCTCGCGGCTTGGCACTCGCATTGTCGGGTCCGTGGTTGGGCGCCTTGTCTCAGTCGTGGCCGGTGGTGTTGGCGCTGTTCTGATCATCAAGGATGTTTGGGATCTGCGCTACGGCATGTTGCCGATCATTCAGGCCGAGATGAAATCCGCAGAGACGGAGCGGAAGGTCCAAAACGAACTCGCGCGCTCCATCAAAGAACAGATCGAATTGCAAATGACGTCGCTTGCGAGCGCGACGTCCGATCGGATCGTTGAGATCTGGCGTGGCTTCAAGAAGGCACACGCCAAGACGCTGGAACTTGCCGAAGGCGATGCCGCGTTCCGCAACTTCGTCGACACGGTTGGGCGCAATAACCTGCCTCGCCTCGACGAGATCGTTGCGCTCATCCTCGAGAAAGAGGGCCCGAACGGCGTTGGTCGCGCTTTACGAGACGGGCGCCTGCATACGGCAGTGAACAGCCTCTCGGAAGACGGCGTTGCGATCGCGCGGCAGCGACGCTCGCTGGAAGACGCGTTGAAGTGGCAGGCCCTTGCTGGCGATAAGCTGTCCGAAGTCATTTCGCTTGGGCTCCATCAGCGCGCAGCACCGGATACGTTTGATCGGCGCACGCTTGGGCAACTGCTCGCGATCGATAACCGAGCCGCGAAGTTGAAGCTCGCAGCGGTCACACCCGCCGATCGCGATCTTCTGTTCGAGCTCGACCGAGACAAACTCGTTCGCCTCGGTCGCGGGCTGTCGGAAGCCGAACTGAAAACGCTCTCAAGTTATCTGCGTGGGTTGTCGCGGGATGCGAGCCAGATCGTGCTCGTTGCGGTTGCTGAGAAGCCGGCGCGCATGCGCGCTCTGGCACCGCAGTATGTGCGCGATGCGGTGACGCGGAGCCAGGATCAGGTCGCAGCGGTTCGTATGCTGGTCGATGACGGCCCGCGGCTCGATGTGACCCGTATTTCTCAGGATGTCACGCGAGCGCTGAACGGCCGCGTTGATCCGATCCTGATTTGGGAGCGGCATCCGATTGTCGTCGGCATTGTCGGCGTCGGGCTGGGACTCTTGCTTCTCATGCTGCGCGGGCTGTTTTTCTCCGGTCGCAAGCGAAAGACGGACCCGCCGTCGAAGCCGCCCGCTGAAGAGGCAGCAGCCTGAGCCCGCGTCCGGCTCAAACTTATCCCCGCAGTCGCCGAACATGCGATGATGGCGAAATGAAACTGACAACACTCGATTTATGCGGCGAAGAGCCGATTGCCGTTGGCGGCATGGTGACAGCGTGCGCCGTATCGGGCGCGAACGTTCTGCGCGATATGCGGGAGGCGATCACGAACACGCTGGGCGGTCAGATGACCCGCTACGAAAAGGTGCTGCAAGAGACGGTTGATCGTGCTTTGGAGGCGCTCGCCGATCGCGCGACAGCCGAAGGCTACGACGGTGTCATCGGCGTGCAGATTAGCCACCCGATGATCACGGAAGGCGCAATTGAGGTTGTCGTCTCTGGTACGGGCTACCGACGCGAGCGCGGCGTCGGCTAAGGAGCCCAGTCCTTGTCCCTGTCCCCGTCGCGCAAGCCTCACCGCTCGCCCAACACCAGCGCAGGACGTCGATCCATCGTTGGTTGAGGTTTAGAGGAAGTGCACGACCTCGCGGAATCAGGCTAGCTGGCGCACCAAAACGCGGCAGGGCGACGGAGATTGAACATGGGTCTTATGAAAGCGCCGAGTATCGCAACGTTTCTTGTCGCAATGGCGATCGCCGTTACAGCCCTGCTCGCCAAGTTGGGGCTCGTTCCGATCCCGTTCTTTTCGTTGACATCGTTCTGGCTTCTTCTTTCCGCGTTTGTTTTGCTTGGCGTTGGTGTCGTCACCCGCGGTTTTTAATTCAGCGCATTCGCCGAATTTCGTTTCCGAAGAGAGATTTCGGCCTCAAATCCCTAAGCGCATCGCCCAAGTCCCGAAACGCTGTCGGCTTTCAATCCAAAACCACGTTCCGGCGTGGCATTAGGCAACATGTGTGCTTCTGCCGCGCGTCACAACACGCTATGGGCGCGCCCGTCACATTGGTTACGGTGGGGCGATGAGCAAACATGAAAAGAATGACGTCGTTCGGCGGATGAAATACCGGCTGACCGAAGTCGCGCTCGCCAGCACATTAACTGGCGCGGCCATTGCATTTTTATTGCACAAACTGCTGTCGAGTTAGTCCACCATAGACAGACAGGTCGTTGAACGATCAAAATTTTATTTCACTCGGCGGCCTTTGGAAGCTCCGTCGGCAGGGTCAGTTCGTCGGAACCACCCAACCCCTCAGTTCGTGCCAAAGACGATGCATTGAGTGTCGACCGCGTTGCCAGAGCGTCGAAATTCTCTTCGAGCCAAGCGTCTGCCGACGCCCGACCGATATCGCGCAGGTGTTTCAGGAAGGCCCATTCTGCATTCAGTTTGGTGGATGCGGTGAACGCATCCAGTTCGTGCCCGCCGCCAACGCGATGCAAAAACGTCTCGCGATATCCCATGCCGTTCAGTTCGCCGCGCGCGACGCATTTGTTTATGAATTCAACGTGGCGGAGCTCGCGTACGAGCGGTGCGTTAAACGAAATCTCGTTGATCCGGTCCTGGATTTCGCGTGCGGTCGTTGGCGTCCGCGGCCGAAAGTTTGGGTTGATTTGAACGATCACGATGTCGCGCGCTTCGCACCGTTTGAAAAACGGCGAGAGCACGGGATTGCCCATGTACCCACCATCCCAATAGGGCACGTTGTCGATCTCAACGGCTTGGAACATGTAGGGCAGACACGCCGACGCCATCACGCTTTGCGCCGTCACGTCATCGCCGGTGAAGATGTGCGCGCGGCCTGTGTGCACATTGGTCGCCGACACAAACAGCTGGACGCAATTGCACGCACGTACGGCGTCGAAATCGACTGTTTCTTCGAGCAGATGTTGCAGTGGATTGAGATTGAGCGGGTTGAATTGGTAGGGCGACAGGACGCGTGTGATCATGTCGAAAGCAGCAAGCGCTGGGTTGGTATCCAGGCTCCAGGTCCCGGCGATGATATCAAACGCCGTTCGTTTGATCGGGCTCATCATCGCGTCGCGGCTGATAGCTTTCCAAAACAATTTCAGCGCGGAACGGGCTTCGGCCCGGCCACCCTTCGTCAGGCCGGCAGCCATAACGGATGCGTTCATCGCACCGGCACTTGCGCCTGACACAGCCTCGATTTCGATCCGCTCGTCCTTCAGGAGCCGATCAAGTACGCCCCACGTAAACGCGCCGTGCGCGCCACCGCCTTGCAGCGCGAGATTTAAACGTTTCGTTCCAGGACCGCCCGGCCAGGAAAAGCCGCAGATGGGACCTCGCTCGAATTGCCCGGCCGAGTTACGGGTCATTGCGCAGTCCAGCCACCGTCAACCGGATAATTGGCGCCCGTGATCTGCTCGGCCGCATCGCTTACGAGAAATGCGGCGAGCGCTGCGATCTGCTCAACGGTCGCGAATTCCTTCGATGCTTGCTTATCGAGGATTTCGTGTTTCGCCTCTTCTTCAGTCAGGTCGTTTGATTTCGCATAATCAGGAATTTGCTCTTCGACGAGCGGGGTCCAGACATATCCAGGCGAGATCGCATTGGCGGTGATGTTCTCGCGCGCGGTCTCCAGCGCGATTGTTTTGGTCAGGCCCGCGAGCCCATGTTTTGCCGTCACGTACGCAGACTTGTTAGGTGACGCGCGGAGCGAATGGGCGGACGCGATATTGATGATGCGGCCGAAACCCGCCGATCGCATGGCTGGCAGCGCGGCTTTGATGGAGTGAAACGCCGCTGACAGGTTGATTGCGATGATGGCGTTCCACTTTGCCTCTGGGAACTCTTCGATCGGCGCGACGTATTGAATGCCAGCGTTATTGACGAGAATGTGTGGCCCGCCGAAGGCGTCCGTCGTCGCTTTGACGAGGTTTTGGATCTCTTCAGGCTTCGAGACATCGGCGCGGGTGTATTTCGCGGCGCCTCCGGCGGCGGCAACCTCGGCCACAACGTCGGCTGCAGCGCCCGGCTCCTCAATGCCGTTGAGCATGACGGACGCGCCGTCCGTCGATAGTGCCTTTGCGATGGCGAGGCCAATTCCAGACGTTGAGCCGGTAACAACGGCGCTTTTGCCCGAGAACTGCATTGCAAACTCCAATCCTGCTTGCGCCAACCATCGCCCAGCTCACCCCTCTCACAATTGTGCAGCGCAGCATAGGCCTGACCGGGACGCG
>JBCBWG010000400.1:0-522 GCA_039817205.1 Pseudomonadota bacterium
TGCCGCTCGACATTGCGCATTGCAAGGAAACAGCGCTCACCGAGGCTGCGACGCGCGTGTGGGATCGCGCGCTTTCGCTCGGTGAGGCCCACGGATATCGCAACGCCCAGGCCACTGTCATCGCGCCAACCGGCACGATTGGCCTTGTTATGGATTGCGATACGACGGGCATCGAACCGGACTTCGCGCTCGTGAAATTCAAAAAGCTTGCAGGCGGCGGTTACTTCAAAATTATCAACCGGTCGGTCCCGCAAGCCCTTCGTACCCTCGGTTACTCGGAAGCGGCGATTGCCGAAGTCGAAGCTTACGCTGTGGGCCACGGCTCGTTGCGCCAAGCACCGGCGATCAACCATTCAACGCTCCGGGTCAAAGGGTTCACCGACGACGTGCTTGAAACGGTTGAAGCATCGCTCGCCTCGGCCTTCGACATAAAATTTGTCTTTAACAAGTGGACGCTCGGGACGGATTTCTGCACCGAAACCCTCGGCATTCCGGCAGAGAAACTCGATGATCCATCGTTTG
>JBCBWG010000401.1:0-504 GCA_039817205.1 Pseudomonadota bacterium
TGTCATGCGAAACCAACTATACCACAGCGCTCACACACCAACTTGCTGAGCCTCACCAATGTCCTCCGACACCGACTTCAAGCCCAAGTCCGACTTCCTACGCGTGATGCAGGAGCGCGGCTATGTGCATCAAATGTCGGATGCCGCAGGCCTCGATCAGCTCGCTGCCAAGGGCGAGGTTGTGTCGTATGTCGGCTACGACTGCACCGCCCCGTCTCTGCACATCGGATCGCTCATCTCGATCATGATGCTGCACTGGCTTCAGCAAACCGGAAACAAGCCCATCGTGCTCATGGGCGGCGGAACCACTCGGGTTGGTGATCCTTCCGGCAAGGACGAGACGCGGCAACTCCGATCCGTCGATGAGATCGAGCGCAACAAACACGGCATGCAGAAAGTCTTCGCCAAACTCATCGGGTTTGGTGATGCGAAGTCCGATGCCGTCATGGTCGACAATGCCGAATGGTTGGCGCCCCTCAACTACATCGCCTTTTTGAGAGACGT
>JBCBWG010000040.1:0-18055 GCA_039817205.1 Pseudomonadota bacterium
CGCTAGATCTTCGCGCCATGTTGGGCGGCGCCGATCGAGATAAGCTTCCAGGATCTGAGCCGATTGAGGGTCGCTAAACTCACACTGCGACCACAGGTCTGCAACATCGGCTGGCGAAAGAGCCTCGAGCGTCTGCCCCCGATACGGACCGGTCAGGACCTCGCCGTAAACATCGCCGCTATCAAGGTCGAGATAGACCTTGAGCGTCTTTGTGGTGATTTCAGAAAAGCGTTGGGGCGGTGGCTGCCCTCTTCCGCCGCCACCCGCCGGCCCGCCGATCGGACGCGATCGCGGCGCTTGCTGAGCCAATGAGAGAAACCAAATTCCGGTCAGTGCCAGCGGGATGGCGAGCCCAACCGCGCCACGAACGGCCAGGAACGTTGCAGCGCCCAGCGACACCAGCCCAATGGCAGCCCTCAGCCAGCGCGCGAGAATGCCGGGGTTCACAGAGGACAACGCCCCGCTCAAAAGCAGGACGACAAAGAGAAAAGCGAACCCCGCCAGGAGGTATGCCATGCGCATGTCCCGCGGGCTGTCGGCGCAACGCGGGTCCCATCATTAAGAAACGCACGCGAGGCACGTCATCTCATCTGTTCAATCAGCAATTGCGCCTGGCGATTGCCCGTACGGCTCATGTCCTGCAATGCAGCGCGCCCGCCGGCGGCGTAGACAGCGACAGCTGCCAGCAGTGCTTTCAACTCGGCAGCGGACCCGGCATTGAACTGACAGTGGGCCCCTTTTGTCAGCCGAGCAATCTCTCGGAACGCTGTTGCCGCACGCGCATCATGACCCTCCTGGAACGCAAAGACCGGGACACCGAGCACGCCGAGTTCACCAGCGCGGCCACAAAGCTCATCAATGTCTTCTTCCATCGCATCGCCGACGTAGACGAGCGCATGGATGCGGCGGCGTTCCGTTTCCTGGCGGGCATGGCTCAAGACTTTTCGGATTTGGGTCCAGCCGCCAGCGACCGTGACCGTCGTCATCAAGCGCGCGAGTGCGGCTGGATCAGACACCCACTTGGATGCGCGGCACTCACCGGCGCCTCGGAAGTACATCAGCTGAACGTCAAGACCGCCCACCTCGCGAACGGCGTCGAACATGTCTGACTGCAGCGCCAACGCCATGTCCCATGTCGGCTGTCGGCTCATTGTGGCGTCCATGGCGAAGACGAGGCGACCACGATCACCACCCGTGCGTGGCGCAGTGGCTCGGAGCTTCGCGACAAAATCCGCAACATGTGCTGGTTCAGCAGCACCCGCCGCATCTGAGCGGGACGTCGCGCGCTCTGATGTCTCTTTCGCAGGCGCGTCGCCGTCCGGTTTGACCGCTGGCGCTGCATGGTCTGTCCGCTCGCCCACGATATCGGATCGCGGATCGGCGTCATCCACGTTCGTCCCAGGCCCCCTGTTGGCCTCCGCATTCGGCTGCGGCGCACCTTTTCGCTTCCAGGGCCAAACCATGCCGCACCTCCATGCTCCACGTATCCGATGATATGTGGCCGGTGGGCGGTCTGTCCAAGTAATGATATGCGACGAAACGGGGCGGCTCATCCTGACGGATACCCGCTGCCACTCGTCTTCCCGGCTTCAAGGCACCTAAGTCAGGCCGCCGCTTATCACCCGCCGTCTCACGAGCGGTGGCGTGAGCGGATCGATATGGGCGGTTCGGTCGATACTCACGGTGAGATGCCGTGGTTCGGGTCGCGATGTCGTCGCTTGCAGACGTCCAATGGCATCGAGGCCCGAATGCAATTGCAGGCGTTCAGGCCGCACCGTCCGCTGAAGCGTGGCCGCAAACGATCGGTCGTTGCTGAAAACCACCAGGTCGCACAAGACGCTTAACTGGCCCACTGCTGCGCCAAGTTCAGGCACATCGTCGGCGGCAAAGGGCGCAAGCAGTAAAACGGGTGCGCGGATGCGTGCGCCCGATCCAGTCGTGCACTGCGATTTGGTGAGGTCTCTCAGCCCGGTGAGATCGGCTGCGGCATAGATCGCAGGCGTCACGAAAGGTCCGTGGACGCCAGACGGCGGCAATGGATCGATAAGCGTCTCGAAGCACTGCGACAGGCGGAACTTTTCGGCAACCGCTGCATCTCGGGCCGACACCGATCTCATTGGACCCAACTGTGTCTCAGCCAGCAGTGGATCGCCGATCACTGTTTCGCAGACCGCATTGACCAGACCGTCCATGACAGCCTCGCGGATAGGCTCGGCGACCAACACCGCGCGTGGCGCCGTCGGCGATTGCCCGGCGTCGGCCAGCCAAAGCTGCGTGATCGTTGCCACTGCGCGCACCGGATCAACGGTCTGATCAACGACAATCACCGTCTCGGGGGCTGCCAGATCAAATCCAGCGAGCGGGCGCCGGTTGTGTCTTACGCGAAACGCGGATGCCATCGCTGACCGCTCAGCCGACGCGGTCTCAGAAACGAGTACGGCGCGAACTGCCGCGCATTTCAGGATCTCGATCTGGTGGTCCTCATCGACCAACACCAAATCGAGCACGTCCTTCGGCAAACCCGCTTCAACGAGGGCGTCGACAACCATGGTTGCCGCCGTGGCGGTCTCCGGCGTCACCGGCAAGATAACGGCATTACCGCCGGTGAGCGCCAGCATCGATTGTCTGAGCGTGTCGAGGAACGGGGCCTGCCGTGAGATCTGGAAGGCGACAACACCGGCGGGGTAGGAGATCTCATTTGCGACAGCCATCGCATCAGACACGGTTTGGGCCCGTGCCAAAATCGATCGCGCAATGTCAATCGCATCCTGCCACTCGCGTGCGGCCGTCCGAAGGGGCTGGCCGTGACCGAGCGCCAAACCAGCGACGACACGGTCCCGTTCGCGGCTCAGCGTTTCGGTTGCCTGCGAAAGGATCGCGAGCCGCGCGCCCAACGCCTGATCACCCCAGAGACGGACGCACTCCCGGAGTTGCTCAAGGCGCGGTTCGATGTCGACGTGTTCCATCCGCGGCAAAGCACACACGACGGTATGGCCGTCGACCGGTGAGACAACCTCATGTTTCGGGGGCGGCGGGGCCTCATCGCGCGGACGTTTTGCAGGCGGTGTTTCCTCTGCTGGCACTGTGGCGAGCGCCAGAAGCGTCTCCGGTGCGGGTTGTGTGTGCGCGTCTGCCGTTTGCGCATCGCGACCCGGGGCATCCAGGATCGGCCGTGACCAGCGCGCAGGCCCGCCCACATCGGCCGCATCAAACCCGCTCTCTGCGGCAGGCGCGGCTTCACCCGATATTTCGGTCAGCGCTTCCAGGACTGAAGTCCCGGAACCGGAGACAACATTGCGGTCAAGCAGCGCCCCATCGCCGAGGCGGGCGCGCAAGATCGGTTCAATAGCGCGGTCAGCCCACAACGTATCGATGTCATCGCGGCTCCCAACCCAGATTGTCGATCTCAGGCGAAACACATCTTTCGCATCACCGAGAGCGCGCGCGGCACGGACCGACGGCGTCGCGAGATCAACATGCATGCCGCTCCGACGCCCGCGTGCGCCGAGTTCGAGGGCGGCCAATTCCACTGGCGTCGATGGTTCAGCGATAAGATGAAACACGTCAGGTTCCTCGACGATCGCCTGGGCCGCTGCAAGCCAACTGAGCGACATCGCAAGATCGGACCAGTAGACGGGCGGGCGGAGCGCGCCATCCGACAAGGCTTTGCTGACGTCCTCGCTCCAGGTGCTGCCGCGCACCAACCGGATTGGAACTAGTCGACTGTCGCTCTGCGCGAGCGCGTGCAACTGGGAGATGCGCTGCAGCGTCCTGCGATGGCTCGCCTGGAGCGTGAGCCCGAAACCGTTCCATCCGCTGAGCCGAGGGTCGGCAAGCAGAGCCTCGACGACTGCAAACAGACCGGGCTGCAGCGCATCGGCTTCTTCATCCAAGATCACAGACACATTCTCGCGGCGCGCGATCTCGCAGATTTCGATCAACACATCGACGTGTTCTTCCCGGATCGCCGGTGCGGTCGCGGCAAGCAGTTGCGGCAAGACGCTGGAAGCCTGGATCAAGAGGGCGGGACGCGCGAACACGCGGCGGTGAAACGTGTCATCCGGATCTGGATCTGGGAACGCCTGTCCGATGGTCATGAGCGCATCGACGACGGCCTCGCGCATGTCGTGCCAGCGGACGTCGGGATCGGGCGCCAATGCGATCAGAGGGGCGGGCGTTGCTTGCTGACCCGGTCCACTCACTCCGCGACCCGTCCGGTGGAACCCCCGCGCTGAACGACCAAACGCCGTGCAAGCGGTGTCAACACTGTCAACCACCGTCAAAGCTGAGCGGAGTGCGGCCAGCGGCGCCCGCCAGTCTCTTGGCGTGAGCCGCCCAATCGTGGCTTTGATGTGGTCGGAGAAGCCCTGCCCATCGCCAGCGTCGCTGTTGAGGTCGCACTCGCCAGTCGAGAGCTGCTGCGAGACCTGACGGAACCGGTTGCGTGGGGCGCCGTGCGGGATCCGGCATTCGACGAGCGAGCGCCTCAAGTCCTCCGCAACCTCCGGTGGCTCACCGTCACCGGCGAACACGAGGCCCATGGGCGTCATCGGCAAACCGGCGCTCTCAAGACCCAAAGCTCGGACACGCACCAGCGCGGTATCAGGCAATCCGAGCAAAACCCGCTCACCGAGCGCTGCGATCAATTCAAGATCGGTCTGAAGATGCCACGACTGTTTGCTGGCCTGCCCAACTCCGTCGGCCCGAAGACCAAGCCCCGCGGTGGAGCTTGGCGTGCCGCCTTGCCTGGCCGTGTCCCAAGCGGCTCTCAGACGGGCACTCGTCTTCTCAGCCATTTTTCCGGACATGTGTCATCGTCCCCGGTTAAGTCGTCCCTGAGGCGCGCTGCCCGAACCGACGACCCGTTAAGTCGTCTGACCATCCCAACGGATCAGGAGGCCAAATCGCAGCACTGAAGCCGACGGGCGCCATCGCAAACGCTGAACCGAATCACCTCTGCACCCTACCAGAGCCCGCGATACGGCGATGGCATCGCGATAAGAACGCCAGAGCGCGTGCGGCCTTGTGAAATCAGTGATGGCCAAAAGGCACAGTTCCTCGACCAAACGATTGGGCGTTGGGAGATTGACGGCCTGCCTGCGAGCCGTCATCGACAACAGGAAACACCGCATTGCGAGACGCAAAGGACGAGCCCCATGGCGTGCGATGTCATCCATGACCTGACCGCGTTAAGCGCGCGCGTGCGCCCCTGGCTGCGCGCTGGCGAGCGCATTGCGCTGGTCCCAACCATGGGCGCACTGCATGAGGGACATCTCGCCCTCATCCGGCATGGAAAACAAATCGCTGACCGCTGTATTGTTTCGATCTACGTCAATCCGAAACAATTTGCCCCTTCAGAAGACTTTGAAACCTATCCACGCACGTTTGAAACGGATCGCATCACAGCTGAGCGTGCGGGCGCTGGTCTCATCTGGGCGCCGAATACGACGACTATGTATCCCGATGGCTTTACGACAAGCGTCGTGTTGCAAGGTCCAGCATTGGGGCTAGAAAGTGAGACCCGGCCACATTTCTTTACGGGAGTGGCAACAGTTTGCACGAAACTATTCCTTCAAACCACACCGCACATTGCGATCTTCGGCGAGAAAGATTTTCAGCAGCTCGCGGTGATACGAACAATTGTTCGGGACTTGAATATCGATTTAACAATTGTCGGGCACGAGACCATCCGGGAAGCAGACGGCCTCGCACGCAGTTCTCGGAACGCGTACTTGTCTCCAAAGCACAGGCAAATCGCCCCGCTGATGTACCAAACGCTGCAAGACACAGCCACCGCCGTCGCTCGGCACGAACGGATTGAAATCATTGAGAAGGCAGCAGTCCGACGCTTGTTGGACGGAGGCTTCGAAAGCGTGGACTATGTCAAAATTCGCGATCCCGAAACACTCGCGCCGGCCAACAGAGACGCTTTCCGCGCCGGAGGCGATCTGCGAATTCTCGCGGCTGCAACGCTCGGTGAAACCCGCCTGATTGATAACGTATCAGTTCGATTTGAAACGAAAAAGAATACGCCGCGTTGATGTTTTCAAATTGAAACAACTTCAGCTTTTTCGTTTAGCCTCTGACGCATACGGTGCAAATTCGATAAAATTGAAATAACCCGCTTAAGTCATTCCCGAGCCGGCCGTGCCATCTTCACTGCACATGAGGACGCCAAGCGAGGGAAACGCAGTCATGGCCAACCCAACCGTTCAGACCAGTGCTGACGTCGAAGTCTACGAAGAAGAATGGGGCACGGAGTTCTACGGCAGTGACGGCGATGATGTGATCGTTGGCACGCGCGGCGACGACTACGTCGACGGCGGCGCCGGTCTCGATTTGATCTATGGACTTGCCGGTGACGATTTTATCGAAGGTGGCAGTGGCGATGACATGATCTACGGGGGAACAGGCGACGACTACGTTCTCGACTCCGGTGGCGACAACTACATCCGCGGCGGCGAGGGCCGCGACGACATCACAGTTGGCGAGTTCGGCCACAGCGAGCTGTTCGGCGGCAAAGGCGACGACATCCTGACCGCCACGCACGGCTCAAGCGGCGAGCTCTACGGCCACTCGGGCAACGACGAACTGACCGTCACGGGCGGCACGAACAGCCTCTTCGGCAACTCGGGGGCTGACACTCTCACGGCGACAAGCGGCACCAACTTCATGTCCGGCGGCAGCGGCAACGACCGCATGTTTGGTGGCGATGGCGTCGACACCATGATCGGTGGCAGCGGCAGCGACCGCATGTTTGGCGGCGCCAATGACGACAACCTCCAAGGACGCGCTGGGGCGGACTTTCTCGACGGCGGCAGCGGCAACGATCGTCTCGACGGCGGGTCTGCAAACGACGAACTCTACGGCGGCTTCGGCTCAGATGCGCTGTTCGGTGGCCGGGACCGTGACTTCCTCGACGGTGGCGCTGGCAACGACACGCTCTCCGGCGGATCTCACAGCGATTGGCTGCTTGGCGGCGCTGGCGATGACACGATCGATGCAGGCTCAGGTGATGACGAAGTCTCGGGCGGCCTCGGCAGCGATTTCCTGACCGGCGGCTCAGGCTTCGACACGTTCAAGTTCGGTGGCGATCTCGACGGCTCCGTCGATACAATCACCGACTTTGTCATCGGAGAAGACGTGATCGACTTCGACGGCGAGGGTTTGAGCTTCGCAGATCTCGCCATCGACACCAACGAGGACGGCAACGTGACCGTTGGCGTCGGCAGCCAGCTGATCGTGCTTGAGGGCCTCACCGACGCGACTTCCCTGGCTGAGGCGAGCTTTGGCTTCTAGGTGAGCGGTCAACTGCGCCCGCCGACCGCTTTGCCTCTGAACGGAAAGCGAACGCTCAAACGGTACGCCTAAAAACGGTGAGCCGTTTGGGCCTAGGGCCAGCGTCGACGCTTGCGCCGCTGGTCCCCAATTTTCAGCCGTGCTCTGACCTCAATATTGCCTCTGCTCCGCAAAAAGCGTTGCAACCCGCGTGCTCATCCAGTGTCACGCGCGCTCATACCGACACCTCGCAAATCGGCTGGCTTGTCAAATTGGCCCCGCGCATGCGATCGCCAGCGCTGAAGATGTGCGCGCACGATTCGCCACAGTGTCAGCTTACCCCGTCGCGTTCGGCCGAGACGTTGATCCGCGCGTTTCAAACCGGGTGCGACATGGCAAAATCAAAACGCGATCTGTCCACGATCATCGGAGCTTCCATGGCGAGCAAGCCAGCCAAGCGTAAACCGGCCGCCGACGCGTCCGACGACTACACAGCCGCCGACATCGAGGTTCTCGAAGGCCTCGAACCGGTGCGCCGCAGGCCCGGCATGTATATTGGTGGCACCGATGAAAAGGCACTGCACCACCTGTTTGCCGAAGTCATCGACAACTCCATGGACGAGGCCGTTGCTGGACACGCGACCTGGATCGAGGTCGAGCTGTTGGAAAACGGCACGCTCTGCGTCTCTGACAACGGGCGCGGCATCCCCGTCGATCCACACCCGAAATACAAAAAGAAATCCGCGCTCGAAGTCATCATGACGACGCTGCACGCGGGCGGCAAATTCGACGGCAAAGCCTACAACACATCCGGTGGCCTGCATGGTGTCGGCGTGTCGGTCGTCAATGCACTGTCGGAACGCCTCGAGGTTGAAGTCGCGCGCGGCCAACAGCTGTACCGCATGGTGTTTTCGCGCGGTCAGCCGGAGACCAAGCTCGAACAGCTGGGCTCGATCATGAACCGGCGCGGGACCACCGTGCGCTTCCGGCCGGACGAGCAGATTTTTGGCAAGGGCACGGCATTTAAGCCTGCGCGTTTGATGCGAATGGCGCGCTCGAAGGCCTACCTCTTTGGTGGCGTCGAAATTCGCTGGCGCTGCGCCCCAGAAATCATCCGAGATGATACGCCGACGGACGCGACCTTCCACTTTCCCGGCGGCCTCCGAGATTACCTCGGCGAGCAGGTTGCCGGGCGTACGCCGGTGACCAAAGAAACGTTTGGCGGACGCATCGATCGCGAGGGCGGCCATGGCTCGGTTGAATGGGCGGTAACCTGGATCGTCGATGCCGACAGCTTCTCGCACTCTTACTGCAACACGATCCCGACGCCAGACGGCGGCACGCACGAAATCGGCTTGCGTGCGGCCCTGTCGAAAGGGTTGCGGAACTACGGCGAGTTGGCCGGCAACAAAAAAGCAGCTCAAATCACAGCGGACGACGTGATGGGAACGGCCGCGTCTATGCTGTCGGTCTTCATCCGTGAGCCCGAGTTTCAAGGCCAGACCAAAGACAAGTTGGCGACGACCGAAGCCGCTCGCATTGTCGAGACGACGGTGAAAGACGCCTTTGATCATTGGCTCATTGAGAGCCCGCAGCAGGCGACCAAACTTCTCGAATGGTGCATCGAGCAGGCAGAGGATCGCCTCAAGCGCAAACGCGAGAAAGAGATCGGCCGCCAAACGGCAACGCGGCGCTTGCGTTTGCCCGGCAAACTTGTGGATTGCGCGTCCAGCTCGAACATCGGCACGGAGATTTTCATCGTCGAAGGCGATTCGGCTGGCGGATCAGCGAAGCAAGCGCGCAATCCCAAAATTCAGGCCGTGCTGCCACTGCGGGGTAAGATCCTGAATGTTGCCAACGCGACCTCGCAAAAGCTCGCACAGAACCAAATGTTGTCGGATCTGATCCAGTCGCTCGGTGTGGGGCTTGGGACCAGATACCGATCTGAGGATCTGCGTTATGAGCGCGTGATCATCATGACGGATGCCGACGTCGACGGCGCCCATATCGCCGCCCTTTTGATCACCTTCTTCTACAAAGAGATGCCGCAGATGATCGAAGACGGGCATCTCTACATGGCCGTCCCACCGCTCTTTAAGCTGACCCAGGGCACGAATGCGCACTACGCCCGCGACGAAGCCGAACGGGTGCGCGTCATGGAAAGCGGGGTCTTCAAGGGCAACCAGAAGATCGAAGTGACGCGCTTCAAGGGCCTGGGCGAAATGAACGCATCGCATCTAAAAGAGACAACAATGGACCCGACCAAACGGGTCCTATTGAAGGTCGAAATCGCAGAAGGCGAGCGATCAGAGATTGGTCAGGCGGTCAACGCACTCATGGGTTCGAAGCCCGAAGCGCGGTTTCGCTTTATTCAGGAGCGGGCGGCCTTTGCAAAGGACCTCGACATCTGAGCCTTGCTCTTTTGTGCGATCGGCGCCCCGATCTGCACGCAGTTTGCGACTTGCGAGGTCTCAAGACGCGCGCATGACTTGAAAATCCTCACGAGGTGTGTCAGCTCGCTGCCAGCCAAAGCTGTTGAACCAGCGACATGGCTACATCCGGCGTTCGCAACACACGACCAGCGATCGCACTTGAAGCCCCTACAGGCTCATCGGAATCCGCCGACGCCTGCGCCGAATGCGCCCGGACATGGGTGCATGCACCCCTGACGGAGATACGCGCTTTTGAGCGACCCAACGTTTTCAGACCTCGGCCTCGGCCCGAAGGTCGAAGCGGCCGTAGAGGCCGCGGGCTACATCAACCCAACCCCGATCCAGGCTGCCGCGATCCCAACGGCGCTCACCGGTCGCGATGTCCTTGGCATTGCGCAAACGGGTACCGGAAAAACGGCAAGCTTCACGCTGCCGATGATTACGCTGCTCGAGCGTGGCCGTGCTCGGGCGCGGATGCCCCGATCGCTGATCCTGGCGCCGACGCGCGAACTCGCAGCGCAAGTTGCGGAGAGCTTTGAGAAGTACGGCGTCAATCACAAGCTCACCGTTGCGCTGCTCATCGGCGGCGTCTCGATGGATGAGCAGGTCCGCAAACTCGATCGCGGTGTCGATGTTCTGATTGCGACGCCAGGCCGTCTGCTGGACCATTTTCAACGCGGGCGCATCATGTTGATGGGCGTTGAGATCCTCGTCATTGATGAGGCCGATCGCATGCTCGACATGGGGTTCATCCCGGACATCGAGAAGATTTGTAAGTTGCTGCCACCGCGGCGGCAGACGCTGTTTTTCTCAGCGACCATGCCGAAGGAAATTAAACGGCTCGTCGATCAATTCTTGGACAATCCCGAGCGCGTGGAAGTCGCACCACCGGCCACCACCGCAAAGACGATCAAGCAGACGTTCCACTTCTGCCGGAACGGCGAGGATTGGGCGAAACGTGAGACGCTGCGCGATCTGATCCGCACCCAGGACGTCAAAAACGCGATCGTATTCTGCAACCGGAAGCGTGACGTGGCGATCCTTCTGAAGTCGCTCGCAAAGCACGGGTTCAATGCAGGCGCATTGCACGGCGACATGGATCAGACCAGCCGGATGGCGACGCTTGCCGCCTTTCGCGGCGGCGAAATCCAGATCCTCGCGGCAAGTGATGTCGCGGCCCGCGGCCTTGATATCCCCGAGGTCAGCCACGTCTTCAATTTCGACGTGCCACTCGCAGCCGACGACTATGTGCACCGCATCGGACGCACGGGTCGCGCCGGCCGCGACGGATTTGCGGCCACGCTCGTTGGTGCGGAAGACCTGAAGCGGCTCAGCGACATCGAGCGCCTCATAGGTGAAGCCCCCGACTGGGGCGGAGATGCACCAAACGAAGACGATATCGCCGATGCCAAATCCGCGAAGCGCCGGGGACGCGGTCGCAGCGGTGGGCGCGGCGAGCGGAAAAGCGATCCGGGATCTGAGGCCAAGCAAAAGGCGTCAACCACAGAGGGCCGCTCGGGTCGCCGACGTCGCGCAACGGCCACCAGCAACGAGCAACCGGCCCTGGACGCCGCGCCGACCCCGGAAATCGACGCACCTCAACCGGCTATGCCCGATGCAGCACCGTCATCGGTCACCGACCGGGCCGAGCCGGCACCGGAACGTCCGCGCCGCAAGCGGGGGTCCACTGCGGCAAACGCGTCAAGCGATCGCGGCGGCGGTAGCGCAAAACCCACCGGGCCGGTCACGCCAACCAACACCCGCACCGCGGCTCATCCTGGGCGGACTGACATGTCGGAAGCGGAGCGTGCCGAGGCGACGTTCGGCGGCATGGTGCCAGCGTTCCTGCAACGGCCAGCCCGTCCGCCAAAGCCGAAACCGCCAAAGGACTGAAGACCACTTTCGGTCCTCTGGCAGCCCACAATATGAGAGGATTGGCGGCAGTCCCCGCCCCTCACAATCGCATCTGGATCGCCCGCACGGCTTCGTCTATAGAAACGCCCGCGGCGCCAAATGCAGACGACGCGCCAGCCCGCGTCGTCTAAAGCCGGCTTAGCTCAGTTGGTAGAGCATCTGATTTGTAATCAGAGGGTCGGGGGTTCGAATCCCTCAGCCGGCACCACTTTTGATCTCACGCGCTGAGGGCGCTCCGATGGGGCGGCGCTTGCGCCGGGTCGCTTTGCTCCCTGGGGGCTCGTCTCCAGGGCTGAGTTCAAACGAACGCCGTCCGCTTGTGCCACTTTTGATCTCACGCGCTGAGGGCGCTCCCATGGGGCGGCGCTTGCGCCGGCCTGGCTCCTGATCTACGGAGTCAATGATGATGAAGTCATACTGATCCGTACCGGGTCGCACTCTGACTTATTTAAATGATTGAGGATCGCTCCGAACGACGGGCACGCATCTCGACTATGTCTTGGCGCAGCCGTCAGACGCCACGTTGGGCGACAGCATCTTCGGCAATCCGGCACAGGACGGGCATTTCCCGGCAAATCACCGGGCGTTTGCTCGGACCGCACCGCGCTGCAAAGGCGGGCTCAGTCCTCAAATGGGTCGCGCATAAGGATGGTGTCGTCACGTTCCGGGCTCGTGGAGAGGAGCGCGACGGGGCACTCGATCAATTCTTCGATGTGGCGGACGTATTTGACGGCTTGGGCTGGAAGCTCGGCCCAGCTCCGTGCACCTCTCGTGGAGGCTGACCAGCCTTCGAGCGTCTCGTAGATCGGCTTGATGCGCGACTGGCTGTTCTGGCCCGCGGGCAGTCGATCGATCCGTTCGCCGTCGAGGTCATAGCCGATGCAGACTTTGATCTCCTCAAAGCCATCCAGCACGTCGAGCTTGGTGAGCGCGATGCCGGTGATGCCTGAGACCTTCACGACCTGCCGCACGAGCGTTGCATCGAACCAGCCGCAGCGTCTCGCGCGCCCGGTTACGGTACCGAACTCGTTCCCGCGTTCGCCGAGCGTGCGGCCGAGGTCGTCGTCGAGCTCGGTCGGGAACGGACCAGAACCAACGCGCGTCGCGTAGGCCTTGGCGATGCCAAGCACATAGCCGAGCGCGCCGGGCCCAATACCGGCGCCGGTCGCTGCCTGAGACGCAACCGTGTTCGACGAGGTCACGAACGGATAGGTGCCGTGGTCAATGTCCAGAAGCGCACCCTGTGCGCCTTCGAACAGAATTCGGCGACCCACCCGGCGCGCGGCATCCAGACGCTGCCAGACGCAATCAATGTACGGCAGTAGTTTCGGTGCGATGTCGGTCAGCTCGGAGAGAAGGCCATCATGGCTGACCTCCGGTTGGTTCAGCCCGCGCCGGAGCGCGTTGTGGTGCACCAATATCCGCTCGAGCTTCGGCTCTAAGGTTGAGAGATTGCGGAGGTCCTGCACGCGAATGGCACGCCGACCGACTTTATCTTCGTAGGCCGGGCCGATACCGCGGCCCGTTGTGCCGATCTTGCCGGAGCCCGCCGCCTCTTCGCGCATCAGATCGAGCTCGCGGTGGAGCGGCAGGATCAGGGTCGCGTTCTCGGCGATCTTCAGGTTGTCTGGGCTGATAGGGACGCCCTGTGATTTGAGTTGCTCAATCTCATTGATCAACGCCCAGGGGTCGATCACGACGCCGTTGCCGATCACGCCAAGTTTGTTCGGCCGCACAACGCCGGACGGGAGGAGAGAGAGCTTGTAGGTCTGATTGCCGATGACCAGCGTGTGGCCCGCGTTATGGCCACCTTGGAAGCGGACCACGACATCGGCGCGCTCCGACAGCCAATCAACAATCTTGCCCTTGCCCTCGTCGCCCCACTGAGCGCCGACCACCACAACGTTGGCCATATCCGATCCCAAATCCGCTTCGGCGTTTCCGTCGCGCTTCACTAGCGGCAAACGGGGCTGCGGCGCAATGGAACGCACGTGGTGTGCACGTGACGCGGTGATGGTTTTCCGGCTTGGCCAAGATGCGCCGTCAGACAGGCGGCCCTTGTTGCCCAGCACACATCAGGCAAACGGCTCAGACAACGATGTTGAAACGGCCTCGGATGCGATCGTCGAGGTCCGCTGCAAGTGTTGTCTCCGGCGCTGAGGCCAGGATCTCACGCACCCGGGTTGCAGCTCCCGTAATCAGCTCCGGCCGGCCGTTGGCCTCCCACTCCTTCGGGCTCGTTCGATCGGCAAGGCGCGGATAGACATACTCGGTCTGCATAATGCTGAGCGTTTGGCCGTGACCCAGATAGTGGCCGGGCCCGCCGAGGCAAACCTCGCGCATGGCGTCGATGCCGATCGTCTCGTCGGTGACGTCAATCCCTCGAATGCAGCGCAGGACCTGTCCGAGCATGTCATCACCGAGCACCAACGATTCAAACGAGAACCCGAGCAGCGACGCGTGCATGCCGACCGCTTCGTAGACCATGTTCAGCCCAGAGAGACCAGCCATGGTGTTTGAGATCGCCTGCTCCCAACCAGCCTGCATGTCCGGCAGTTTCGCATCGGCCATGCCAGCAGCAGCCCCACCTGGCAGGCCATAAAACTGGTGCATCTGCGCACACGCGGCCGAAAGCAGCGCCTGCTCACCCGATCCACCGGACATCGCGCCGGTCCGAAGGTCAGAGACGAACGGCCAGGTCCCGAAAACGGCCGGATGCCCGGGGCTCAGCGTATTGACGAAAACGACGCCCGCAAGGCACTCAGCCACGGCTTGGACGATCGCCGTTGCGAGCGGTGCCGGAGCGGTCGCGCCAGCCTGCCCCGCCGATAGAAGAAGCACGGGCATGCCGGCTTCGATGCAGACCTCCATCACCTCGCAGCTTTCGGTCGCAAACTTCATCGGCGGCACGACGAAGCAGTTGGTGTTGAGCACGAAAGGCCGTTCGCGCCACGCCTGTTCGCCACCGGCGATCAAATGCAGAAGTTCCATCGACGGCGGCAGGCTTTCGACACCGCAAAAACTCGTTCCGATGTGTTTCGTCGTCCCGGCGCAGCAGGCGTAGATTGTGTTGATGTCCAGGTCGGTGTTGTCCGGGATATCGCGCGCAACGAGCGGACGCTGAAAGAAATGGACGTTGTCGAGGGTCTCAACAATGCGGGCTGCGTCCAACAAATCGCGCGCGGTTGATTCGCGATAATGACCCGTTTCGCAGTCCACGATGTGGACCGCAGCACCCGCTGTTCCGAAATACACGCGTCGGTCGCTAAGCGCTAAATCATGCGCCGGATTACGCGCGTGGAGGACAATGTCTTTGGCCGCGAGCCCGAGCATGTCTTCGACGAGGGCACGCGGAAACCGAATGCGGCCATCCTCGCCGCGGATAGCTCCGGCTGAAACCATCCGTTCCGCCGACGCAGAGGGCGCATCAGCCAAACCGATCTCGTCAAGTGCATCGAGGGCCGCCGTATGGATGCGTCTGACGTCAGCGTCGCTCAGCGGACGGTATTGACCGCCGGTCAACCCCGGGCGAACCGGGCGCGTGGCGTCATCGAGTTTCTGCGCACGCAGCGCGATCCGTGCCGCGCGCCCACCCGCACGTCGAGAGGCCTTCCGCGACGGCGCTTCAAGGGATCGTTCGTCAGACATGGTCAGGCCTCCGCGATGCTGGGCCGCAAACGTCAAGCCTCTCTAGGCGATTTGTCTGTCTGTGATCCGACGTATGGGCGACAGCGCCGACCAATGGCTAACAGGGCGGCGGCGGAAACAAGGAAGGTCAGGGAATACGGGAATAGGAGCATTGGGCCGGGGCGTTTGGATGTGCGCTGCAGCGAGCGGCGCCCTTACGTGTTGGCCTCAGCGTGGCATGTCCCTAAAACAACCACCAAAAAAGCAGCCGCCATCAAACGTGCGGACGACCGGGACAAACACCAGGATCAGGAGCAACACATGGCAGCGTCTCCAGCCACGGCCACGGGCAACGCCCAGGCCGCAGCAAAGTGGGATTTCTGGATTGATCGCGGCGGCACGTTCACCGATGTCGTCGCCCGCGCGCCGGATGGTTCGGTCTCTGCCAAGAAGGTTTTGTCGGAAAACCCCGAGGCCTACGACGATGCGGCGCTCGAGGGCATCCGCCGCTTTCTGGGCGTTGCGACAGGCGCGCCGATCCCCGGCGAAAAAATCGCGACCGTCAAAATGGGGACAACGGTCGCAACGAACGCGCTGCTCGAACGGAAAGGCGACCCGACTGCTCTGGTGATGACGCGCGGCCTCGGAGATCAACTGGAGATCGGGTATCAGGCACGGCCTGACATTTTTGCCCGCCAGATCATCAAGCCCGAGACGCTTTACGCGCGCGTCATTGAAGCCAACGAGCGGGTCCTCGCCGACGGGACGGTCGAGCAGCCGATCGACCTTGCGCATCTCGAACAGCAGTTAAAGGCAGCGCTCGCCGATGGCATTCGTTCGGTGGCGATCGTTCTGATGCATGCGTTTGCGCATCCAGGCCACGAGTTGAAGGCGGGAGCGCTGGCCCGCAGCCTCGGCTTCGACCAAGTCTCGGTCAGCCATGAAGTCTCGCCGCTCATCAAGATCGTTGGCCGCGGCGACACGACCGTTGCCGATGCCTATCTCTCGCCGGTCCTCAGCCGCTACGTCGAAAAGGTGACCCACGAATTGACGCCGGCCGGCGCCGTTGAAGGAGAGAGCGCACCGCGTGTGATGTTCATGGCCTCGTCAGGCGGGCTAAAATCCGCCGGGCTCTTCGAAGGCCGCGATGCGATCCTTTCGGGTCCCGCAGGTGGCATAGTCGGCATGGCGGAAACGGCCCAGCGCGCGGGCTTTCGAAACGTCATCGGCTTCGACATGGGTGGCACCTCGACGGATGTCTCTCATTTCGCTGGCGACTACGAACGTGCCTTTGAGACCGAGGTTGCCGGTGTCCGCATGCGCGTTCCCATGATGCGCATTCACACGGTGGCCGCCGGTGGTGGTTCGATCCTGCATTACGAAGACAACCGGTTCCGCGTCGGGCCGGACTCCGCTGGCGCCAACCCTGGCCCGAAATGCTATCGCCGCGGCGGTCCCCTCACCGTGACAGACGCCAACGTCTGCGTTGGCAAACTCAACGCCCGCATCTTTCCAAAGATCTTTGGTAACGCCAGCGACCAGCCGCTCGACGAAGACGCTGTCCGCAGCGCATTTGCAGCGCTCGCAGACGACATTGGTGATGGTCGCTCGCCTGAGCAGGTTGCAGACGGATACCTGCGCATCGCTGTCGAAAACATGGCCAACGCCATCAAAAAAATCTCGGTCCAGCGCGGCTACGACGTCACCGAGTACGCTTTAAATTGTTTCGGCTCGGCCGGCGGACAAACGGCGTGCGCGATCGCCGATACGCTCGGGATGGAGACCATCATCATTCATCCGCTCTCCGGTCTCTTGTCGGCGTACGGGATGGGTCTCGCGCAAATCAGAGCGAGCCGCGAGCAATCGCTTGAGACGACGCTTGATACCCAGGCGATGCGGCCAATCGAAGATCTCGGCGTCGAGTTGGTCGAAGAGGTGACCGAGGAAGTCATCGCACAAGGCGTCGCGGCGGGCGACATCGCCACGACGACCTGGCTGCATATCCGCTACGAGGGCACCGACACAGCGCTCCAGGTGATGCTCGATAAACCCGACATCATGCGCCGCGAGTTTGAGACCGAGCACCTGAAGCGGTTCGGGTTTGTCTCGCCTGAAAAATCGATCGTGGTTGCAGCGATCGAGGTTGAGGCAGCGGGCGGTGGCTTCGGCATGTCGCAGCTGGAAAGCGGTGATCTCGGGACCACCGATCGACGCCCGGCAACTGCCAGCGATCAAATCCGGTTTTTCTCCGGCGGCGCCTGGCACGACGCGATGGTCATCCTGCGCGATGATCTGACTGTCGGCCACGTGGTCACGGGACCCGCGCTGGTGATTGAGGCCAACCAGACGGTCGTCGTCGAACCCGGTTGGGAACTCGCCGTCGCGGCAACGAACGATCTGATCCTTCAGCGCATCGAGGCCCGCTCGCGAGAGGCTGTTGGCGAAGAAGCCGATCCGGTTCTGCTTGAGGTGTTCAACAATCTCTTCATGTCGATCGCCGAACAGATGGGCGAGGCGCTTCGCAACACCGCCCAGTCCGTCAATATCAAAGAGCGGCTCGACTTCTCCTGCGCCGTCTTCGACGCGGATGGCCAGCTTGTTGCGAACGCACCCCACATGCCGGTCCATCTCGGCTCGATGGATAAGTCGGTTGAGACGATCATCGAAAACCGCCGCGATGAGATGCAGCCCGGCGACGTTTATATGTTGAACGCGCCATATAACGGCGGCACGCACTTGCCCGACATCACCGTAATCACGCCGGTCTTCACAGCCGACGGTCGGGACGTTTTGTTCTATGTCGC
>JBCBWG010000041.1:0-17955 GCA_039817205.1 Pseudomonadota bacterium
TGGTCGACATCAAAGCGACGCTCTACGACGGCGCTTACCACGAAGTAGACTCGAGCGTCATTGCGTTTGAGATCGCAACCCGAGCGGCGGCGAAAGAAGGTTTCCAGAAAGCCGGGCTTAAGTTGCTTGAGCCGGTCATGGACGTTGAAATCGTGACACCGGAAGAGTTCCTCGGCACCATTATTGGCGACGTGAACTCACGGCGTGGTCAGGTGCGCGGACAAGAGATGCGCGGCAACGCAATCGTTGTCTCCGCCTTTGTGCCGCTGGCGAACATGTTCGGCTACATCAACACGCTGCGCTCTTCGAGCCAGGGTCGCGCGTCTTACACGATGCAGTTCGCGCACTACGCCGAGGTGCCACGTCAGGTCGCTGACGAGGTGAAGGCGAAGTTCGCTTAATGAGTTTCGGTGTTCGCGCAGCCGGATGGCGTCGCGAACATCACACACCACACCTTGATCGGGCCGTCGATGGGCCGGTCAACTGGGTTCCGGTCAAACGGACCGTCGGATGAGCCGGTTGCCAAGTCGAGGCCAGGTTTTAGGACCCGGGTGAGATCAGGCACTGCCTTTGAGATGAACTGAGGAGAGCCAACGATGGCTAAGGAAAAGTTTGAGCGCAATAAGCCGCATGCCAACATCGGCACGATCGGCCACGTGGACCACGGCAAGACGACGCTAACGGCTGCTATCACGAAAGTTCTCGCTGATGCTGGCATGTCCAAGGCCGTGGCGTTCGACCAGATCGACAAGGCACCGGAAGAGCGCGAGCGCGGCATTACGATCTCGACCGCACACGTTGAATACGAGACAGACAACCGCCATTACGCACACGTCGACTGCCCCGGACACGCCGACTATGTGAAGAATATGATCACGGGTGCGGCGCAGATGGATGGCGCGATCCTGGTCGTGAACGCAGCGGATGGCCCGATGCCACAGACGCGTGAGCACATCCTGCTCGCACGTCAGGTCGGTGTCCCGGCACTCGTTGTGTTCCTCAACAAGGTTGACCAGGTCGACGACGAAGAGCTTCTCGAGCTCGTCGAAATGGAAGTGCGCGAACTCCTGTCGAGCTACGAATTTCCAGGCGACGATATCCCGATCGTTGCCGGTTCAGCTCTCGCAGCCCTCGAGGGTCGCGATGCGAACATCGGCGCGGAGAAGATCCTCGAGCTGATGAAGTCGGTTGACGATTACATCCCAACACCAGACCGTCCGATCGACCAGCCATTCCTGATGCCGATCGAGGACGTGTTCTCGATCTCGGGCCGCGGTACGGTTGTGACCGGGCGCGTGGAGCGCGGCATCGTCAAGGTGGGCGAAGAAGTCGAAGTTGTCGGCATCAAGGACACGCAGAAGACAACGGTCACTGGCGTTGAGATGTTCCGGAAACTGCTCGACCAAGGTCAGGCTGGCGACAACATCGGTGCGCTCGTTCGTGGCATCGGTCGCGAGGACGTCATCCGCGGTCAGGTTCTCTGCAAGCCAGGCTCCGTGAAGCCGCACAGCAAGTTCAAGGCCGAGGCGTACATCCTGACGAAAGAAGAAGGTGGGCGTCACACGCCATTCTTCACAAACTACCGTCCGCAGTTCTACTTCCGCACGACTGATGTGACGGGTGTGTGCACGCTGCCGGAAGGCACAGAGATGGTGATGCCTGGCGACAACGTTACGATGGACGTTGAACTGATCACGCCGATCGCCATGGAAGAAAAACTGCGCTTCGCGATCCGCGAAGGCGGCCGCACGGTTGGTGCCGGTGTCGTCGCATCGATCACCGAGTAGCGATGAAATGAAATGCGCGCCCTGACCGATGCGTCGGGGCGCGCATTTCTTTTGACCAATGCCGATGCTGACCTCCACACGAGTGGGACGCGCCGGATAACGGGTCGAGTTGACAAAGCGGGCCGGATGTTCCGGAGACGATCAACGTCCGTCGCTCAACAGAGGCAGCGGACGAAAGACGACGAAAGACAAAGTACCGGGCGCAGATCCGGTCAAATGGGAAGTTGAGAGCGGCAGATGAACGGCCAAAACATTCGGATCCGGCTCAAGGCGTTCGATCATCGTATTCTCGATGTGTCGACCTTGCAGATCGTAAACACTGCGCGTCGGACGGGCGCCGAGGTGCGTGGGCCTATTCCGCTGCCAACGCGGATTGAGCGTTTCACCGTGAACCGCTCGCCGCACATCGACAAGAAGAGCCGCGAGCAGTTCGAAATGCGCACGCACAAGCGGTTGCTCGATATCGTCGATCCAACGCCACAGACGGTCGACGCGCTGATGCAGCTCGATCTTGCCGCCGGTGTTGACGTCGAAATCAAAGTCTAAACGAAACGGGCGGCGATGTTGGCTCCCCTCGCGGACCAACCTCTCGTTTCTGCCAAAAAGCGAAGGACCGCACATCATGCGCTCCGGTTTGATCGCACAGAAAATCGGGATGACCCGCATCTTCACGGATGAGGGCGAACATATTCCTGTGACGGTTCTGAAAGTCGATAAGTGCCAGGTCGTCGGCCAGCGTACAGCTGACAAGAACGGCTACACGGCGCTCCAGCTCGGCGTCGGCACCCGAAAGGTTAAACGCCTGACCAGGGCTGAGCGGCAGAACTTTGCGGTCGCGAACGTCGAGCCAAAGCGAAAGGTCGTTGAGTTCCGCGTGAGTGAAGACAACCTAATCGATGTTGGCTCCGAGATGACCGTGGACCACTTCCTTGCTGGCCAGCACGTTGATGTCACCGGCACGACCAAGGGCAAAGGCTTCGCTGGCGCGATGAAGCGCTGGAACTTTGGCGGTCTCCGCGCCACGCACGGCGTTTCGGTTTCGCACCGGAGCCATGGCTCGACGGGTCAACGCCAGGATCCGGGCAAGGTCTTTAAGGGTAAGAAGATGGCCGGCCATTTGGGCGTCGAGCGCGTCACGACCCAAAACCTTCGCATCGTAAAAACGGATGTCGATCGCGGGCTGATTATGATCCGCGGTGCGGTGCCAGGCTCCAAAGGTGGCTGGGTTATGGTGCGCGATGCTGTGAAGCACCCGCTGCCGGACGATGCACCGAAGCCGGGTGCGTTCAAGGCGCCGACGCCTGCCGGTGCAGCTTCAACAGCGGCGAACGATGACGCGGCGGCATCAGCCGGCGCTGAGGAGTAGAGGGTCATGCAAGTCGAAATCTTATCCCTCGAGAGTGGTTCGGCCGGGACGCTCGATCTCAACGACGAGATTTTCGGCCTTGAGCCGCGCGTTGACATCCTTCACCGGATGGTGCGCTACCAACAGCTCAAGAAAATGGCTGGGACGCACCACGCGAAGGGCCGTTCGGAAGTCCGCGCGACATCTAAGAAGATGTACCGCCAGAAGGGCTCCGGTAGCGCTCGACATGGCAACAAGGCCGCGCCGCAGTTTCGCGGCGGCGGCAAGGCTCACGGTCCGATCCCGCGGAGCCATGCGATTGACCTGCCAAAGAAGGTGCGCGCGCTTGCGCTTCGTCATGCCCTCTCCGCGAAGGCCAAGGCTGGTGAATTGGTCGTGATCGATAGCGCCGCGTCCAGTGGCAAGACGAAAGATCTGAAGGGGCAGCTCGCCAAGCTCTCGCTCGGCAACGTTTTGTTCATTGATGGCGCGGAGCTGCAGCCGGAGTTTTCCCGCGCGGCGCGCAACATCCCGAACGTCGATGTGCTGCCGATCCAGGGTATCAACGTCTATGACATCCTGCGCCGCGAAAAGCTCGCGCTGACGAAGGCGGCAGTGGAAGCGCTGGAGGCGCGGTTCAAATGAAACTCGACGCCTACGACATTATCATCGCGCCGCTGATCACTGAAAAGGCGACGATCGCAGCTGAAAACAATCAGGTCATCTTTCGCGTCCGCAAAGAGGCATCGAAACCCGAAATCAAGCGGGCGGTTGAACAGCTCTTCGATGTGAAGGTGAAAGCGGTCAATACGCTGATCCGCAAGGGCAAGACGAAGATGTGGCGTGGCCGCAAGGGCTCCCAGAACTCACTTAAGAAAGCGATCATCACGCTCGAGGACGGTCATTCGATCGACGTGACGACGGGACTTTGATCGGCGCGCACGCACCGCGCCCGGACACAACAAATTTAGGCTTCGGTCTCTGAAGGCTCAGTACGATGGCACTGAAAACCTACCGCCCGACATCACCCGGCCTCCGCCACTTGGTGATCGTGGATCGGTCAAAGCTGCACAAAGGCGGCCCCGTTAAGTCGCTGACCGAAGGCCAGTCCTCGTCGGGAGGCCGAAACAATGCGGGCCGGATTACGTCGCGGCACCGTGGTGGCGGCCACAAGCGCGCGTATCGCCGGATTGACTTCAAGCGTCGGGGCAAGTTCGACATTCCAGCAACCGTCGAGCGCATCGAATACGATCCCAACCGCACGGCTTTCATCGCGCTTCTGAAATACGAAGATGGCGATCTAGCCTACATCCTGGCACCGCAGCGCTTGAACGTGGGCGACACCGTCATTGCCGGTGAAAAGGCAGACGTGAAGCCGGGCAATGCCATGCCGCTGTCGTCCACGCCGATTGGGACCATCGTCCACAACGTGGAGCTGAAGCCCGGCCGCGGTGGTCAAATTGCGCGTTCCGCTGGCTCCTACGTGCAGCTCGTTGGTCGCGACGGTGGGTGGGCCATTTTGAAGCTTGGTTCAGGCGAAACGCGCCGGGTTCATGCGACGTGCATGGCAACGGTCGGAGCGGTTTCGAACCCGGACCACGGCAACACGGTTGTCGGTAAAGCGGGCCGGTCTCGTTGGAAGGGTAAGCGCCCGCAGACGCGCGGCATCGAGATGAACCCGGTTGACCACCCGAACGGTGGTCGCACCAACGGTGGCCGGATCTTCAAGACGCCGTGGGGCAAGATCGCCAAGGGTGTCCGCACCCGCAAGAACAAGTCGACGGACAAGTTCATTGTTCGCAGCCGCCACAAGAAATAACGGCTGCAACGCGAACCGAACCGTTGAGCTCGGCCTTCGGTGCCCGAGCCGCATGAGACGACAATGGACGATCGCGGCAGAACGATTTGTTCGCCGCCAGAAGGAGAACGAGAGTGACACGCTCAGTTTGGAAAGGCCCGTTTGTTGACGGCTTCATTCTCAAGAAGGCTGAGAAGGTGCGCGAGTCCGGTCGCAACGAAGTCATCAAGATCTGGTCGCGGCGTTCGACGATCCTGCCCCAGTTCGTCGGGCTGACCTTCGGCGTCTACAACGGGCAGAAGCACATCCCGGTCAATGTCTCCGAGGACATGATCGGACACAAGTTTGGCGAGTTTGCACCGACCCGGACCTACTACGGACACGGCGCAAACAAGAAGTCGAAACGCTAGGAGTACCTGGGTCGCGTACGTCAGATCAGATCGGGATTGAGGATCAATCCGGTTCGGTGGGATGGATCGCGAGAGGTGCATGAAAGAGGTGGTGGTGCCGCGTGGGCCAAGGGGCTCCGGTGACACCGGACACGCTGGGAAGGCGAAGGACAGATGGGCAAAGAGAAACGCGATCGCGTGTTGCCTGAGAACGCAGCGAAGGCTGTGACGCGCAACCTCCGCGTGTCGCCGCAGAAGCTTAATCTCGTAGCTCAAATGATCCGGGGCCAAAAGGTCGACAAGGCGCTGGCCGATCTGGCGTTTTCGCGTAAGCGGATTGCGGTTGACGTGCGAAAGACCGTGCTGAGCGCCGTCGCCAATGCGGAAAACAACCACGGCCTCGACCCCGACGATCTGATCGTGTCGGAGGCGTATGTTGGCAAGAACCTCGTCATGAAGCGGTTCCACCCGCGCGGCCGTGGTCGGTCCGCCGGCATCCAGAAGCCGTTCGCGCAAATTACGGTCATCGTGAAAGAGCACGAAGCCGAAGCCGAGACCAAAGGGGCCTGAGTATGGGACAGAAGATCAATCCAATCGGCTTCCGCCTCGGCATCAACCGAACATGGGACAGCCGCTGGTACGCGGGCCGTGGTGAATACGGTCGGCTCTTGCATGAAGACCGGGCCATTCGCGCGCACATTATGAAGATGCAGCGCCAGGCTGGCATATCGAAAGTCGTGATTGAGCGCCCGCATAAGAAGTGTCGGGTCACCGTCCATACGGCACGTCCCGGCGTGTTGATCGGCAAGAAGGGCGCGGACATCGAGAAACTGCGCGGTCAGCTGTCCAAGCTGACTTCGAGCGATGTGCACCTGAACATCGTTGAAGTTCGCAACCCGGACATTGACGCGACGCTCATCGCGGAAGGGATTGCCCAGCAGCTTGAGCGTCGGGCCGCCTTCCGTCGCGCAATGAAACGGGCCGTGCAATCCGCTCTCCGCGTCGGCGCGCTCGGCATCCGCATCAACTGTGCTGGCCGTCTCGGCGGCGCTGAAATCGCGCGGACGGAATGGTACCGCGAGGGTCGGGTTCCGCTGCACACACTGCGGGCCGACATCGACTACGGTTACGCCGAAGCGAAGACGGCCTACGGGATTATCGGCATCAAGGTCTGGCTCTTCAAAGGCGAGATTATGGAGCATGACCCGATGGCGTCTGAAAAGCGGGCGCTTGAAGCGCAAGAGCGCGGTGGTGGCGGTGGTCGTCGCCGAGATGATCGCGGGCGCCGCGACGGCTAATGCAAGGTTTGAGGCCGGTCTCGCTTTGAGGCTGGACCTTTGAGTTGAAATGAAGCGGTCGTCGCGCACTTGGCGGAACGACCAAATGGGTTGGGGTTGGCACCATGATGTCACCGAAGCGGACCAAGTTCCGCAAAGCACATAAGGGCCGTATCCACGGCACGGCGAAGGGCGGGACCGCGCTCAACTTTGGCTCACATGGCCTGAAGGCTGTCGAGCCTGAGCGCATCACGGCCCGCCAGATCGAGGCAGCGCGCCGCGCGATTACCCGCCACATGAAGCGTGCGGGCCGCGTGTGGATCCGGATCTTCCCGGATCTCCCTGTTTCGTCGAAACCTGCCGAAGTGCGCATGGGTAAGGGCAAGGGGTCTCCGGATTTCTGGGCAGCCCGCGTTCACCCTGGCCGCATCATGTTTGAACTCGACGGCGTGCCCGACGACATCGCGCGTGAAGCGTTGCGGCTTGGGGCTGCGAAACTGCCGATTAAGACACGCATCATTACGCGCCTGCCGCTCTAGGCCACAAAACTGCGAGCGGTGGTGCGAGCTGGGTCAAGCGTGCCGAAGAATGGCACGTCCCAACCCGACTTGAGACGATTGAAATGAGACCGGAGCTGAGGCTCTTGGGCCGAACTGGACGGAACCGATGAAACCCGACGTGATCCGTAAGATGACACCGGACGAGCTCGATGACGAACTCATCAAGCTGAAGCGCGAGGCGTTCAATCTCCGCTTCCAGTCAGCCTCCGGCGCGATCGAAAACACAGCGCGGGTGCGCCAGGTCCGCCGCGATATCGCGCGGATCAAGACCATCGCGCGTCAGCGTCGCGCCGCCGAAGCCAGCGCGCAGGGAGAGTAATTCAGAATGCCAAAGCGTATCCTTCAGGGCACGGTTGTGTCGGATAAAAACGATAAAACGATTGTCGTTTCCGTTGAGCGTCGCTTCATGCACCCGCTCTACAAAAAGGTGATCCGGCGTTCGAAGCGGTATCATGCCCACGACGAGGGCAATGCGCACAAGGTCGGCGACACGGTCCGCATTCAGGAAACGAGCCCGATCTCAAAGAACAAACGGTGGCGCGTCCTGGAGACACAGGACGCTTGATCGCTGAGGCAAATTCTTAGTCCGGCACTGCCTCGTCGACGAAGTGAACGAATTTGGTGCCTGAGCCTCCTGTGGATTTTCTAAGGGTGGGCTCGGCAGACATGCAATGAGCGGTGACGGTCGTCTAATGAGCGATACCGGCCGACAAGGAGGGTCTCATGATCCAGATGCAAACCAATCTTGAGGTCGCTGATAACTCCGGCGCGCGCCGGGTGCAGTGCATCAAGGTGATCGGCGGGTCGAAACGGCGTTACGCGCACATCGGCGATACGATCGTGGTGTCTGTGAAAGAGGCCATCCCGCGCGGTCGCGTTAAAAAGGGCGCGGTCATGAAAGCGGTTGTTGTGCGCACGGCGAAGGGTGTCCGCCGCCCGGACGGCTCGGTGATCCGCTTCGATGGCAACGCCGCCGTCTTGATCAACAACTCGGGCGAGCCGATCGGCACGCGCATCTTTGGCCCGGTGACACGCGAATTGCGCTCCAAGAGCCATATGAAAATTATCTCACTCGCGCCGGAGGTTCTGTAATGGCCGCCAAGTTTCGCAGAGGCGACCGCGTGATCGTGATGTCTGGCCGGGACAAAGGTCAACGCGGCGAGATCTTGACGATGTTCCCGACTGAAGAGCGCGCCATCGTCAAGGGCGTCAACATCGTCAAAAAGCACCAGCGGCAGACGGCGCAGTCGCAGGGTGGGATCATTTCTAAAGAGGCAACGATCCACGTTTCCAACCTCGCCCATGAGGATCCATCGGACGGTAGCCCGACACGCGTTGGCTTCCGGTTTGAGGGCGAAGGCGACGACCGCAAGAAAGTTCGGTTTGCGAAGAAATCGGGTGAGGCAATCCCGGCGCGAAACGTTCCGGAAAAAAGGACCTGATTGAGCGATGGCACGTCAGACGAAGAAGAAAAATCCGGATCAGGCCGGACGTCGCGAAGCAGCAGGCAGCGGGGAAATGCGCTCGTTGACGCGCCCGGCGGATTATTCGCCACGGATGAAGTCGATGTACTTCCAGACCGTGCGGGCGGCGTTGAAGGAAGAATTCGGCTACAGCAACGACATGCAAATTCCGCGTGTCGAGAAGATCGTCATCAACATGGGGATTGGCGAAGCTGTTGCTGATCGGAAAAAGGTTGAGAACGCAGCGAACGATCTTGGATTGATTGCCGGCCAGAAGCCGATCACGACGCGGGCGCGGAAGTCGATTGCCTCGTTCAAGGTCCGCGAGGGCATGACCCTCGGTGCCAAAGTGACGTTGCGCGGTGACCGGATGTACGAATTCGTTGACCGTCTGGTCACGATCGCTCTGCCGCGCGTGAAGGACTTTCGCGGGCTCAATCCAAAGAGCTTCGATGGCCGGGGCAACTTCGCGATGGGCCTGAAAGAGCATATTGTGTTCCCGGAAATCGAGTACGACAAAGTCGACGAGATCTGGGGCATGGACATTATCGTGGTCACGACCGCGAATAACGACGACGAGGCCCGGGCTCTGCTCAAAGGTCTCAACTTCCCATTCACGAGCTGAGGAACCGCGGTGGTCGCAGGCCAGTTTGAGCGGGCGATCAAAACCGATAGGCCTCTGGAGGATTAAATGGCGAAAGTTAGTTCCATCGAGAAGAACAAGCGGCGCGCGAAGATGGCGGCTGAGAAGGCCGATAAGCGCAAACGCTTGAAAGCGATCACGAAGGATCGTGACAAGCCGATGGAGGAGCGGTTCGCGGCGCAGCTGAAGCTCGCTGAAATGCCGCGCAACTCTTCAAAGACGCGTGTTCGGAACCGTTGTGAGATCACCGGTCGCCCGCGGGGCTACTACCGCAAGCTTAAAATGTGCCGCAACCAGTTGCGCGAACTCGCTTTGCTCGGGCGCATCCCGGGTATGGTCAAATCGAGCTGGTAAGGGCGAGGAAGTCAGATGCCTGTTAATGACCCTATCGGTGACCTGCTGACGCGGATCCGGAATTCGCAGATGCGCCGACGCCCGAAACTCACGACGCCAGCGTCCAAGCTTCGCGTGCGCGTCCTCGAGGTCTTGACCGAAGAAGGCTATATTCGCGGTTTTGCTCGTGTCGACGGCAACGATGGCAGCGCCGAAATCGACGTTGAGCTGAAATACAATGATGGCAAACCGGCAATCCGCGAGATCAAGCGGATTTCAAAACCGGGGCGTCGCGTCTATTCAGCTGCGAAGGATATTCCAGTCGTCGCAAACGGACTGGGTGTTGCGATCCTTTCGACGCCAAAGGGCGTGCTTGCCGATTGGAAAGCGCGTGAAGAGAACGTTGGTGGTGAGGTTCTTTGCTCGGTCTTCTAACCGGGTGCGCCTTGCTGAACTGAGGCTGACCGTCTGAGCGCGCCGCCTTGAGCTCGTCCAGACCTTAAGCGAGTAAAACGATGTCACGAATTGGGAAGAAGCCGATCGCTGTGCCGTCCGGTGTGACGGCAACGGTCGACGGGCAAGCCGTCAAGGTGAAGGGCTCGAAGGGCGAGCTTTCCTTCACGGTCCCGGCAAGCATTGCTGTGGCGCAGGGCGATGACGGGATCACGGTGTCGCTGAAAGAGGACACGACGCGGGCCCGCTCGATGTGGGGCCTGTCGCGCACGATGGTCGCAAACATTGTGCAGGGCGTCTCCGACGGCTTCAGCAAGACCCTGGAAATCCAGGGCGTTGGCTACCGTGCCGCGATGAAGGGAAAAGACCTTCAGCTGAACCTCGGGTTTAGCCACGAGGTCGTCTACAAGGTGCCGGAAGGCATTTCGATCGCGGTCGCAGGACAAAAGCAGGAGATCATCACGGTCAGCGGCATTGACAAGCAAGCCGTTGGTCAGGTGGCAGCCGAGATCCGCGCCTATCGCCCGCCCGAACCGTACGCTGGCAAAGGCGTGCGTTATCAGGGCGAATACGTGTTCCGCAAGGAAGGCAAGAAGAAGTAAGGACTGGTCATGGACGCCCGCAAACAATTTGAACGGCGCAGAACGCGTGTGCGGCGGCACCTTAAAAAGGTGGCAAGTGGCCGGCCGCGGCTGTCAGTGCATCGTTCGCTGAAAAACATCTACGCCCAGATCATCGATGATGAGACCGGCGCGACGCTCGCAAGTGCCTCGACGCTTGATAAGGCGCTCAAGGGTCAGCTGAAAACCGGTGGCGATAAGTCGGCGGCCGAGGCGGTCGGCAAACTCGTGGCTGAGCGCGCTGGCGCCAAAGGCGTCAAGGAAGTCATCTTCGATCGGGGCGGCTACATTTATCATGGCCGGGTGAAAGCGCTGGCCGATGGCGCCCGCGAAGCCGGGTTGACCTTCTAGCGTTGACGGCGCGATGCGCACGAGACATGGGCGACCGGATCGGTCGACGCTCGCGGCGCGGTTTATGAGAGGATACGGGACGTGGCACGCAATCCAGGTGGACGAGATCGCGGTCGGGATCGCGAGGAGAGCGAGTTCACCGATAAGCTGGTGCACATCAACCGCGTCGCCAAGACGGTGAAAGGCGGTAAGCGCTTCGGCTTTGCGGCACTCGTGGTTGTCGGAGACCTGAAAGGCCGGGTCGGTTTCGGGCACGGTAAAGCGCGCGAAGTGCCGGAAGCGATCCGCAAGGCCAATGAAGCTGCGCGGCGATCACTGGTTCGGGTTCCTCTTCGCGAAGGACGCACGCTGCACCACGACACGTTTGGTCATCACGGCGCCGGCAAAGTCTACCTCCGGTCGGCACCTCCAGGCACCGGCATCATCGCAGGCGGCGCAATGCGTGCCGTATTCGAGATGTTGGGCGTCGAAGACGTTGTCGCGAAGTCGGTTGGCACGTCTAACCCTTACAACGTCATCCGCGCGACGTTCGACGCGCTCGTCCGTCAGGAGAACCCGCGTGCGGTCGCCGCCCGCCGTGGCAAGAAATACGGCGATATCGTCTCCCGTCGTCGGGATGCGAGTACCGATGCGGAAGCCGCTCAACAAGCCTCGGCTGAAGGCTGAGGTTAGGCCAAGGGCGCGCTTTATGGCCCTAAGATGAAGTGTGACGTTCGATTGAGGTGAGACGACAATGGCGGCTGCGAACTCAAATGGCATGGTGACCGTCGAGCAGATCGGCTCGCCGATCCGACGCGAAGGCAGTCAGCGGGCAACGTTGATCGGTCTGGGTCTCAACAAGATGCATCGGAAGCGGACCCTGAAAGACACGCCGGAAGTGCGCGGCATGATCCGCAAGGTGCAGCATCTCGTGCGCGTCGTCGACGAAGCCTGACAAATTCCGGGAGCGGGATCGTGCAGGCGCAACGCAGCGCGCCGCCGTGCTTCCTGCCGCAAAGAACGAACGCAATGTTTGGCGGTCTATCCGCCCCAACGATCAGAGATGGCGCTATGAGACTGAACGAACTGAGAGATAATCCGGGCGCCCACAAAAAAAAGGTGCGCGTTGGACGCGGTCTTGGCTCCGGTGTTGGGAAGACGGCCGGTCGCGGCGTCAAAGGACAGAAATCACGTTCCGGTGTGGCGCTCGGCGGATTCGAGGGCGGTCAAAATCCACTCTATCGGCGGCTCCCGAAGCGCGGCTTCAGCAAGTGGAACCGCAAAGATTGGAATGAGCTGACGATGCGTGTCCTGAACCGGGCGCTTGAGGCCGGCAAACTTGATGCGTCCGGTGAGATTGATCTCGCCGCCCTTGTCGCAGCTGGTGTGCTCCGCCGCCCGAAGGACGGTGTACGCTTGGTCGGCAGTGAGGACTGCGCCAAACCGGTGAAACTGAAGCTCAACCACGCGACCGCTGGCGCAAAGGCATCGGTCGAAAAAGCAGGCGGCTCGGTCGACATCATCGTCCCGAAGGTGCTTGAGGCGGATGAGAAAAAACGCGCGAAGACGGCCGCGAAAAAAGGCAAATCGGACTGATTTGTGAAGCGCGGCGCACGGTCTGGCGTGGTGATGGCGCCAAGCGAAACGTGACGATGAACGCGACACACTCCGCTTGGTCTTTCGGGCAGGTGCGGTTCGCCGGACTTGCCCTTTGCATTTTGAGACACGACTTGTCATAGGTCAGCAGCGGTTCTGAGCGTTCGGCGTTCACCGCTACCCACGAAGACCGGGAGATCAGACGATGGCGTCTGCCGCCGAGCAGCTTGCTGCGAACGTTAGCTGGAGCGCGTTTTCCAAAGCTGACGAGCTCAAAAAGCGCATCTATTTCACTCTGGCGGCTTTGATCGTCTACCGCTTCGGAACCTTTATTCCGATCCCCGGCGTCAACCCGGACGCTTTTGCTGCAACCTTTCAGCAGAGCTCGCAAGGCATCCTCGGCATGTTCAACATGTTCGCCGGTGGTGCCGTCGAACGCATGGCAATTTTCGCGCTCAACATCATGCCGTACATTTCGGCGTCGATTATTATGCAGTTGATGTCGAGTGTCGATAAGCGGCTGGAAGCGTTGAAGAAAGAGGGCGAGCAGGGCCGGAAGCAGATCAACCAGTATACTCGATATCTAACGGTCGTGTTGGCGACGGTTCAGGCCTACGGGATCTCAATCGGTCTCGAAGCATCATCGGGCACCATCCAGACTGCGGCGGGTGCTGTCACCGTTCCAGTGGTGACCGATCCTGGCCTTTACTTCCGCCTGTCGACAGTGATCACGCTGGTCGGCGGTACGATGTTCCTGATGTGGCTCGGTGAGCAGATTACGGCGCGCGGCGTTGGTAACGGCACATCGCTCATCATCTTTGCCGGTATCGTCGCAGCGTTGCCGAATGCCCTTGGCCAGTTATTCGCGCTTGCCGAACAGGGCACACTGGCGACGGGTATGCTGCTCGCATTGTTGGTCGTGATGGTCGCCGCGATTGTTGTCATCGTGTTTATGGAACGGGCACAGCGCCGACTGCTTGTGCAGTATCCGAAGCGCCAAGTTGGCAATCGGATGTTCCAAAATGACTCGTCGCATTTGCCGCTGAAGCTCAACACGGCTGGTGTTATTCCGCCGATCTTCGCCTCATCGCTGTTGCTGCTCCCAATCACTGCGGCTCAGTTTGCAGCGACACCGGGTGCGGAAGCGTCTGACTGGTTGACGACGGTGACGGCAGCGCTCGGCTACGGTCAGCCGTTGCACATGTTGATCTACGTGATCTTGATCGTCTTCTTCTGCTTCTTCTATACGGCTGTCGTCTTCAATCCGCAGGACACAGCCGACAACTTGCGGAAGTATGGTGGCTTTATCCCAGGCTATCGCCCGGGCGTCGCGACGGGAAAATACATCGACTATGTTCTGACACGCATCACGGCCGTCGGTGCCATATACTTGGCACTCGTCTGTCTGCTGCCGGAGGTGATGATATCTTACGCTGGTGTGCCAGCCTCTTTCGGGGTCGTTCTGGGAGGAACGTCGCTCCTGATCGCGGTCAGCGTGACAATGGACACGGTCAGCCAGGTCCAGTCGCACCTGATCGCCCAGCAGTACGAGGGGCTAATCAAGAAATCGAACCTCAGGGGCGGGAAAGCGCGTCGATGAAACTGATACTGCTCGGGCCGCCTGGGGCGGGTAAGGGCACGCAAGCCCAGAGGCTTGTTGCAACTTACGATCTGGCCCAACTTTCCACGGGGGATATGTTGCGGGCGGCTGTTTCTGCCGGCACCCCTGTCGGGCTCAAAGCGCGCGGGGTTATGGAAGCAGGCGGTCTGGTCTCCGACGAAATCGTGGTTGGCATCGTCTCTGACCGTATTGAGGAGCCGGATTGCTCGCACGGGTTTATTCTGGACGGCTTTCCTCGAACCGTGGCGCAGGCGGAGGCACTGGACAGGCTATTCGAAGCGAAGGACATGGCATTGACAGCCGTGATCGAGCTTGCGGTCGATGAAGCAGCTCTTCTCAGCCGAATTGAAAAGCGGGCTCGCGACACGGTTGCCGCTGGTGGTCAGGTACGAAAAGATGATAATCCCCAGGCCTTCGCGCAGCGTCTCACGGCGTATCGTCAACAGACCGCTCCGCTGTCGGAATTCTACCGGAGCACTGGCCGCTTGAAGACGGTCGATGGAATGGCACCGATCGACGATGTGAGCCGAGCCATCGACGAGATCCTGAAAGAGGCGACGCCCTCTTAAAGCTCTGATCTCGACCTGCGATCCGGAAGTTGGACTGGGTCCTCCTCGATTCTCCTCCCGAGGCTGTTACGTCGAGATCGATCCTGTTGCTGCCGCGTCTTAAGAGTGGCGGCATGCCGCAGCTCGTGCGGCGTTGACGATAGAAAAGCGACCGCGTATAGCACCGCGATCACATGACGCACCTAGAATTGAAGTTCGCTCTGCGACGCGATTCTGGCCGCTGCGACGCTGTATGATACCCAGCGGGCTCAAAAAGGCGCGCGGTCAAGGAACAGAAGCATCTTTTGCCAATATCGACGTGGCTGGCACTGTCGATTTGGCACGAAACGTCAAACATTTCGGTCGTTTTGATCCCGGTGAACCGTTGGATCTGACAGCCGCCTTCGAAGGAGACAGCATTGGCACGAATTGCGGGCGTAAACATCCCCACCCAGAAGCGCGTTGTCATCGCACTTCAGTACATCCACGGGATCGGGCCGAAGTTTGCCAAAGACATTTGCAGCACCGTCGGCATCCCAGCTGAGCGTCGCGTCAACGAGCTGAGCGACGCCGAAGTCCTTCAAGTTCGTGAGACGATTGACCGCGACTTCATGGTTGAGGGCGACTTGCGCCGCGAAGTTGCGATGAACATCAAGCGCCTGATGGACCTCGGTTGTTATCGTGGTCTGCGCCATCGCCGTGGTTTGCCGGTCCGTGGTCAGCGCACGCACACGAACGCGCGCACTCGGAAAGGCAAGGCCGTCGCGATTGCGGGCAAGAAGAAATAAGGCGCCAGGCGCCGCCGGGTGCCGCTTGCATCGTCCGTCCCTTGATTACGTGTTGACGTTCGGGGTCGCTTGCAACGCGGCCACCCACGTCACTTTCTGGACCTCACAGGAACTACCGACACAATGGCCAAAGAAGCTCAGCGCGGCAAAGTCCGTCGCCGCGAACGGAAAAACATCTCGTCTGGCGTGGCGCACGTGAACTCCACGTTCAACAACACCATGATCACGATCACCGACGCGCAGGGCAATGCGATTTCCTGGTCGTCGGCTGGTGCCATGGGCTTTAAGGGCTCGCGGAAATCCACGCCTTATGCGGCTCAGGTCGCCGCTGAGGATGCGAGCCGTAAAGCTGCCGAGCACGGCATGAAGACGCTTGAGGTTGAGGTTTGCGGTCCGGGCTCGGGTCGTGAATCAGCCCTGCGTGCGCTCCAGGCGTCAGGTTTCACAATCACAACGATCCGTGACGTGACGCCGATCCCTCACAATGGCTGCCGTCCGCGGAAGCGTCGCCGCGTCTAGAACGCCATCACCAATAGAAAGGCGGCATGGGTCACTTGGCCGGGCTGCGCCGCCTCATGCCGTCGCATTCGCGAGCACGACACGTTACTCGCCAATTGCGATGAACCGGCCAAGACCACCGTCGTTGCATCGCGCTCCGTAGATAGGTGTCACAACCTACCGTCTCGATGCGCAACGGTCCCGCTGCCCCAGCCGCCACCCAGCGAGGTTTTTTATGCCCGATAGCGTTATGCAAAAGAACTGGCTCGACCTGATCAAGCCCAGCAAGCTTCAGGTGACCGTCAGCGAAACCGACCCGGGTGTTGCGACCGTTGTCGCCGAACCCCTTGAGCGCGGGTTCGGTGTGACGCTCGGCAACGCGCTCCGCCGCATCCTGCTGTCGTCGCTTCAGGGCGCAGCGGTGACCTCGGTCAAGATAGATGGCGTGCTCCACGAGTTTTCGTCGATCCCGGGCGTTCGCGAAGACGTCACAGACATCATTCTGAACATCAAAGACCTCGCCCTCCGTTTGCACTCCGAGGGCACCAAGCGGATGGTGCTGCGCAAAGAGGGACCGGGTCCTGCCACGGCCGCAGACATCGAAGTCAGCTCTGAAGTCGAGATTCTGAACCCGAACCACGTCATCTGTCATCTCGACAAAGACGCGTCGGTCCGCATGGAGTTCACAGCAGCGCTCGGCAAGGGTTACGTCGTTGCAGAACATAACCGACCGGACGATGCTCCAATCGGCCTGATCCCGGTCGACAGCCTTTACAGCCCGGTGAAGCGCGTCTCGTACAACGTGCAGAACACGCGCGAAGGCCAGGTGCTCGACTACGACAAGCTGACCATGACGATCGAAACCGATGGCTCGGTTCGCGCCGAAGATGCCGTCGCACTCGCCGCCCGCATCTTGCAGGATCAGCTCGCGGTCTTCATCAACTTCGAAGAGCCGAAGAAAGAAGTTGAAGAGCGGCCACATCCGGAGCTGTCATTCAACGCAGCTCTTCTCAAGAAGGTCGACGAGCTCGAGCTTTCTGTGCGTTCGGCGAACTGCCTGAAGAACGACAACATCGTCTACATCGGCGACCTGATCCAGAAAACTGAAGCTGAGATGTTGCGGACGCCGAACTTTGGTCGGAAGTCGCTCAATGAGATCAAGGAAGTGCTGGCCACGATGGGTCTCCACCTCGGCATGGAGGTTCCGAACTGGCCGCCGGACGACATCGAGGAATTGGCCAAGCGTTTCGAAGATCAATACTAGTCGAGTTGGTGGTTGGTTGGTTGGCGCTTCACAGAGCGGCCTGCCAACGACGAACTCAAGATGACGAACTTAGGATCCCGAGGCGAGGCCAAAGAACCTCCCCGGAAAACAACCAAAGAGAAAGAGTAAAACAATGCGACACGGTAAGGCGGGGCGCCGCTTTAATCGCGATAGCGGTCACCGGCAGGCCATGCTGTCGAACATGGCAGCGTCCCTTATTCGTCACGAGCAAATTGTGACGACGCTGCCGAAGGCGAAGGACCTGAAGCGCGTGATGGATAAGTACATTACGCTCGCGAAACGCGGCGATCTAAATTCGCGCCGTCTGGCAGCCGCCCGGCTTCGCGATGAAGCGATGGCCAAAAAACTATTTGACGTGCTCGGTCCACGCTACGCGGATCGTCCCGGTGGTTATACGCGCGTGCTCAAGGCTGGCTTTCGCTACGGCGATAGCGCACCGCGCGCGGTGATCGAATTGGTCGATCGCGATGAGAGCGTCAAAGGTGCAGATGACATCGCCCGTGTTGCCGCCGAGCGTGAGCAACAGGAAGCTGCCGAAAACGTCAACGCCTGATCCAGGCAGGGGGTGGGGGGAGGCTGACGCGCGATCCGCGTTACAAACAAAAACGCAGCGGATGAGGC
>JBCBWG010000042.1:0-17943 GCA_039817205.1 Pseudomonadota bacterium
CAAACGCAAGCCGCTGGTTTTCGGCATCCAGCGCCGTTTCGATGTCAGACAGTGGCGTCCCAGCAGCTGCCACAAGCGTCAACGCGCCGGGCTCGTAGAGCGTGATGCCGTTGATCCCCGACGTGGACACGCGTTTCGCGACCTGAGCCGGGCGTCCGATCCGCCGCGTGAAGCCACCACCAATTTCAAGCGGGGTCTGGTCCGCGCGCGCGGACTGGATGAGATCCGACAGATCGGACACGGTTTCGGGACGTTGGATGTCCATCATGTTGCGGATGCCGTGCGACGTGCTTCGCTGAGGCCCAGCGGAAAAACCTTGGCCGGATTCAAGATCCACTTCTCATCAAAGCAGTCCTTCACACGCATTTGCGCTTCGAGGTCCGGACCCTGAAACTGATGCTCCATCAGGTCGCGTTTTTCGACGCCAACGCCATGTTCTCCCGTGAGGCAACCGCCAGCGTCAACGCAAAGCTTTAGGATATCGGCGCCAAGCGCTTCAGCGATTTCGAGGTCGCCTTCCTTGTTTGCGTTGAACAAAATCAGCGGATGCAGATTTCCGTCGCCCGCGTGGAAAACATTGGCAACATCGAGACCGTGGTGTTTGGAGAGTTCGCCGATCTTTTCGAGGACCATCGGGAGCTGGTTCACGGGCACAGTGCCATCCAAACAGATGTAATCTGCGATCTGGCCCATGGCGCCAAAAGCGGACTTGCGACCTTTCCAGATTGCGGCGCTATCAGCCGCTGTTTCTGCCTCGCGCAATTCGACCGGGTTTAAACGCTCCGCCACGCCCTTGACCACTGCGAGTTGCGCATCGATCTCGCTCGGCGAGCCTTCGACTTCGATAATCAGCAACGCCTCGACATCCGGGTAGCCAGCGTTTGCGAACGCTTCCGTCGCGCGAATACATGGGCGGTCCATGAACTCGATCGCAACGGGGAGAACGCCCGCCTTGATGATGTCGGCGACGCATTGGCCAGCGGTCACGGTTGCATCGTAGCCGACGAGGATAGGCCGTGCCCCTTCGGGCTTTGATAGGATGCGCAGCGTCGCCTCGGTTACGATGCCGAGCTGTCCCTCTGAGCCGCAAATGAGGCCGAGGAGATCGTACCCGGCTGCGTCCAGATGCGGCCCACCGATTTCGACGATCTCTCCGTCGGCCATAACCATTTTGACGCCGAGCAAGTTGTTGGTTGTCACACCGTATTTCAGGCAGTGCGCACCGCCCGAATTCATTGCGATGTTGCCGGCGATGGCGCAGGCAAGCTGGCTCGACGGGTCGGGCGCGTAGAAGAAGCCGAGCGCGTCGACGGCGTTTGTCACCGAAATGTTGGTCATGCCGACTTCGACGCGGATGAAGCGATTGTCGGTGTCGATTTCGAGCACTTTGTTCATACGCGCCGTACCGATCACCACGCTGTCCGACGTTGGCAAAGAGCCACCGGCGAGCGATGTGCCAGCGCCGCGCGGGACAACGCTGACGCCACGGGCGTGGCACACCTTCAGGACAGCGGCGACTTCTTCCGTCGTGCGCGGAAGGACGACGGCCAGCGGTGGGCAGCGATAGGCGGTGAGCGCGTCGCACTCGTAGGCAAGCGTCTCCGTCGGATCTGAGATGACACCGTCATGGCCGAGCGCACGCGTGAGGTCGGCGACCAGGCCATCCTTGTCGGCAAGAACAAGCTCGTTGGGCGGTGGCAGATCAAGTGCCATGGCGTCCTCCTGTCAGTCGTCAAGCGGTTCAGCCGCCTGTCATAAAAGGCCAATGGACTTCAGCGACCGATTGAACCGCCACTCCACGCCTTCGCTCACCTCTATTTGCCACATTCGCTCGACCTACGCCGATGGTGCGACGGTTTTACCGAGCGATCGGCGACCAAGAGCGTGATCTCTCAACCGGCGGCAGCATTCACGAACACTGCGCGAATATCGTTGACATTTGTGAGCGTCGGTCCGGTGATAACCAAATCACCAAGCGCGCTGAAAAAACCGTAGCCGTCATTGTTTTGAAGATAGGCTTTCGCATCGAGCCCAAGAGCCTCTGCCCGGCTCAAGCTGTCGGGCGTCAGGATCGCGCCCGCATTATCTTCCGTCCCATCAATCCCGTCCGTGTCGCCCGCGAATGCGCTGATGCCCGGTGCGCCACCGAGCGCGACAGCCAGGCTCAGCAAAAACTCAGCGTTGCGGCCCCCACGGCCTTTTCCGCGAACGGTGACGGTGGTCTCGCCACCGGACAGCAGCACTGCTGGGGCGGCCGCAGGTTGCCCGTGCCGGCGAATTTGCTGAGCAATTCCCGCGTGCACAATCGCGACTTCTCTTGCTTCGCCTTCAATGGAGTCGCCCAGAATAATCGGCGTGACACCTTGTGACCGGGCGTAGTCCGCTGCCGCCTCAAGCGACATCTGCGGCGTCGCGATGAGCTGAAACGCGCAATTTGCAAAGACCGGATCGTTCGGTTTCGGCGTCTCGCTTTCAGGTGTCTCGAGCCAACGGACGATGCTGTCCGGCGCCTTAATCCCAAACCTTTCGAGGATCGCCCGGGCATCGGCCCGCGTGGTTGGATCGGGAACAGTCGGGCCGGATCCGATGACGTCGGGGTCGTCGCCTGGAACATCGGAGATTGCGAGTGTCACCACTTTTGCAGGTGATGCGGCGGCGGCCAATCGTCCGCCTTTAATACGCGACAGGTGCCGTCGGACCGTATTCATTTGGCCGATGGTGGCGCCCGACTTCAGAAGACGCCGGTTCAGCTCCTGTTTCTCGGCAAGCGTGATGCCGTCGGCCGGGCTGGTCAGCAGAGCTGAGGCGCCACCGGACATCAGGCAAATGACGAGATCATCGGCTGTGAGGCCTGTGACCGTCTGCAAAACTTCAGATGCTCCCCCGAGCCCCGCCGCGTCCGGGACGGGATGAGCGGCCTCAATGACCCGGATCCGCTCTGTCGGTACGGCATGGTCGTATCGTGTGACGACCACGCCTTCGAGCGGGCCGTCCCATGCGGCTTCAAGCGCGCGGGCCATAGCACCGGCCGCCTTGCCTCCGCCAACCACGACCGTCCGCCCCTTCGGCCGCTCGGGCAGATGACGCGCCAAACATATTGCCGGATCGGCCGCTGCAACAGCGCGATCGAACACCTCGGTCAGGAACGTAGTTAGGTTGAGAGAACGGTCCATTAGGGCGCATTTCCATTTGGGTCAGAAGATTGTATCCAATTGCATGCAATTTGGCGACGCAGACGGTCGAACCTTCCGACCGTTGCGACGCGCGGGCGCAACCCACATTCGCTGAGCAGTACACATGAACCAGATCGTCAAGATTGGCACGGACGTCACGCGCGTTGAAGATTTGCGGTTTTTGACCGGTGAGGGACGGTACGTCGACGATATTCGCCTGCCAGCCCAAGCCGAGGCGGTTGTCTTTCGTTCACCCGTCGCACACGCAAAGATCACGCACCTTGACGTTGAAGCCGCACGGGCGGCGACGGGCGTTCTTCTCGTTATGACCGGTGAGGACTGGGTGGCGAACGGTTACGGACCCGTTCCGACCAAGTCGGTGGTCCGCAAGTTTCGCGACGGTCGCCCGTTCAACGAGCCGACCCGCCACTGCCTCGCGGTCGACACGATCCACCATGCGGGCGAAGCGATTGCCTTTGTTGTTGCTGAGACCAAACAGCAGGCTTTGGATGCCTGCGAACTCATTGAGATTGATTTCGAAGAGCTGCCAACCGTCGTCGAGCAGACGGCGGCCCGTGCGGCCGGTGCGCCGAAGATCTGGACGGATATCGAGGGCAACATCTGTCTCGATTTCGAACTTGGCAACCGCGACGCCGTCGAGGTCGCCATGGCGTCGGCTGACCACGTGGTCACACTCGATATCCGCAACAACCGCGTGACGGCTGCGCCAATGGAGCCGCGCGGCTGCGTTGCCCATTACGATGCGGCCTCAGACGGCTACACGCTCTGGAACTCTTCGCAGAACATCCACGCCAACCGCGAGATCATCGCTCAGTCCATTCTGAACCTCGACCCGGAGAAAGTCCGACACGTTGCCCCGGACGTTGGCGGTGGGTTTGGCGGCAAAAATTCTGTCTATGCCGAACCGGCACTTGCCCTTCATGCGGCACGCACGATTGGTCGCCCGGTGCGCTGGGTCGCGGATCGCTCGGAGGCGTTTCTCACCGACACGCACGGCCGCGATCAGGTCTCAACCGTCTCGCTCGCGCTCAATGCCGACGGCCGCTTCCAAGCTCTGAAAGTCTCGACGACCGGCAACGTCGGCGCGTGGTGCGGCACCATCGGACCATTTACGCCGACGATGGGATCGGCGCGCACGCAAGGCGGACCGTACGCGATCGAGGCGATGCTTTACGAAGCCGAGGCGGTCTTCACGAACACGTCCCAAACCGACCCCTACCGCGGCGCCGGCCGCCCCGAAGCGAGTTTTCATATCGAGCGCATTATTGATTATGCAGCGGCAGAACTTGGCTTCGATCCCGTCGACCTGCGCCGTCGAAACCTGATCCCGCCGACGGCCCTGCCTTGGAAAACCCCGATGGGGCTTCTGATCGACAGCGGTGACTTTGAGCGCCTGCTCGACGACACGCTTGAACTCGCTGACTTCGCATCGTTTCCTCAACGCGCCGACGCAGCCCGCCAGCAAGGCCGCCGACGGGGCATTGCGATCGCGCCATACCTTGAGTGCAGCGGGGGCATGCCGAAAGAAGAAGCGCGTGTCACGGTCGACGATGATGGTGGCGTCACGCTGAGTGTTGGCAGCCACTCAACGGGCATGAGCCACGAAACGGTCTTTGCGCAAATCCTGTCTGACCGCTCAGGCATTCCAATGGACCGAATCGCATTTCGCCAAGCCGATACCGATGCGACCGCCATCGGTGGCGGACACGGTGGGTCTCGCGGCACCGAAATCGGCGGCAATGCCGTGCGCGATGCGGGCGATCTGTTTGCGGCAAACCTGAAGGCGTTTGCAGCACACGTGTTGAATTCGACGCCCGAGGATATCGCATTGGAACAGGGCGAGGCGCGCGACACCAAGACCGGTCAAGCTGTTTCGGCGAATGACCTGTTGCAACAGGCAAGCGACCCGACCCGCCTTCCACCGGACATGGCCGAGGACGGCCTCGACGTGACAGCCGTCTACGAACGCGAGAAAATTACCGTGCCAAACGGCGTGCACGCAGCCGAGGTGGAGGTTGACCCCGACACAGGCCAGATCGCCGTGGTGGGCTTCTGGGCCGTTGATGACTTCGGCACCATCGTCAACCAACTCCTCTGCGACGGGCAGGTTATGGGCGGCGTCGCGCAAGGCCTGGGTCAGGCGCTCTTCGAGGAGGTCGTTTACGATCCGGACAGTGGGCAGCTCATCACAGGCTCGTTCATGGACTACTGCGTGCCGCGCGCGGATGACCTGCCGCCGCTGACCGTTGCCTACTATGAAGAGGCGCCAACAACGCACAATCCGCTCGGCGTAAAGGGCGCGGGCGAGGCTGGTTGTTGCGGCGCCCCGCCAGCGATCGTGAACGCCACACTGAATGCGCTCAAAGAGTACGGCGTCCGCCATATCGACATGCCGCTGACGCCAGAGAAAGTTTGGCGCGCGATCAACGGTCTCTGAAAAGTCGTCGAGCGATCCGATCGCTCGTCCGATTCGCGCACACGGCAATCGAAATTGTCTCGGTCTGTGAATAGCAAGCATAGTTCGGACGGCGACGGCTCTTGACGTACGTCACGCCGCTGCGACTCACCTAGTCCATCGGACATGACCGAACCAAGCCGCATCCCGTCCGACGATCTTCGCGCGCAGGCCGAAGCCTCGGAGCCACTCGACTACCGACAGCCGCCGCAGAACATCGATGCGGAGCAGGCCTTGCTCGGTGCGATCCTGATCAACAACGAGGCGCTCGATCGCGTCTCAAGCTTTCTGCAGCCGGAACACTTCTACGAAGGCCTGCACCGGGACATCTTCGAGGTTTCGGGCAAGCTCATCCATGCCGGCAAGAAAGCAACGCCGGTCACCTTGCGCACGTTCTTCGAGCACTACGACGCGATCGATGGCGACGTGACCGTGCCGAAGTATTTGGCGCGGCTTGCCGCGAAAGCGACCACCGTCGTCAACGCAACGGACTACGGGCGCACGATCTATGATCTCTCCGTCCGGCGCATGCTCATTTCGGTCGGCAGCGATCTTGTCAGCACCGCTTACGATAGCCCGGTCGACATGCCGCCACAGGCACAAATCGAAACGGCGGAATCTGCACTCTATAGCCTCGCCGAACAGGGCAAGTACGGCGGCGGGTTCCAGGGCTTCGGCGATGCGCTTGGCGATGCGATCGAGATGGCAAACGCCGCGTTCCAGCGCGACGGGCACCTGTCGGGTCTTTCGACCGGCCTCATGGATCTCGACAACCGCATGGGCGGTCTGCAGCGGTCCGACTTGATCATTCTTGCCGGACGACCGTCGATGGGTAAAACCGCGCTCGTCACGAATATCGCCTACAACGTCGCGAAGGCCTATCGGGCGGAAGTCCAGCCGGACGGGTCGAAAAAGTCGGTCGATGGCGGCATCGTCGGCTTCTTCTCTCTTGAGATGGCGGCCGAACAGTTGGCCACCCGTATCCTCGCCGAGCAATCCGAAATCTCATCGGAAAAAATCCGGCGTGGCATGATTTCGGAAACAGAATTCCGTCGTCTTGTCGAAGTCAGCAAGGTCATGTCGGAGGCCCCACTCTTCATCGACCAAACAGGCGGTATTTCGATTGCGCAGCTGGCTGCGAGAGCCCGGCGACTGAAACGGCAACGTGGCCTCGATCTGCTGATCGTCGACTATCTCCAACTGCTGTCCGGTTCGGCCAAAAGCGCGGGCAACCGCGTGCAAGAGCTGACCGAGATCACAACCGGTCTCAAGGCGCTCGCGAAAGAGCTTGAGGTGCCGATTATCGCGCTCTCTCAGCTTTCGCGTCAGGTCGAGCAGCGCGAGGACAAGCGCCCGCAACTCTCCGACCTTCGCGAATCGGGCTCGATCGAGCAGGACGCCGACGTTGTGATGTTCGTCTTCCGCGAAGAGTACTATGTTGAGCGGACCAAGCCGACCGAGGGCACGCCGGAGTTCACCGACTGGATGGCGAAGATGCAGCTGGTCGAAGGCAAGGCCGAAGTCATCGTCGGTAAGCAGAGACACGGACCGGTGGGTGCGGTCCAGCTGGCATTCGAGCCGCAATACACGCGGTTTGGAAATTTGGCTCGCGAAGACCGGATGCCTGATTACGGAGAGTGATCGCATGACAGACCGCTCGGCGCCCAACCGCATGAAAATGCTCGACGATCGCACTGTTCGCCTCGACGGGCCGCGGTTGGCGCCGGAGACGGTGCGTGGGGCGCGCGCGGTGCGAACGGTGGATCTCGCGGCGGTTGCCGAAAATTGGCGCGCACTTTCGGAGCGCGTGGCGCCTGCAAGATGTGCCGCGGTCATCAAGGCCGGCGCCTACGGCATTGGCCGCCGCGATGCAAAGGTGCTGGCCGAGGGCCTCGCCGCCATCGGATGCGATGCGTTTTTCGTGGCAGCCATTGACGAGGCGATTGCGCTCGGACCGGTCGCCAACCACGCCGATATCTTCGTCCTCGATGGCCTGATCCCGGACCGTGCAAACGAATACATGGCAGGTATCCAACCCGTTCTGTCGACGCGGGCGCAAATAGAAGCCTGGGCTCACCACTGCAAAGCCCTCGGCGCGCGCAAACCGGCCGCCGTTCACATCGACACCGGCATGTCGCGGCTCGGACTCACACCGGAGGAGATCCCGAGCATCGCAGAACGCACAGACCTGTTTGAGGCTTTCGCGCTTTCGCTGGTCGTATCACATCCGGCCTGTGCCGATGATCTCGCAAACCCGATGACCGCCGAACAGCTCGCGCGCTTCAATGCTCTTCGTGCAAAGCTGCCAACCGCGCCCGCGAGCTTTGCGAACTCAGCCGCGATCTTCCACGGCCCTGAGTATCACCTCGACCTTGTGCGTCCGGGGATCTCTCTCTACGGCGCGCGGGCCGTCAACGATGTCGCAAATCCGATGCAGCCAGCCGTTGGGCTGCACGGACGCATTCTTCAGGTTCGCACAATCCCGTTCGGAGCATCGGTCGGCTACGGCGCCCGCTTCGTCGCCCAGCGCGACACCCGCGTGGCGACAATCGCGACCGGATATGCCGACGGCTACGAGCGCGCACTCGGCAACGCGCCGAAAGCTGATCGCCCGCGGGTCTGGATCGCCGGGCAGCCAGCCCCGATCGTTGGCCGCGTTTCGATGGACCTGATCACCGCCGACGTCACCGACATTCCCGATGGCGATGTGTCCGAAGGCGACTGGGCCGAGCTCTTCGGCGTGAACCAATCCGTTGATGACCTGGCCGATATTTGCGGGACAATCGGCTATGAGCTTTTGACCGGTATTGGAACGCGGGCAGCACGGGTCGGTTGGACTGTCGAAGGCGATCAGCTCTACAGCTTGGAGGGCTGAGATGGCGAAGGTTCCGAAGTCGCTTTATGTCTGCGCCAATTGCGGGGCCACATCGACAAAATGGGTCGGCAAGTGCCCTGAGTGCGGCGAGTGGAATACGCTTGAAGAAGCGACCAACGCCATCGCTGCACCGGGCTCCGGCCTGAACGCGAACTCCAAGGGTCGCGCCGTCACGCTGCAATCGCTTCAGGGCGAAGACGCGGAGGCCCCACGCCTCGGAACCGGCATCAGCGAATTAGATCGGGTGACAGGCGGCGGGGTTGTGCCGGGCTCTGCAACGCTCATTGGCGGCGAACCGGGCATCGGCAAATCCACGCTCCTGTTGCAAGTCGCAGCTGCGATCGCCGAACAAGGCAAGACGGCCGTTTATTTCTCGGGCGAAGAGGCGGTCGGGCAGGTACGTCTGCGCGCGCGGCGCCTTGGGCTTGCGGACTCTGATGTCGGACTTGCAGGCGAAACCAACCTCTCGAACATTTTGGCGACACTCAGCAGCGGGCGGCGGCCGGACTTCGTCGTGATCGACAGTATTCAGACCCTTTGGGCGGATGCCGTCGACAGCGCACCCGGCAGCGTTGGCCAAGTCCGGGCGGCCACGCAGAGCCTCATCCGCTTCGCGAAAACGGCTGGCTCCGCGATGCTGCTGGTTGGCCACGTCACCAAAGATGGGAATATCGCCGGCCCCAAAGTCGTCGAGCACATGGTCGATACGGTGCTCTACTTTGAGGGCGATCGCGGCAACCCGTATCGCATCCTGCGCGCCGTCAAAAACCGCTTCGGCCCCGCGGATGAAATCGGCGTTTTTGAAATGGCGCAATCGGGGTTGCAGGTCGTCGCCAACCCGTCCGAGCTGTTTCTAGGCGACCGCGATCCGGATAGTCCTGGTGCCGCGGTCTTTGCGGGCGTCGAAGGCACCCGGCCGCTGCTTGTCGAAATTCAGGCGCTTGTCGCACCCTCTGCGCTGGGCACGCCGCGGCGCGCGGTCGTGGGGTGGGACCAGAACCGGCTAGCAATGATCCTCGCCGTGCTTGATGCCCGTTGCGGCGTCTCGTTTGCTCAGCACGATGTTTATCTGAACGTGGCAGGCGGCATGAAGGTCACGGAACCCGCCGCAGATCTCGCAGCTGCGGCTGCCCTTCTGTCGGCCCAACGCGGCAAGCCATTGCCTGTGGATCAGGTCTTGTTCGGCGAACTAAGTTTATCCGGTGGGCTCCGGCCTGCCGCACACACGATCACCCGTCTCAAGGAAGCCGAAAAGCTTGGCTTTAAAAGTGCCGTGCTGCCGACGGCTGGCGACTTCGAGATGAACGATCTTGAGATCAGAATGCAGCGGCTTGGTCATTTGAAAGACCTTGCGGGCCGATTGGCCCCGTGCGACTGACACACACGGGGCGACCGAAACGGTTGGAATGCGCAGGGTCAGACCAGCGCTGAATTGAGATTAGGTACGGACGGCAGCGCGCATGGTGGGATCTTTTTCAATCCTCGATATTGTCCTCGTTGCCGTATGCTTACTCTCAGCACTTCTTGCCATGTACCGCGGATTTACGCGCGAGATCTTATCGATCCTCTCCTGGCTTCTGGCAGCCGGTGCGGTGCTGTACTTCGTGTTGTTCCAGAAGGCGCTCGCCGACGATGTTGCGGGGCAGATTGGCCTTCAACCCATCATCGTCCAGATCATTCTTGGAGCACTGTTATTTTTCATCGTGCTGGTGGTCGTTCACCTCGTGACCTCGCGCCTATCCGAGGGTGTACTCGATAGCCGCGTTGGGCTGTTTGACCGCGTGTTTGGCTTTCTGTTCGGCGTCGCGCGCGGCTTCATCCTGGTGATGATCCCGTTCCTTGGCTACGAAAAACTCAATCCCCCGACCGCTGCTCAACCGGCGCCAGCCTGGATCAGCCAGTCGTTCTCCGGCGGGATGCTGCGCTCGACCGGGGCTGGGTTCGAACAATTCCTGATCCAGAACTTAGACAGCGCGACCGAGCAAACGCGCGTTTTTCAACGTTTGCCGAAACATGTTGTTGTCAGTCTTCCAAAAGAGACCCGGATCAGCGCTTGAATTGAGGTGGACTTCATATATCTGTCACAACGCGTTGTCGCATCGGTCTGATGAGATCGCCAATCCGTTTCGGGTGGGTACGCGGCGCACGACAGAGGGCAGTTTGCAATGACCCAGCAATCCCTTCCGCCAACCCGCTCAGGATCCCATCGGCCGCCGCCACGATGGCAGCATCGCGATGGCCATCCATCAAATACGGAACACACAGTTTTTGACCCCGACGACGACGCCTTGCATGAAGAATGCGGCGTCGTTGGCGTTTTCGGGGTCGACGATGCATCAGCTCACGCAGCGCTCGCGTTGCATGCGCTCCAGCACCGCGGCCAGGAAGCCTGTGGCCTCGTCAGCTACGATGGCGAGCGATTTCATTCAGAGCGGCGCTTCGGTCTTGTCGGCGACAACTTGAACGAGCCAGCCGTCATCGAGCGTTTGCGCGGCCGCATGGCCATGGGCCACAACCGGTATTCGACGGCCGGTGGCAAGACAATCCGAAACGTTCAGCCGCTTTTTGCCCACCTGAGCGAAGGGGGTATGGCTGTTGCCCACAACGGCAATCTGACAAACGCCAAGACCATCCAACAAGACCTGATAAACGACGGCGCGATCTACCAGTCGACGTCGGATACGGAAGTGATCCTGCATCTGGTCGCGCGGTCCAAGCGAACGCGCTTCGTCGAGCGGTTCATCGAGGCGCTTCGTGCGATTGAAGGCGCCTATGCACTCGTCGCGATCACTGAAGATGCCATGATCGGCGCGCGCGATCCGATCGGGATCCGTCCTCTGGTTCTTGGTCGCAAGGATGGCGGCTACGTGCTCGCGTCCGAGACATGCGCGCTCGACATCATGGGCGCGTCGTTCGTCCGCGAGATCGACAACGGTGAAGTCGTGGTCATCCGCGAAGACAGCATTGAGAGCCACCGCCCCTTCCCACCTCGAACCGCACGGCCCTGCATCTTTGAGTACATCTACTTCGCGCGACCCGATTCCGTGGTCGGCGGGACGAGCGTCTACGAGGCGCGCAAACGCATGGGTGTGGAACTTGCCAAGGAATGGCCAGCCGACGTCGACATGGTCGTCCCAGTCCCAGACTCAGGCGTGCCGGCAGCGCTCGGCTTCGCATCACAATCCGGGCTGCCGTTCGAACTCGGGATCATCCGGTCGAGCTACAGCAAGCGCACCTTTATTGAGCCAGCTCAGCCGATCCGTCGTCTGGGCGTGAAGCTGAAGCTGGCCGCCAACAGCGCAATCATTAGAGGCAAACGCATCGTCCTCATCGATGACAGCATCGTCCGTGGCACAACATCTGAAAAGCTTGTCGGCATGATGCGAGATGCCGGTGCGGCTGAAGTCCACATGAGAAGCGCCTGCCCCGAAATCAAATACGGCGATTACTACGGCATCGACACGCCAACGCGTGACGAACTGCTGGCGGCAACCCGCAACAACGAAGAGATGCGTGCCTTCATGGGCGCAGACTCGCTCGGGTTTTTGAGCGTCGACGGTCTCTATCGCGCTATGGGGCACCAGGGGCGCAACAACGCGAACCCGCAGTTCACCGACCACTGCTTTACCGATGACTATCCGACGCCACTGACCGATCTGAACGGCAACCAGACGCTGCCAGCGAAACAGCTTTCGCTGCTTGCTGAGGTCCGCTGAAGCACGACGCGATCTTCCAGTGTTTGCGTTGCTGTCAGGGCGGCGAAACGCGGTTGACCATCTACGGTACGGGCACGGTCTGGGCACCCCGTATCGTACTAAGGGGGCGTCAATCTTTTGGGCATTCGCTACAGAAGTGATATTTGGCTGACCGGACCGAATTGCGGTCCCAGGGCAATTCCAGGGCAATTCCAGGGCGGGGGCCGGGGGCGATCCCGCCACACATCATCGACCCTGGAGATCCCGTCGGACGAAATCGAAGTGAGAGCCGCGCCATGACCCAACCATCGTTTCTGCAGCGTGCCAACCATAAACACAGATTGAGCTGTCGGGCTCAGTTGATGCTTGCAGCCATCGGAGCAGCCGTCGTCGTCAGCGCGTCGGCGATCCCTGCAACGGCCCAACCCGCGTTCACGGGCGGCGAGGCTGGTGCCTACCACAGCCATTTTTGTCCAGCGCTCGCGTCGGCTTTAAAGCGTCGCAACGTCGACCTGTCCTGCCGGCCGAGCAATGGCACCGCTGACAACATGGGCCGCGTCGCGAACGACCCGCGAGCGTTTGGCTATGGCCAACTCGATGTCTTTGCGCTGAAAGCTAATGCCTACGGTGGGCGCCAGGTCTTCAAGCGGGTGCGATCCGACGACGTGCGCGAATGCGTGTTCGCCGTCACAAAGGAAAAGGACATCCGGAAGTACGGGGAACTGGCCGTGTTCGCGAGCCAGCTCAATTTCTTCCTTCCTCCCGATACCTCGGGCAGCACCAACACGTTTCGATACCTGCAAGAGATCGATCCGAACGGCCTCGGGCAGGCCCAGGATGTCTTCATCGCGAAGTCGACGGAATCCGCAATCCAGCGTGCACTCGAAACGCCCGGCGGCGTCGCATTCTTTGTTCAGTTCCCAGACCCGAACAACGCCCGGTTTCGGTTGGTGCAGGACCTCGGCGGCCACATGGTGCCCATCGTTGACCGCGTGATCCTGAGCCAAACCGTTGACGGCCAGCCGATCTATTTCGCGCAAGAAACCCAGGTCACCAATGCTCGCTGGCTCCGCTCTGGGCGCAAGGTCATTACCGCCTGCACACCGCTTGTCGTTTTCACAGGCGCTGAAGAGGCCATTGCCGACGCCAGAGCCCGCCGTGAGCATGGCGCGCGGATCGACATCGTCCAGAGGCTCAGACCCCAGGAACTTCTGCCCCGCGCGCCGCTGTTTGCCCGGCTGATCAAACGGACCAAGCAGCTGTCGTCCTCCGGCGTTGCACGACTGACCGATTTGTCCGAGAAAGCACGGGAACGCGCCCGACCGATGCTTGAGCGCGCGAAACAGGCAGGCACGCGGCTCTATGAGCGGGCGAAAGAGGGCGCGGAGATCATGATTGAAAAGGCCAAGCCCCAACCGGCCGCTCAATGACGTCTGCCGCCTCCACATAAGCCGACCGTATCCGCACCCAGGACGTTCCCAAAGACTTTCCCAGAGACGTGCTCCATGACCGTGCCATCATTGACGAACCGGGTCGCCTTGGTCACGGGCGCATCGCGCGGAATTGGGCGTGCCGTCGCGCTCGCACTGAGCAAGGCTGGCGCACATGTCATTGCCTGCGCCCGTCGCCAGTCGGCGCTCGAAGACCTCGACGACGAAATCCAGCGCCAGGGCGGAACGGCGACGCTCGTTCAATTTGACCTGAAAGACGCCGAGAAGATCGACCTGCTCGGTCCGTCGATTTACGCGCGCTGGAAGAAACTTGATATCTTCGTTGGTAACGCTGCGATCCTCGGACCCTTGTCGCCGCTCAACCACATCAAGGCCAGCGACTGGCAGGATGTGATGGCCGTGAACACGACCGCCAACTGGCTGCTGCTGAGAACGCTTGATCCGCTGCTTCGAGCCTCCGACGCTGGACGCGTGGTGTTCATGACAGCGGCAGCGGCTGAGGCAAAGCGGGCGTACTGGGCACCCTATGCAACGTCAAAAGCAGGTTTGGAGGCGTTGGCCAAAACGTACGCTCAAGAGGTCGAGAATGCGTCCGTTCGGGTCAATCTGATTGATCCGGGCCCTGTCCGAACCGAACTCAGAGCGCGCGCTTATCCAGGCGAGAACCCCGGCATTTTGACCGCGCCGGAAGCTGTTGCCCCACTCGTCATGAAAGCCGTCGCAGCCGACTTCGACGCGAACGGAACGCAGCTCAGGTATCCGGAAGATCTCTGAACCGAACCGGCGTCCCGGCCAAACTGAGCAAATCGTGGCGTCACTCGATTTCCCAAACCACGGTGACAGACACACTCAAGACGGTCTCGCCGGTTTCGATCGGGACGGACGCTCGGCTTGAACGGACCATTTCGGCAACCATCGGCCGAGGACCGCTCGAGTGACCTTGCTCGCTGATGGAAAGCACGCGCTTTAGTTTGCTGCCAGCGGCCTTCACGTAAATCTCAGCCTTCCGCCGGGCGTCGGCGATCGCCTCGGCGCGCGCTTCGTCCAGCCGGGCATCCGCGCCGCTCACCGAGAACGACAGTCCGCCGAATTGGTTGGCACCGAGTGACGTTGCGCGATCGAGAACCTCGCCCAACTTCTCGAGATCGGTAATCAGGATGAGAAGCGTGTTGCGCACTTCGAAGCCATCAATGCGCGGCGCCCGCGCTTTTGAACGCTCATACCGCGGATTGATAGAGAACGAACTCGTTTGCAGGTCCTCTGTCCGAATGCCGATCGCTTTGAGACCATCGATCAGGTTCTGCATATCGCGCGTGTTGGCATCGAGCGCGTCGCGCGCCGTTGCCGCTTCAGTGACAACGCCCACCGAAAAGGTGGCGCGATCCGGCTCGGCCGTCACAGTGCCGCTGCCTCTGATCGTAATCCGTCTGGCGTCGTCGTCAGCCATCGCCGATCCCATCGAAAAGCCCGCGACCAGCGCAACCGCCACCAGCGCGAACAGGCCTTTGCACCAAGGCCGCATCGTCTTCTTCCTCATGGTGCGGAATAGCTCAGAGGATTGCGACGGAACCAAGCCCGAAGGGGGCCACGCAAACGATTGGACGGGGTTCGGTCGGCTGCTATAGAACGCATCCCACCACCGAGGCCGATCCAATCGTCTTCGGGCGCGGGCCGGTAGCTCAATTGGTTAGAGCCGACGGCTCATAACCGTCTGGTTGCAGGTTCAAGTCCTGCCCGGCCTACCACTCGCGCCGTTGTGCAATCCCAAGAAAACGTCCCAGCTTTGGTGACCGCCGTCTGTTCTGGACGCTCAGCTCTTCTTCGCAGCGCGTGTCAGGGCGCACTTTGGACCCGGCACAAGCCCTTCGAACATGCGCGCATTGCCGATGACCTCGCCCCAAACGTTGCACGGGCGCATCAATCGAATTTCATGGTCCCGCGAAATAGGTGTCGGGCCCCAGGGCAGGACAATGCGCTCGTCGTCGATCCAATAATAGACCTCACCAGCGCGGCCATTGATGCGGGCCGTGCGGTCGCGACCGATCCTCAGCGGGATCTCGAAGTGCAAGCTCTCACCCCAGGTCTCAACAATCGAGTGGAGCGGAAGCGCGTGCCAAATTCGATCCGCCGTCTCAGTCGCATGGAGTTTTATGGCAAGACCGGCCGCGCCGACTTGGAGCCAGACAACTCGATCGGCAACCGGCACATCGGGTCGCGTAACACGGCCCTGAACGGACGGACGTTTCCTGAGGAAATTCGTCGGCATCGCCGAACCATAGACCACTTTGGACGAAGCCGGAATGGCGCGCGTTTAATGCCCGGCGGTTAGGAGCCGGCGGGCGCTGGGCCAAAGACCAACACACTGTTCAAACCGCCGAACGCAAACGAGTTCGACATCGCGTGCGTCACCTCGCGCGGGCGACCGGCATTCGGCACGTAGTCCAGGTCACATTCCGGATCGGGCTCGTTCAGACCCATCGTCGGTGGCACCCAGTTCTCGTTCATCGCCTTAATCGAGAGCACAGCCTCGATCCCACCACCGGCACCAAGCGGATGTCCGTGCATGGACTTGGTCGACGAAATCGCAAGTTTGTACGCGTGATCGCCAAACACTTCCTTGACCGCGTTCGTCTCGTTTTTGTCGTTGATCGCAGTCGCCGTCCCGTGTGCGTTCAAGTAATCAATTTGCTCGGGCGCGATATCGGCATCCGCCAGCGCCATACGCATGGCTTCGCGTGGACCTTCGACACCCGGATTGACCATGTCCTTGGCATCCGACGTCATGCCCGATCCAACCAGCTCAGCAAGGATCGTCGCGCCGCGCCGTTTGGCATGCTCGTACTCTTCGAGGATGAGAATACCAGCGCCTTCACTGAGAACGGTCCCGTTGCGATCTTTTGAGAACGGACGGCAACCGTCGGGCGACAGCACATGGAGCGCCTGCCATGCTTTCATGGTGCCGTAGTTAATGACCGATTCCGATGCACCGACGATCGCAACGTCGACCATGTCGCGACGGATATAATCGAGGCCGGAAATGATCGCGTGGGTCGCGGTCGAGCACGCCGAACATGTCGCAAACGTCGGACCACGCACACCGAACTCAATGCCAACGTGGGCGGAAGCCGAGGACCCGATAATTCGCAGCAAGGTCAGCGGGTGCGTGGCCCGCTTGTTGTGGATGAAGAGGTCGCGGTAGGCGGTTTCGTAGGTCACGAGACCACCGGCGCCCGAACCGATGATGCAGGCAGCCCTGTAGGGGTCTGCGACCGGGATCTCGAGACCCGACATTTTCATCGCCTCGTCGGCGGCAGCCGCTGCGAACCACGAGTAGCGATCCGCATGGAGAATGATCTTGTCGCGCTCGAAGTGCCTCAGTCGGGCCTTATGATCGAAGTCCTTGATTTGGGCTGCGATCAGGATCTTCAGATCATCAAGCGGGAAGCCCCCGAGGTCGCTCACGCCGCTGCGACCGGCCTGAACGCCGTCCCACAGCTCATCGACGGTTTGGCCGATCGGGGTCACCGCGCCCATACCCGTTATGACGACGCGACGCTTCCCGCTGGTATCCGACATCTGGCTGATCCTGGTTGGTGGCGCGCGATGACCGCAGGGCGCGCTATTTCGAGCGAGTGTTCAATTGCAATACGAGGTTGAAAGCCAAGGCGTCACAGCGAGCAGCACCAAGCTCAACCCGCTCCCGCCCCGATCAGTTCCAACGCGCTCTTGGCGCCGGTGCGCGAGCATCGCCCGCCAATACGACACAATAGGGCGCACACTCATGTGAGCCGGAGCCAGCGTTCGTTGGTCCGAGCCAAGCGTGCGAACGCAAACTTAAGCGCTCGCGCTTGCAGCCCCCGACTGCGATGATGCGATCAGCTCTTTGACCTTGTCGACGACCGAACCGACCGTCTTGAAGTCGGCGCCTTCTTCGTTCGCATTGTAAGGAATTTCGATCTGGAAGCTGTCTTCGATGTCGAACACGATCATCGCAAGGTCCAGGCTCTCGATCGAGAGATCCGTCAATTCCGTCTCCAACGAAATATCGTCGCGCGGCTCCTTCATGTGCTTTTTCAAGATCTCGATGATCTTGGTCGCAACGTCGTCCATTTCGATCTCCCGCACTCAATCTGGTATGTCCTGACCAGCTGCACGCTGATCCTGATGGACATGTACGAACATCCCCGCGCTGCTGCGCATGCGAGCAAAGCTCGCGGGGGATACTCGGTCTGCCGTTTCGTGTCTACCGGCCCGGCAATCGCCCAGCTGGCAT
>JBCBWG010000043.1:0-17923 GCA_039817205.1 Pseudomonadota bacterium
GCATCCGGGACAACATCTGCCGGTTTGATCCCAATCCGGACGACGAGGCCATCTTCAAGGCCGCCCGTCTCGCCGGCATTGATGATCTTGTTCGCAGTCTGCCCGGTGGCTACGACCGACCCGCAACTGCATTGTCCGATGGTCAAGCCCAGCGCATCGGCCTCGGTCGCGCGCTATACAAGGACCCGTTTCTGGTCATCCTCGACGAGCCCTATTCGAACTTGGATGGCTTTGGCGAGGCCGCACTCAACCGCGCCATTCGGGCGCTCCGCCAGCAAGGCGCGATCAGCCTGATCATTGCTCACCGACGGACCGCGGTCGAAGCCTGCAACTTGGCGGTCGGGATGGCGAAGGGGCGTATGCTCAAATTCGGACCACGCGATGAGGTTCGCGAACTCGTCGCAAAATACATTCAAGCGGAACGACAAGCGGCGGCGAAACCGACGGAAGTTGGTCACAAGAGGAACGGCCAGACCGGAGCTGGCAACAGCGCGGCACGTTCGGCCACGCCACAAGAAACACCGTCAGCCAACGGATCCCCACCATCGCAAACACCGCTGAACGGGGCGAAAAATGGACAGGACAACGCCCCAACGAGCGAAAACGGCTCCGTACAGGCCACTGGGCGCGAGGCTCCGTCGAAACCGAATGGCGGGCTTCCCGGTCGACAAAGCGTTCAATTTCAGGGTTTGAAAACGCTAAGGACAGACGGGGGAGCACCCGAGCAGGACACACCCGAGGGTGTGGCTCGTCCCAAGCCCGAGCCCGGATCTAATCCAGAGACGGAACGAGACACCGAGCCACCGCGCGCGGAAGACAAGGAACGCAATTCATGAAGACCGCATCGTCCGTCCTGGTCCCATCATTTCGGCGCCTGCAGATTGTCGGCATGTCGACGGTGCTCGTTCTGATCGCGGGCGTTGGAGGTTGGGCGTCGTCAACCGAGATCTCAGGCGCCATCATCGCACAGGGCAGCCTCGTCGTTGAAGGCAACACGAAGAAAATCCAACATCAGGCTGGCGGCCGCGTGGGTGAAATTCTCGCGCGCAATGGCGACGTGGTGAAAGCTGGCGATGTCCTCGTCCGGTTGAATGCGACACAGACCGAAACACGCCTCGCCATGGTGACGAAGCGGCTTTCAGAATTACGCGCACGTCACGCTCGTCTTGAAGCCGAGCGCGATGGTCTCGAGAAGATTATTTTCCCACCTGAGCTTTCGATCCGAGCGAGAAGCCCAATCGCGAGCACCGCCATGCGCGGCGAAACGCGTCTCTTTGAGTTGCGTCGCACCGCACGCGAAGGCCAGAAGGAACAGCTCCGGCTCCGGGTCCAGCAGCTGAAAAAAGTCATTGAGGGGCTGCGCAGCCAGGAGACCGCAAAGAAGCGAGAACTGAAGTTGGTTGCAACGGAGCTGACCGGCGCACGTCGTCTGTTCAAAAACGGCTTGATGCCGATCTCGAAGTACACGTCCCTTGAGCGCGAACAGACCCGGGTCGAGGGCGAATTCGGCAACCTCGGGACGACAATTGCTCGGGTCGAATCCCAAATCTCAGAGACCCGGCTTCAGCTCATTCAGATCGACCAGGACCTCGCAAGCGAGGTTGCAAGCCAACTTAGGGATGTGCAGGCGCAGATCGGTGAGTTTGTCGAGCGACAAGTGTCGGCGGAAGACGAGTTGGCGCAAATCGAAATCACAGCGCCCGTCTCTGGCATGGTGCACGAGTCAAAAGTCGACACGGTCCGCGGCGTCGTTCGCGCCGGTGATGTCCTGATGCAGATCGTGCCAAGCGTCGACCGCCTCGTGGTTGAGGCCCGGGTGGCGCCCCCCGATATCGACCAGCTTTCAAAAGATCAGGAAGCGACGCTGAAGTTGACGGCGTTCAATATCAACACAACTCCTGATTTCATCGGGACCGTGGAACAGATCTCGCCAAACGCCATGGTCGATGATCGGACGGGCCAGAGCTACTACAAAATCCGCGTTCGCATCGACGAAACCGACATCAAAACCAAGCTGAAGGGGGTTCGCTTGAAGCCTGGCATGCCGGTCGAAGCCTATGTTCGAACGCGCGATCGCTCGGTCATGTCTTATCTCATGAAGCCCATCCGCGATCAGTTTAACCGAGCGTTCCGCGAGGAGTAGCAACAGGCCTTACGGCTGCCCGAGGTGGCGCTCATCGGCTGCCTGACGAGCGCGGTCTTTTCAAGACTGCGTATGATGCGGTGCCCGTGTTTCCGCATCCCAATCCCGAGCAACCCACACCCGAAACTCAGATCAGGGTTGCAGATCACCCCTGTTTCTGACACCGCTTCCCCGGGTTGCGGCGCAATATTCTGCCAGTCGCGCGTCCGCACCGCCCTCAACAAAAAGCCCCGGAAGCGCGGGAGAGGTAAGCATGCGGATTGTGATGGTTGGTGCGGGCTACGTGGGCCTGGTGTCAGGCGCCTGCTTCTCCGATTTTGGCCATGTGGTGACCTGTGTCGACACCGACCCCTCGAAAATCGACATGCTCGAAGCGGGCAAGATGCCGATCTACGAGCCGGGCCTCGACCAGTTGGTCGAAACCAACGTCGCAGCGGACCGCCTGACATTCACCACCGACCTCAAATCAGCGATCGCAGAAGCTGAAGCCGTGTTTATCGGCGTTGGCACACCGTCCCGACGCGGCGATGGGCATGCGGACCTCACCTACGTCTACGAAGCGGCTCGACAGATCGCGGCGCACGCGACACGCGACCTCGTTGTGGTGACGAAATCTACGGTTCCCGTTGGGACCGGCGATGAGGTCGAACGGATTGTCCGCGATGAACGCTCGGACCTCGACATTCAGGTTGTCTCAAACCCCGAGTTTCTGCGCGAGGGTTCGGCCATCGAAGACTTCAAGCGGCCGGACCGGATCGTCGTCGGAACTGAGAACGAGCGCGCGACGGAGGTGATGCAGGAGATCTATCGCCCGCTCTATCTCAACCAGGGTCCGCTCATGGTCACGAGCCGCCGGACATCCGAGCTGATCAAGTACGCCGCGAACGCATTTCTGGCAGTCAAGATCACGTTCATCAATGAGATGGCGGATCTCTGCGAGCACGTCGGCGCTGACGTCCAGCAGGTTGCGCGCGGCATGGGGCTCGATAACCGGATCGGATCGAAGTTCCTACACGCCGGACCCGGGTACGGCGGCTCCTGCTTCCCGAAAGATACGTTGGCGCTCATCAAAACGGCGCAAGACTACGAGACCCCGGTTCGCATCGTCGAGGCGACCGTCGCCATCAACGACCAACGCAAACGCTCAATGGGCCGCAAGATCATCCAGGCGTGCGGTGGCGATGTGCGCGGCAAGACGATCGCGTTGCTCGGGCTGACATTCAAGCCCAACACAGACGACATGCGCGATGCCCCATCGATTGCTATCACCCAAGTGCTTCGAGACGCGGGCGCGACAGTCAGGGGTTACGATCCCGAGGGTGCTGAACAGGCAGCCGAGGTCATCTCCGGCATTACGCTCTGCCAAGATGCTTATGAGTGCGCGGCCGACGCCGATGCTGTTGCCATTGTCACCGAGTGGAACGAATTCCGAGCACTCGACCTCCGCCGTCTAAAAGAGACCATGGCGCAGCCAATCCTGTGCGATCTCCGGAACATTTATCGCCCGCAAGAAATGGTGCGCATGGGTTTCCGGTATATGAGCATCGGTCGGCCGACGCCTGACAATGCGGACTGATTGACCCTTGGTCTCTCAAGTCCGTCCCAGCGCCTTGTCATACAGCCGACGATAAATCGCGCGGACGGCCGTCTCGCTAAACCCCTCGATGACGCGGGCGCGCGCGGCATTGCCCAACCGGCGACCAAGTGCGCGATCGTCGCGCAATCGGGCCATAGCCTCGATCAACGCCTGTTCATCGTCCGGCGGCACCAAGAGACCGGTTTCGCCGTCAATAATGACATCGCGGCAGCCCGGAACGTCGCTCGCGATAATCGGACAGGCGCTCGCTGCAGCCTCAAGGAGCGCGCGCGGGACCCCTTCGCCGCCAAGCGTCGGAAAGACAGCGATATCGACCGAGCGCCAAACGGCTGCAACGTCGGTCGTCGCCCCATGCCAAACCATCGGGCCGTTCGATTGCTTCCAATGCTCAAGCACATCGGGCGCTATCGCGCGCGGGTTTGTGTCGGCGCGGCCATAACAGGCAACTTGGATCGGAGCGTCTGTGCGCGCGAGCGCCTTCGCGGCCGCTTCCAGAACGAGCAGACCCTTAAACGTCAGCATCCGACCGACGTAGCCAGCGACCGGAACGGCATGCGCGGCTTGAGCCGTCGGTTCTGTCGCTCTTGCGTCTGCATCACCGCTAAGCGTTGGTTCGGGCGCAAAGACGGTTGGATCAACACCTGCGCCCGGTGACAAAAAAATCGTGTTGTTGTCCGGTGCTTGCCCGCCCACCTCCCTGGCATCGTCTTGATTTTCGACCAGAAGGAGTGCGCCGCGCTTTCGGCCCGAGCGCACGGTCTGACGAAGGGCCGACTGCATCGCACGGTACCGAAGCCCGTCTGCGGTCGCCAAGATGCCACGCCCCGTGAGATGCATCACGAAACGCGGACGCTGGCGACGTGGTAGTGTCCTGATGGCGGCACCGGCAAGCACGATCAGGTGCTGGCCAACCGCATGCATAACATCGGGCTGAACGTCCCGGATGAGCTTTCGCATTTGGAACGCACTCGCCGCCTGGCGACCGACCGTCATCGCGCCGCGGCCCGCGTCCAAATCAATGACCTCCGCCCCAGCTCTGTTGAGCTCGGCAAGAAAGCGCGCTTGCTCGCCAGCGTCGGGCAACGACCGTGTCGCGACGACCGTGCGTTCGGTCGCGGCGCAAACGGTTTCAAGAAGCGGCATGAAATGCGACTGCAAAAACCAGGCTTAGATCGGATCAACGTGGTCGTTGGCATCGCACCGCGCGGGCCAGGTCTGTTCGACCGCCCCACCTCCCAATCGCAAAATGACAGAGACAAAATCCGGCGCCTTGTGACGGCGGTCGGACGCTTACCAACCGCGCGGCTCGGCGACGTCACGATACCAGGCAACAAACGCGTCAATCCCATCGCCGATCGCTGTCGAAGGACGAAAATTGATCGCCTCCTGTAAAGGCGCAATGTCGGCAAATGTATTTTCCAGATCACCTGGCTGCATCGGAAGCATCTGCTTTTCAGCCGTTCGCCCGGTCGCACGCTCAATAAGCGCAATCAGGTCCATCAACGCCACGGGTTCATTGTTGCCGATGTTGAAAATCCGGTAAGGCGCATCCGACGTCGATGGGTCTTGCGCGGTCTCAGGGCCTGCGGTTTGTGGCTGTGGGATGTGCGTCAACAGGCGCTCGATCGCGACCACCACGTCATCAATGTAGGTGAGATCGCGGCCGTGTTTGCCATGGTTGAAAACCTTGATCGGCTCACCCTCGAGGATGGCTTTCGTAAACTTCCAGTACGCCATATCGGGGCGACCCCAGGGTCCGTACACGGTGAAGAAGCGAAGGCCTGTCGTCGGCACACCGTAGAGATGCGCATAGGTGTGGGCCATCAACTCGTTCGACTTCTTGGTCGCAGCGTAGAGGCTCACGGGGTGATCGACATTGTCGGATGCAGAAAACGGAAAGGTCTTGTTTGCGCCGTAGACCGAGCTCGACGAGGCGTAAATCAGGTGTTTCAGATCGGGGGCCGTTCGCGCGCATTCGAGAATGTTGAGAAAGCCCACCACGTTGCTTGTTGCGTAGGCGTGCGGATTGACAAGCGAATATTGGACACCTGCCTGCGCCGCGAGATGCACGATGATTTCGGGCGCAAACTCCGCAACCCACGCGGCCAGAGCGGTGCGATCACAAAGATCGATGGCTTCGAATGAAAACCCGGACTGCTCAAGCAGGGCGTCGCGCCGCGCCATCTTGATCGCGGGCGAGTAATAGTCATTGAGGTTGTCGAGGCCCGCGACGGTGTGGCCGGCCGCCAAGAGACGACGTGCGGTCTGGAATCCGATGAAGCCCGCCGCCCCGGTCACAAGAATGCGCATGGCAATCGCCTATCCTTCTCTCAGGCGCGATATGTCTGAATACCTCGACTCGTCAAATTCATGGCACCCGGTACGTTCCAAACTCCGCAGAGACTCGCATCAAAAGCAGGCTTGCCGCAGTATCCATCTCGCCAACGCCACGTCCAAACAACGTCGGTTGTTCAACGGCTTGGACAACCTGAAACGCGATGCTCTGTCGCTTGTCCCAAGAAACGCGCCGCACATGTTGAAACGGACCATCGACGTTGTCGCAGCCATAGGCGGCCTTTTTGTCCTGTTCCCAGTGATTGCGCTGACTTGCATCGCCATTCGAATGGAAAGCGCCGGCCCTGCGATCTTTCGGCAACAGCGAGTTGGACGCGCCGAACGTCCGTTCACCGTCTATAAGCTGCGGACCATGCGGATTGGGACAGATCAGAAGCCCACCCACGAAGTGTCCGTGAACGCCTACACACGACTTGGCCGGTTCCTAAGATCGAGCAAGCTTGATGAGGTGCCGCAGCTCGTCAACGTGCTGCGCGGTGACATGAGCCTCGTTGGCCCGCGCCCGTGTTTGCAAACTCAAGACCAGCTGAACGCAGAGCGCAGTTGCCGAGGCGTGCACGACGTGCGACCGGGGATCACGGGCCTCGCGCAAGTCTTTGGGATTGATATGTCCGAACCGCGCAAACTGGCGCGCGTCGACGCCCTCTATATTCGCAAGCAGACGGTCGCCTTCGACGTGTGGCTGGTTTTCAGAACGCTCGCGCGCCCCAAAGCCCGCTCGCGACACCGTAAGCGCGGATCCACCTGAACGTGTCGCGCGCAGCAGACAGCGCCCGTGATCAAGCCATTGGCGCATCGGCGCGCTCGGGCGATGCGAGCGCACGCACAATTGCGACGGCATCGTCAACGCGACCGGCTGACAAAGCCAATTCGACCTCGTGGATCGCTGCAATTCGGGCAGCATAGTCGCCCGACGCCACGGAGGCACTCAAGAGGCCTGGGAGCATGGAGCCACGTGGCTGCTCACTCGCGCGAAACAGCGGCGCAATCGGCATTTGTGCATCGGTATTTTGCGGGTCGCCCTCACCATCGCGACTTGACCGGGCCACGGCCTTTGACGCTACGGCCGAAGCTGGACTGTTGGAAGCTGGACTGGCGGAAGCTTGGACAGGCGTCCCGACGACCATGTCCGCCCAGGCTTTCAACTCGGCCGCCGACACAGGCAGTCCACCGTCCGTCCCAAGAAGCAGGTCGCTGACCGGCCCCGATTGTCGAAGCGCGTCCAGCGTTGTCATCATCGCTTCGGTGACTTGAGCCGAATGAAACGCCGCCAGCCGTCGCCCGTGAAAGAGTTGCGACAGGCGCTTGCTCGAAACCGGGACATCGGAAACGACGGAGACCGCCGTGTCAGACAAGACCAGTCCTGTCCGCAACGGCACGCAGAGCGCCTTCTGACGCGCCTGTTCTGCAATGATCATGCGTTCGCAGATATCAAGACAGATGCGTCGCAATCCGGTCTCTGGCCCAAGCACCGGATCGAGCACGACCACAACAATCTCAGGGGCGCTTGAAAGGACAATGTCGAGCGTACGCGCAAAATCAACGAGGGTCCGCCGGAGAAGCGCCTGATCACTCAGATCCGGCCGCAGCGGATCTGCGACGAGCATCGGGATGAAGCAAATCGCCGGTTTCGTCTCACCGAGTTTCAGCGCGAGCCCCTGCCCCCAACGCCCGAGACCGGCTGCAATGTGGACGCCCTGCGGCTGTAAATGCTGACGCACCATGCGCGAGGCCGCGGCAAGCGCTGCTTCTTCGTCGCCGGCCATAACGAGGCTCGTCGGCTTGGCCGATGCGACGGCCAACGCAACGTCGCGACCAAACGGCTGATCAACGCCGATCACTGCCACGCTCCGATCTGCCAGTTCGGCGAAACCGGTGTTCGCATCGCGCGACTTGGCCGCCTCAAAAAGGTCAGCGAACTTGGGACGAGCCACACGGATGATATCGCCGTCGCGCTTGGAATTCATGTCATCGAGCGGCTTACTCGCATAGAGCCTCATGCCAAACGCATGACAGGTGAGGTAGGCAGCTCGCAGCGTGGCACGCGGCACATCCACGCCCGCCGGCACGAAAATGTGCGTTGGCAGGCGATCTGCTTCGGCCAGGGGGCGTAGCCGATCGGTGAGCGCCTCAATGGTTGCGACAACCGGGATGCCGCGAACGGTCCCCGATTGCTGCGACGACCTCGGGTCGAGAACCAGCACAACATCGATCGTGTCCGCCCCCATTTCTTTCTGGCGGCGGACGAGCAACTCGGCGTCGGTGGTGTTCCCGAAATAGACGACCGGGACAGCCTGTGGCGTAAGCCCGCGCCCGCGCGATCGTCGGTTCCGAAGCAGGCGGTAGCCAAAGCGTGTCCCGCCGAGAAAAAGCGCGGCCAGCAGACACGCGAGGAAGAGCGTTGCGGTCCCCGCCGACGGACTGTTGTGCCAAAGCACGTTGAGCCCAACCGGGCCAAAGCCGACGGCCAGAACGAAAATGATGAGACAGGCAAGGACAATCGCGCGCAACTCACCGAGCGAGGCGTAGCGCCAGATCGCTCGGTTGAGCCCAAACAGGTGTGTGACGGCGGCACCGCCGATGCCAAACAAAATCGCATCACTCACGAGCCGGACGAACCCTGGATCAAAGAGCGCTGCGCCCGACGTAATCAGAAGCGTTGCGGCGAGCAGTCCAGCCCCGATGGCGACGGCATCGTGAACCGAGACGAGGACCCGGATGATCGCTCCGCGTTTGATTGCCATGCGTCACCTCAGCCAACGCCGCCGTCGATGCTTGCCCGACGCCGATATCATAATCACGCAGCTCATTCGTGAAACCGCGACCCAGATTGCGCGTCAAGTCGATCGCTCAACATCGCGCGCCCACATCACAAAGGCGAGGGCTGCGACACCGTAGGTCGAGAGCATCCATAGCTGCCAAACACCGACGGATGTCGAGAAGAGCACGGTTATTGCTGTAACGGCGACGATGGCAAGAGTGCGCGGGCGCGCTTGAAGCCCAGCCAATCCCTGCGCGAGCAGCAGCCCGAACAGCGCAGTGATGACGGCACCGACGAGACCGAGTTCCAGCCAGATTTGTAGGAAGCCGTTGTGCGCGTGACGGCCAAGCCCCGGGTCATCAAGTGGCGCAGGCTTTGGCAGCTCACCATCCAGATACCGCGTCGCGCTCGCACCATGTCCGATAATCGGTGCATCTGGCACGCGCGCCGCCGTCGTCTGCCAGATCATCACACGTTGGCGCGCGGAAAACGGAACCTCCTCCGGCAGCGTTTCGGCCCGCGGCAACACCATCACGATCAACGGCATCAAAAGCGCTAACGTGGTCCAGCCGATGCGGAACAACCAGAGCGCAGCGTCGGCGCGAAAACCGCAAGACCAAACGCGATCAGGCCCGCAATCACCGCGACCTTGGAGGCCTCGCTATTCGAGACGAACGAAAGCGCCAAGACAGAAAGACTGAAGAGCAACGCGAAGCGCGTCCAACGCGCTCCGACGCCGAGCCAAATCGAAGCCGCGAGCACAATGACCGGCGAGAGCACGACGAACGCGTTCGTGTGCCGATTGAGGAAGATGGTGTTGATCGAGACGACGACACCATCACGAACGACGTTGAAGGACTGCCCTGCATCCATCAGGTCGGTCCCGTTAATGATGGTCCGCTTAATGAGACCGCCGGTTGTGTGCTCGACGGCCAGGTAAAGAGCGCCCACCAGAAAGCCATGAATGGCTCCTCGCGCTGCGTGCCAACGCGCGATCCGGTCCATCGAAGAGACCAAAATCGCACCGACGCCAAGGACGAAGACGAGCCCCGCGACCTGGAGCGACTTGTCGATGGTGATAGCCGGCACCGGCGACCACATCGCGGACAAGCCAGCCCAACCGACCAGCGCGCCAAGGACAAGCAACACACGTTTGGCGCCAGGCGAGAAAAGTCGAAACGCCTCGTTCTTCGCGCCCTGGAAATCTCCGTAGATCAGACGTTGGCCCAAAACCGCAATCACCCAAAGCGAAAGCCACATGAGCATTCCACGCGGCGCCAACAACGCCATGAAAAAGGCGAACGCGGTGAGGCACTCCAAAAAAAGCGCGCCGCGATGCGCATCATAGGTATAAAGCGCGCGCGGCTTTCCCGCTGACCCGGACGTCCAATCTGACATCAAACCTCGCGATCAGACACGCCGGACGAAGCCGGCGCCCGTGCCTCAAAACGGCGTCTAAACACCTTGCTCTTAGGGCGCAGCTAGCCGAAACATCGGCCAGGGAGCAAACGTCAATGCATGAGCTTGAGCGGTAAGGTTTTTATGAGCGATCCATCGAAATCACCAACGGCCTCGGTCCAGGCGACAAACGCTCCGCGTTCGCCGCGCGAGGGGGCTTGGCCGGACGGTGCATCGGCTGACGGTCAGGGATATCCGCCGCCAGAGACCGTGATGCATTGGATGGCCGATCGCAATCCCGTTTTCGCGCTCCTCGACTGCGAGATCGTTGAAGTCGCGCGCGGCCGAACCGTGCTCGCGATGCCGATGACCGACAAAGTCATGAACACGTTTGGCGCGATGCACGGCGGCATGATCATGGCCTTCGCCGATCTCTGCTTCGGGTTCACGGCCAACAGCGCACAAAACGAGCGCGGCGTCTCTTCGTCGGCAGAAATCCATTGGCTTGCGCCCGGCGTGATCGGCGACCGTCTGATCGGTGAAGCGACGCAAGTGTGGCGACGTGGGCGCAACGGGCTTTACGACGTCACGCTCTGGAACGAGCGCAAAGGCGACACGGTGGCGATTGTTCACGGCCGCATGCGTTTCATCGGCGGCGCGGTTATGGATGACGCGGGCTAGCTGGTTTGATAGCCGAGTTCTTGCCGCAGTCCCTCGGCGATGAGCCGCGCAAGATCGTGGAGCGCATCACCCAGTTCGGGCGCATCGGGCTCCGGATAAGGGTCGTCGCCAAAGCGCATGTCAGAAATTTCATGCCCCCCGAACGCACGCGGCTCTGCATATCGCGGAATGAGATGGACGTGGGTCTGACGCCACTGGTTGCCAAGTTGTTTGATGTTGTACCGGTCGGGCTCAAACAGTTGGTCGAGAGCCGCTTCGTGAGCTTGGATAATCTGCCGGAGCGCAGACCATTCGGCGTCGGTCAAGGCTGCGAGCGATCCCTCACACGGCCTCAGAAGATTGAGCTGCACGCGACCGAGATAACACTGGTTGGCAAAGAGCCGGAGGTGCCACCCACCGTGATCGAACAGGTGGTGCGGATCTTTGGTTTCAATCGCAGTCGTCATGTCGAGCGTTCCCGGATGTCACGCAGTTTGACTGCGGCCTAATCGTTCGCGCGCCGCCGACCGGCGAGGTTCTCGCGCGCATAGGCGAGCGGCAGAGCCGTTGTGTATTTGATTTGCTCCATCGCGAATGCAGACGAAACTTTGGAGATGTCGATCTTCTCGATCAGCTTTTTGTAAAACGCGTCATAGGCCGCAATGTCGGGAACCGCGACCCGTAATAAATAATCAACTTCCCCGCTCATTCGGTAAAATTCAACCACCTCGTCAAACGCTTCAACCGCTGCATGGAAGCGCTGCAACCAGTCCGCGTTGTGCTGGTCGGTCTTGATCGAGACAAATACCGTGACGCCCGCACTCACCGTCGCCGGATCCAAGATCGCGACCCGCTTTTTGACGACGCCGAGCTCTTCCATTTTTTGGATACGTCGCCAGCACGGCGTCGTCGAGAGGCCAACCTCGCGGCCAATATCGGCAACAGGTCGCGCCGAGTCCTCCTGAAGCAACGCCAGAATTTTAAGATCCATCGCGTCTAAGGTCATCGGGGCGCCAGTCGTTAGAAACGCATATCGGGTTGGGAGAAGAGGCTGGCGACAGTGTCGGCGCGCCCCTCTCTCGCGTCAATGGTGGGCCAACGACGCTTCAGATACCCGCATCACGTCCGAGCCACGACCGGCTGTTCGATCGCTGAGCGGACTGCGGCCCGAAGCTCAGGAAGTGTTTCAGCCTCGAACCACGGATTGGCTTTCAGCCAGGCATTGTTGCGCCAGGACGGATGCGGCAACACGAAGATGCGCGGCGCTTCGTTTCGGAACGCGAAGCGTCGCCAATTTCGCACGGTCTCGGTCAGTGTCGCGTCGGCATCCCCACCAAGATGCCAACGTTGCGCATAACTTCCGACCAACACCAACAAATCGAGATCGCCGAGCGTGCTCAACGCGCGGTCGCGCCACGTACGTGCGCATTCGCGGCGTGGCGGGAGATCGCCGCCCTTCGCGTCAAGGCCGGGAAAACAGAAGCCCATCGGCACGATCGCAACGCGCGTGTCGTCGTAAAACTCCGCCTCGGACACGGCCATCCAGGCGCGCAGCCTGACGCCCGATGGGTCGAGAAACGGCACGCCCGACGTATGCGCGCGGACGCCCGGCGCTTGGCTGCAAACCGCAATACGCGCGGTCGAGGATAGCCTGAAGATCGGCTTCGGCTCGTGTGGCAGGGGTGTCCGGTCGGGCGCTTCGATGCAAAGCCGACAGCTGCGGATCGCGTCCGAGACCGAAACGACGTCCGCCCGAGTAGGGCCCTGGTCACCCTGTCGCCTAGAGGTTGATGATTTGGCCATCGCTAAGGAATGAAAACCGAGGATGGGACAGCGTGGCACGCGCCGCGAGCATGTCCGGGTTCATGTGGCAGAGATAAATGTGCGAGGCCGTCAGGTGATCCGCATTGGCAACCAGCGTCTCCCAGTCGAGGTGATAGCGGATGCCGGGTGCCGTCGCGTAGCATTCGCAGATCAAGGCATCGGCACCATCGGCGCAAGGGATAAGATCGTCGACCCATTCGGTATCCCCGGAGAACGCGAGTGTTTTGCCAGCGGCTTCAAGCCTCAGCGCTGCTGACAGCGCACCGGATGGATGCATGCCCTCGAAGGCGGTCAGTTTCACATCGCCAACCGTCTTCGTGTCGCCCGCGGCAAACGTCTCGTAGGAAACAGGGAAGCGAAGGTCCCGGGCCATGGACCCGGGGAACAAGACCTCGGACGCTTGGTGCAAACGCTCTTCGAGCCCTTCTGGGCCAACAAGTGTCAGAGGCGCTGTGCGCCGTCCGGGATGCTGGCCTTGGATCAGGAGCCAGACGAGACCTGAAAAATGATCTCCGTGCAGATGTGAAACGAACACCGTCTCGATTTTGCCGGGATCAACTCCGAGCCGATTGAGCCCGATCAGCGTTGACGCACCACAGTCGAGGAGGGCTGTTTGCGCGCCCGTCTCGAGAAGAAAACTCGTTTGCAGTCGCCCTCCAGATCCGAAAGCGTCACCACATCCAACAACGGTCACCTTCATGTATGCGTTTTCACCTTTGCTTATTGCCGATCAGCGGGTCCGATCGAATAGGCCCGCGCCGTCGCCTTAGAGTTTGCGAGATCGGGGCGATGTTGCTCACACAACAATAACCACCACATTGCGTCTCCCACCCAAATCGGGAACGTCAGCGCCGATTTTGCTTTCGCCACGACCGCGGCCGCTCAAAAGTCCCGGACCAAAGTCCAACGCGTCGTGCTTTGGCCCGACCCTCGAGACCGCGGTAGCGCGCTCCAAAGGCAACTGCAAAACCATCCTCGACCATACGCGCATTCAGGTTGAGGCCGTCCAGGCGACAGGTGGCGAGTTGGCGCCCGTGTTGATCAACTTTCTCTGATGCACAAGTGACCGAGCGGCCGCCGATAAGCCGGCGCAAGTGCCGGGTCGCCTGGCGCCCACAGGGCCAGGACTGACCGCGCCGCTCGCACATCTGAGGGCCTTCCGGCGCATCGATGCCAACCATTCGTATGCGCGTGCCTCCGATTTTGAGGCTATCTCCGTCGACAACTGCAGCGCGACCAACGGCATCGCGTGCGCCGGAACCACCCCAATTCAAGCCGCGATCGATGAGGCCGATCACTACCAGGGCAACGACGGCTGCACCGCTCAGCGTGCGCCGGTTCAGGGAAACGCGCTTCAATACCTGCATATTGCAGAACCCACACAACTGATTTTCGGGATGCCGACCGCGTTTTAACCAAGTGTTCAACCGGACATTAGGGATTTTCGTCAAAGATCGGGGCGTGGTCTGAGTGGCAATGCGTCTGAATTCAGGGCGCCCAGTTTCTGGGCGGTTCAGTTTTGACAATCCGCTGCAGCAGTCACTTCGGGCAAAATTTTTTGGCGCTTCAGCGCCCAGTGGGCACGATGCAACGGACCGCGACGGATAAGCGGAACACCGCGGCGGGACACCGCGACACCCGGGCGGCGAACAGGTCGCTCAAGGATGTACGCGCACGCCTAACCCAGGGCCACACCCAAGACCCGCAATTTCAGTACGATCTCCTCGCGATGTTCGTGCGCAACGAACTGGCGGCGCAATGGACGATCCCAGTCCTGGCCTCGATCCTGGCCCTCGCCTACATGACGTGGGCGCCATATTGGCAGGCGTTCCTCTGGCTGTTTATCGTCGTCACTGCCAAGATGATCTTGCTCGAGACGTGCCGCAAGTTCGCGTCGCTCCCCCAATCCGAAATCGATGTTGATGTCTGGCGTCGCCGCTTGTTCATCGCAGAAGCGGTTGGCGGCCTGGCGCTCGCTGGATTTGCCCTTGTTGGCATCGGAAACCTGGAGCCAACGGGACCGGACCACATCTTCTCGTCGCACGTCTTTATGTTTGCAGCGCTGATCATCGTGCTCGCAATCCGCATGACGTTTGCCGCGAGCGTGATGCCGATCCTGTTTGTTGGCACCGTTCCCATGACGGCTGCGGTCGTGGCCCGGCTGGCAGTTCAGCAGGAGTTTTTCTATCTCGCCCTCGCCGCCATGGCGATTGGCGTCCATCTCTACTTCATCTTTCTTGCGCGCGGCCTCTTCTCAACGACGCAATCGATGCTCGAATTTCGTGCTCAGAAAGATCTGCTGATCGCAGAACTTGAAGAGGCCAAAGCGATTTCGGATGAAGCGCGGCAGCGGGCCGAAGAAGCCAACCATGCCAAGTCCCGTTTCCTCGCAACGATGAGCCACGAACTCCGCACGCCTCTGAACGCCATCCTCGGCTTCTCAGAAGTGATGTCGAAGGAAATCATGGGGAAGCTCGAAAACGATACCTACAAAACCTACGCCAACAACATCCACGATAGCGGTAGCCACCTGCTTCATTTGATCAACGAGATCCTGGACCTGTCGCGGATCGAGGCTGGGCGGTATGAACTGGCCGAAGAGCGCGGTTTCCTGGTCGACATTGCCGAGGACAGCCACCGGCTTTTGAAGTTGCGCGCCGAAACCAAGGGCGTTCAAACGGTTGAGGTCTTTGAGGAGAACCTTCCCCAGATCTGGGCCGACCAGCGGGCGATCCGCCAGATTTGTCTCAACCTTTTGTCCAACGCGATTAAGTTCACCCCCTGGGGCGGCACCGTCGAGCTGATCGTGTGCTCAACCGAGGATGGCGGGCAACTTTGCCGTGTGCGCGACACAGGCCCCGGCATTCCAGAAGCTGAGCTTCCGAAGGTGCTACAAGCCTTCGGCCAAGGTTCGCTGGCCCATCAGACGGCCGAGGGCGGCACGGGGCTTGGTCTTCCAATCGTGCAGAAGCTGGTCGAATTGCACGGCGGACGGTTCGAATTGAAGTCCGAATTGCGCAAGGGCACTGAGGCGACGATCTACCTGCCGCCACAGCGCTGCTTCAACAAGCTCGAACCTCTGCAGCCTCGCGGCGAAGAGCGCCACAATCCTAAAGCACCACCGCAATCGGCCCGTGGCGCCAGGCCGCCAAGACTCGTCGGTCGTCAACCAGCCACAGCCGGCAGCCGCCGACGTCCAACCGCATCGGTTGCCTGAGCGAGGCCACTCGGGATCGCGTGTTCGAGCCCGCCAAATGGCGTCCCCCACACACCCGCCAAATTGCATCGCGACGCCCGAACGCCTATTTGGTGGCCAAGATCCTCAAGGCCCAGACCCGCAGGGCAAGGACCCGCAGGACCAAAACCTTCGGATTGCGAACAGGAGAGCATCGGTGGCATTTTGGTTGTTAATGATCATGCTGCTCGTTGCAGCCATCATCGCCATCGCGCTTGGCGATACGGGAACCCTTGCCGGTCTCAGTGGCGGGCTCGTTGCCTCAATCGTCGCGTCCGCTGCCATTCTTGTCTTTCTCGCCGGCGGACTGAGAGAGTACGCAGGCCGCCTTGGCACAGCCTTTCGAGACGTCGCGATCTGGCTCGGCATCGGATTGGTGCTGATCCTCGGCTATAGCTTTCGCGATGACCTCCGCCCTCTCTACCAGCGCGTCGCCGGCGAGCTTTCACCTGCTGGAACAGGCATCAACCTGTCATCGGGGCAGAACGGCGAACGCGCCGTCCGGATCCGGAAGCGGAGCGACGGTCATTTTGTGGTGCGCTCAGAGGTCAACGGGCGGCCTGTCACAATGCTTGTCGACACCGGCGCATCTACCGTGGTCCTGACCGTCCGGGACGCCGAAAGCGCTGGCATCAACGTCGGTCAGCTCTCGTTTTCCATTCCCGTCTCAACCGCAAACGGGACCGGTTTTGCCGCCTCCGCACGGGTCAACTCGTTGTCGATCGGCGGGATCACGCGTGGCAATCTCAAGGTCCTCGTCGCCAAGTCCGGCGCCCTCCGAGAAAGCCTTCTGGGTATGAATTTTCTTCGCCAACTCCGATCCTACGAATTCAGCGGCGACTTCCTGACCCTGCGCGGGTGACCGCTGGACGCCCCGTTTGTCCACAGAGAACTTGCAAAAGCCTTGTGAAAACGAGGTTTTACGGGCGCTCGTCCCGGCCCTTGGCGTCAACCAGGGTTGCACCTGACCCCGTTGCGCGTATTCCCTCCCATCAGACGACCGGTCGGCCACGCAGGACCACTCATGCGCGCTGGTCATAGGACGGTCATGGCTGACCGGTACCGCCTCGTTCGGTCGACTGAGTGAGAGATGGGAGACCAAATCATGTTGCCGAAACCACGTGCTGACCTCGTCGAGAACACGGCCGACTTTGAGCGCCTCCCATTGGTGAAGCCGACCGGCTTTCGCGAGTACGACGCGCGCTGGCAATTCCCATCCGAAATCAACCTGCTCGGCCTCCAATCGATCGGCCTCGGGATCGCAACGCTGTTTGCTGAACACGGTGTCGCAAAGCGCATCGTCGTCGGTCACGATTTTCGCTGGTATTCCGGTTCCGTCAAACAGGCGCTCATCTCCGGCCTGTTGGCCGGTGGCTGCGAGGTGCATGACATTGGCTTAGCGTTGTCACCCATGGCTTATTACGCGCAGTTCGAGCTCGATGTCGAAGGCGTTGCAATGGTGACGGCGAGCCACAACGACAATGGCTGGACCGGCATCAAAATGGGCATGCAGCGGCCGTTGACGTTCGGCCCGGACGAGATGACCGCCTTGCGCGATATCGTGCTCGAAGGCCGCTATAAGACGGGCGTCGGCGGGCGCTACATTTTTGTCCCCGATCTCGCTGAGCGCTATATCGCCGATCTGACCAAACGCGAAAAGCTGAAGCACCCACTGAAGGTGATCGCCGCTTGCGGAAACGGCACGGCGGGCGCCTTTGCCCCGCAGGTGCTCGAGGCCATCGGCTGCGAAGTCATCCGCCTCGACTGTGACCTCGATCACTCATTCCCGCGCTACAACCCCCATCCCGAAGACATGGAAATGCTCCATGCCAGGGCCGCTGCCGGGCGCGAGCACGGCGCCGACGTGGCGTTGGGATTTGATGGGGACGGGGACCGATGCGGCGTCGTCGATGATACAGGCGACGAGATTTTTGCAGACAAGGTCGGCGT
>JBCBWG010000044.1:0-17191 GCA_039817205.1 Pseudomonadota bacterium
ATTTGAAAAATAGCCGAGCCTCAGTCAAACGAACAGGCGCACATTTTGCATTACCAAAAATACGGCTGCGTCGAACCAATATCAAACACGCTTTAAGAGATTTCTGTCTGTGTACTCGGAAAAACAAAGAATTTCGAATTTGATTTAGTTGTTCTTGGACCTCGACCCGGTACAACCGCCGAAGTAGCTCCCAGGTGGTCGTATCTCATGTCTCAACTCCCAAGTGCCTTATTTTTGCGATATCGCAAAGAAGACCATGGCGTCGTCGCCATGATGTTCGCATTGATGTTCGTTTTCGTGGTTGCCATCGTTGGCGGTGCCATAGATATGAACCGTTGGCGAACAGCACACTCCAAGATGCAGCACACCATGGACGCGGCGGTTCTTGCTGCCGGAAAAACCTTGCTGATCGCCGGCGAAAACAAAGCTGTTGCAGCCGGTCAGGAATACTACTCGCAAAACAAATACGAGCACACGACAGCCGACACAGCTCAGTTCGTCATTGAAAACGGCAACACGATCCAGGGAACTTTGAACGCGCAGATTGAAACCGCCTTCCTCAAGGTCATCGGCATCTCAGAGTTGCCTGTGAACATTGAAACGGGCGTCGCGCTGTCCGGAGCGGTCGATGGGAAATCAGGCAATCTCGAAATTGCTCTGATGCTCGATGTGACCGGATCGATGTGCGATGGCAACGCGGCGGTTTGCTCCTCCAGCACAAAGCTCGACGCCATGCGCGAGGCCGCCGCTGACCTCGTCAAAGTCGTCGTGTGGGAGGACCAAGGCACCTACCGCTCGCGCGTCGCAGTCATTCCGTTTGCCGGCCGCATCCGGATCGCGAAAGACGGCGAGGGTGGCACGCTCATGAAACAAATGACGAACCTCGATCCCAACTGGAGTGGGTGGATGCGTATCTGCGTCGATGGCTCATCATCGTCTAACAATGGAGCCGAGGGCACAACAGTTTGGTCGTGCGATCGCTACGAAAACCAGTATGTTTCGAATTGGCAGATCCGGCCTTGTGTGTCAGATCGCAATGGAGCTGACGAGGCCACCGACGCCGCACCGGGCTCCGGACGCTGGTTAAATGCCTATGCTGGCAACCGTCAGCCGATCGGCATCGACAGCGGCGATACAACGCCCGCGAGCGGCACCGGCACCAGTCAAGACGACCCTCTCGGAACATGGAATTACACGTCCGACGGCAAATGCAACGATAGCGCCGAGGAAAACGCGATGCTGCCGTTGACCTCGGACAAGGACATCCTCCTCGACAAGATAAGCGGCTTGAGAGCGCAGGGCTCAACGGCCGGCGCCTTGGGGGCAGCGTTTTCATTCTATGCTCTTTCCCCGGAATGGTCGAACGTGTGGCCAACCGAGAGCCGCCCCGACAGCTACTCAGACATCAACGACACCACGTCGGAAGGCGCGCAGAAACTGCGCAAAGTCGCAATCTTAATGTCGGACGGCGTTTATAACACGTGGCGCACGCATAATGGCGAGGATCAGCAGACCGTTTCGGATCGCGCAAAGGCCATCTGCGAAAACATGAAACAGAAAGGGATCGAGATTTTCGCCATTGGTTTTGATCTCGACAGTCTGCCAGCGAGCGAGCGAACGATCGCAGAAGACGCTTTGAAAAGCTGCGGCTCGAGCATTGAGCATTTCTACAACTCGCTCGACACCAACCAGCTCAAAGGCGCATTTCGCAGCATCGCCATGCAGCTCGCGACGATCAGGATCACCAAGTCGACCACCGCTGCTCTCGCCAAACACAACGGCGTGACGTGTTGACGCCCGCTTGTTCGAACGCAACCTTCCTGGATAATGTCGCAGCGTGCGGTGCGCTTGTTTCTTCGTGACGGCTCAGAGAACCGGCAAACGCTTCCGGCACACGTGATGGGTGACGGACGCGATCAAGGGAGCTTTGGGAATGCCGGCTCAGTTGACACCGATAGAACGGGCAAACGCGTTCTGTGAAAGCTATGGGATCAGAGCGCCAATCCTCATGGCGCCGATGGCTGGCGCGTGCCCGCCTGCGCTCGCGGCCGCTGTTGCCAACGGCGGCGGCATGGGGGCCTGCGGTGCGCTGCTCATGTCGCCGGACGCGATCCAAAAGTGGGTCGGTGCCTTTCGCGCCAAATCGAACAACGCATTTCAGATCAACCTGTGGGTGCCTGACCCTGAGCCGACGCGTAACCCGGCTCATGAGGCCGAAGTTCGAACGTTTTTGGGGCAATGGGGACCAGACGTGCCAGCCGATGCGGGCGATGCACCGCTCCAGGATTTCGACGCGCAGTGCGCGGCCATTCTGGAGACGGGCCCAACGGTCATCTCATCAATCATGGGGCTCTACGACGCGGCGAGGGTCGCGAAGTTTAAGGCGCGCGGTATACGCTGGTTCGCGACGGTCACGACGATCGCCGAAGCCCTGCAGGCAGAAGCAGCCGGCGCCGATGTCATCGTTGCCCAGGGCGCCGAGGCGGGTGGTCATCGCGGCGCATTCCAGGCCGAAGATGCCGACCGGCAGATGATCGGCTTGATGTCGCTTCTGCCGACCGTCTCGGATGCCGTCTCCGTTCCAGTTGTGGCGACCGGCGGCATTGCCGATGCACGCGGCATCGCTGCAGCGCTGGCTCTTGGCGCCTCGGCAGTTCAGATCGGAACGGGCCTTTTGCGCACACCGGAAGCACAAACCGCAGCCGCGTGGGCCAACGCACTCGTCGAAACGCGTCCTGAAGACACGGTGCCAACGCGCGCCTTCTCAGGCCGGCTCGGCCGTAGCATCCGCACCGAGTACGTGGATGCGGCAGCGTCTGACGAGGCGCCGGAACCGGCACCCTACCCCGTTCAGCGCGCGCTTACTCAGGCGATGCGGTCGGACGCTGCCAAAGCCGACGACCTTCAGCGCATGCAAGTATGGGCTGGCCAATCTGCGGCACTGGCGCGCGATGATCCAGCAGCCGATCTTGTGAGTGAAATCTGGCAGGGTGCAACCAAGTTGCTTGCGCGCTAAGGGTCGAGGGAGCATTTGCACGTCAACTCCAAAAGCTGCTCCAAATCCCATGAACATCGCAACCCTCCTTGTTCGGGCGACCCAAATCGCACCCGAGAACCCGGCACTCGCCATCGGTTCGGAGCCAATCGCGTCTTACACCGAACTGCTTGAGCGCGTCCGGCGTCTGGCCGGAGGGCTCAGATCGCGCAACATCCAATCCGGGTCGCGCGTTGCCCTCTTCGCCGGCAACCGGGCCGATTACATCGAAGTTATGGTGGCGGCCTGGTGGGTTGGCGCAACGGTGGTGCCGATCAACGCGAAGCTCGCGCGGCCCGAACTCGACGTCATCCTTGATCTGGCGCGCCCTGAGCTCTTGATGATTGCCGAGGACACGGCCGAAGTGGCTTTCGACTTGGACGCGATCACGCTTGGCGGCGATGCGTTTGACGCGCTGAGATCACATGCACCTTCGGGAGAGGCGCCAGAACCTCGGTCAGCTGACGACTGCGCGTGGCTCTTTTTTACGTCGGGCACCACGGGCACGCCCAAAGGCGCAATGATCAGCCACGGCAACCTGCTGTCGATGACGCAAGGCTATCTCTCCGATGTCGATGACATCCCGGTCGGTGCAGCCCTCATCCACTTCGCACCGATCAGCCACGGATCAGGCATTTACATCCTGCCGTTTCTGGCTCGGGCCGGCATCTCGGTCGTCGGCCCCACGCCGCGTATGACGCCTGACGTCTTTTTCGACCTCGTTGCGGCGTGGCCCGAGGCCTCGTTGTTCGCAGCGCCGACGATCGTCACGCGCTTGGCCGAGACGGCCCGCGATGTCCGACCGGATCTTAGCAACCTTCGAACAATCGTTTGCGGCGGTGGCCCTCTTTATCTCACGGACTTGAAACAGGCGTACGATGCGCTTGGTCCGGTCTTTGCGCAGATTTATGGTCAAGGCGAATGCCCGATGACGATCACCGCGCAATCGAGACGTGAGATGACGACCGCACTTCTCGGCGGCGATGATGCTTACCTCAAGACCGTCGGCCGACCATTCATCGGAACCGAGCTGCGCATCACGAAGACTGATGGCCGCGCGTGCGACGTCGGCGAGACCGGCGAGGTCCTGGTCCGCAGCCCGACGGTCATCCCGGGCTACTGGAAAAAACCGGACGCGACCGCTGAGACCATTCAAGACGGTTGGCTTTACACGGGCGACCTCGGTCGTCTCGACGCCCGGGGATGCCTGACACTCGACGGTCGCAGCAAAGAAGTGATCATTTCGGGCGGCTCGAACGTCTATCCGATCGAGGTCGAGGCGGTTCTGCTACAACATCCAGACGTTGCAGCCGCCGCCGTCATTGGCCGACCGGACCCGCAGTGGGGCGAGACCGTCACAGCGTTCATTGCGCTCCACGACGGGACCGTTCGCGATCTGAGCCAAGACCTCGACGCCTTCTGCGCCAAACGGATCGCGCGCTTCAAATGCCCAAAGCGCTACCTGTTTCGGACCTCTCTCCCGACCAATGCCTACGGCAAGATCGCAAAGCGCGAACTTGTTGCGGAGACTGACTAATGCCGTTGCGAACGATCCTCGTTCCACGATGTCTCTCGTCTCGGGCTTGACCTTTGCTTGCCGAGACAACGCGGCTCAGCTATCCGCCGGGGCATGAGCGATAAATCAAATCCCCCGGGCGCCACGAGCGGTCCCATTGAGCCGATTGACCTCAAGGAAGCGCTGGAAGAGCGCTACCTCGCCTATGCGCTGTCGACCATCATGCACCGGGCGCTGCCCGACGTGCGCGATGGTCTGAAGCCAGTCCATCGCCGCATTCTGTTTGCGATGCGCGAGCTGAGGCTGAACCCGGACCAGGGCTATAAGAAGTGTGCGAAAATCGTCGGCGAAGTGATGGGCAACTTCCACCCGCACGGCGACCAGGCGATTTACGACGCCCTTGTGCGTCTCGCTCAGGACTTCGCTGTTCGGTATCCGCTCGTCGACGGCCAGGGCAACTTCGGCAATATCGACGGCGATAACGCCGCTGCCATGCGCTACACCGAAAGCCGCATGACAGAAATCGCGACGATGCTGCTCGACCAGATCGACGCCGACACTGTCGATTTCCGACCGACCTACGATGGCTCAAACGAAGAGCCCGCTGTCTTACCATCGGCCTTCCCAAACCTGTTGGCGAACGGGTCGTCCGGCATTGCCGTCGGCATGGCGACCAACATCCCGCCACATAACCTTGAGGAGCTGTGCAACGCGCTCTTGCATCTCATCAAGCACCCTTCTGCGACGATCGAGAAGCTGGTTGAGTTCGTTCCGGGCCCTGACTTTCCAACGGGCGGCGTCATCGTCGAAGATCACGCAACGATCGTTGAGTCCTATAAAACCGGGCGCGGTGGCTTTCGCGTGCGCGCGCGTTGGGAAAAGGAAGAGACGAGCCGCGGCGGGTACCAGATCATCATTACGGAAATGCCGTATCAGGTTCAAAAGGCAAAACTCGTCGAGAAAATCGCCGATCTCCTCAATGAGAAAAAGCTCAACCTCGTCGGCGATGTGCGCGACGAGAGCGCAGAAGAAATTCGCCTTGTCATCGAACCGAAGAGCCGGACCGTCGATCCGGTTCTGATGATGGAAAGCCTGTTCAAACTGACGGAGCTAGAAATCCGCTTCGGCCTCAATATGAACGTGCTGTCAGCGGGACAAATTCCAAATGTTCTCAATCTGCGCGACGTGCTTTGGCAGTGGCTGGAGCATCGCCAGGAGGTGCTTGTCCGGCGATCGGAATTCCGGCTGGGCAAGATCGCGCATCGCCTTGAGGTCCTCGACGGGTATCTGATCGCGTTTCTCAATATTGATGAAGTCATTCGCATTATCCGTTTCGAGGACGAACCCAAGGCGAAATTGATTGCGACGTTTTCCCTGAGCGATGTCCAGGCTGAAGCCATTCTCAATCTCAGATTGAGATCGTTGTCGAAGCTGGAAGAGGTCGAGATTCGCGCTGAGCACGAGCGTCTGTCTGCCGAGAAGAAAGAAATCGAAACGCTTCTCGCCAGTGACGATCTGCAGTGGAACACGATTTCGGGTGAAATCCGCTCCGTTCGCAAAGCCTACGGCAAAAGTACGGAACTCGGTCGGCGTCGGAGCGAATTTGAAGATGCGCCCGATATCGATGTGGATCTGGATACAGCCCTGATCGAGCGCGAGCCGATCACGGTGGTGTTGTCAGAAAAAGGTTGGCTCCGCGCACTGAAAGGTCACCACGAGGATCTGGGGCGGCTTGATTTCAAGCAGGGCGACAAGCTCAAGACCGCGTTGCATGCTCAAACGACCGACAAGATCCTTGTCTTCACGACCAACGGTCGGTTTTTCACGCTGACTTGCGATCAACTCCCAGGCGGTCGCGGTCACGGTGAACCTCTCCGTCTCATGATTGATCTTGAAGAAAGCCACGTGCCGGTCGCGATGTTTGTTCACGATCCGGAACGCCAGTTGTTGGTCGCATCCGCGGCGGGCTATGGCTTCATCGTCAACGAGAACGAAGTGATCGCCTCGACCCGCAAAGGCAAACAGATCCTGAACGTGAGCGCCGGTGACGAGGCCGCGATCGTGATACCGGCCGAGGGCGACAAGGTTGCAACGGTCGGCAGCAACCGCAAGCTGCTCATCTTTGATCGTGCTGAGGTGAATGAACTGACACGCGGCAAGGGCGTCATTCTTCAGCGCGTGAAAGGCGCAACGCTCGCTGACGTCCGCGTGTTCTCCACCGAGTACGGTCTCTCGTGGTCAGACAGCGCGGGACGTGTCTTTGCAACGCATATCGATGACCTCGAAGACTGGGTGGGTCTGCGCGCCCAAGCTGGCAGGGCCGCGCCCAAAGGGTTCCCTCGGAACAACTCATTCGGACCGGCATTTGAATAAGGCCACGTCCCTGGGCCGCTCTCATGCCTAATGAGACCCCCACGACGGGCGTTCAAGGCCTCGCATTGATGCTTTCGGCCCCGACGCTTTCAGGTTGTGTTGTAAATAAAAAGCTCACCGCAAAAAGTGCGAATATGCCTGCGAACGTATAATCGATGCCGCGGAGAAGCCAGCGACGCGCTTTGATAAAGCGTACCAGCCGGTCTGCGGCAAATATGACAGCAAGCGCCATCGGCACCGAAATGACCAAAAAGTAAAAACCGAGAAAAAACACTTTTTGCATCACGTGCGGATCGCTGGCGCTGACGAACTGGGGCAAGAACGTAACAAAGAAAAGAACGATTTTTGGGTTGGATAGGTTGACGAGAAAACCCATGCCGAGCGTGGACCAAAAGCTCACTCTTTTTGTTGCCGGGCCTTCGACTTGCAGAAGCGACCCGCTTCTGATGGCGTCGATCGCAAGCCATAGTAAGTAAAGCGCACCAGCGACTTTCAATGCAAAGAAAGCTGTTTCTGACGCTGCAAGCACGGCAGAAACGCCGATCGCTGCCAACGTCGTATGGACCGCACAGCCAAGCGTCGCACCAATCATCGATGCGATCCCAGCAGCGCGTCCCGCTGTTAATGTGCGCGCCAAATACAAACTCATATCCGGGCCGGGCGTGATGAATAGAATAATGCACGCCACAGTATACGTCAGCAATGTCGTGACATCGGGCAGAAAGGCCGTCATTTCCAGCTCCAAATCTTGATTGCCATCATTGCGAAATAACTTTTCGTCAAATTCAACCGCAATTTTCGACCGTTTCAATCGATTTTCGCGCGGTGTCCATTAACCTTCAATTATCCGATCACGGCTACGGTCGGAGAACGAGATCGGGCAAAGAGTTCGGAATGTTCAACAAATTCTCAGCGCCGACCGGCAGCACCTCGTTGATGAACGAGTATGCTTCCCTCCTGAGCGAAGCTGCTTTGCGCAATCGCATGCGCTCAGCGGAGCACGCCGCGCGCATTGAAGCTGAGATCTCGAGCAAGGTGAAATCCGAGTTCATCGCCAACATGAGCCATGAGCTGCGCACGCCGCTCAACACGATCATTGGCTTTTCCAAATTGCTTGCCGAACACCAGAAGCGCGCGCTCCCGGACGTTGAGATCGTGCAATACGCCCATTTGATCAACGACGCTGCGGCCCACCTGCTCGCCGTGATCAACGACATCCTCGATATCACAAAGATGCAGGCCGGGCGCTACACGCTCGATGCGCGTGACATCCAGGTGGTCGAGGTGCTCGACACGGTCGTGGATGGGCTTCGGCTGTCGGCTGAGAAGAACAACCAAACTCTCACGTACGAAAGCGACACAAATCTCGAAACCGTGCGTGGCGATGCCGTGAAACTTCGGCAAATTTTCACGAATCTGCTCAACAATGCTGTCAAGTTCACGCCCGAAGGCGGGCATGTGCACGTTGAAGTCCGGCGCCGCCTGAACGGCGGTGTTGGCGTTCTGTTTCGTGACACCGGGATTGGCATGACCGAGGACGAGATCGCCATCGCACTGATGCCGTTCGGCCAGGTGGACGGAAGCCGGACGCGCTGGCGTGAGGGCACCGGGCTCGGTTTGTCGATTGCAAGTGCATTGGTCGACCTTCACGGCGGCAAACTCGATATTCGCAGCACAAGTGGCAAGGGAACGGACGTCGCCGTGCTGTTCCCACCAAGATCACGTGTCAGCATCGCCGAGGGGCGCGATATTCTCCTCGGAAACGGGGCATCAAAGCTATGACCGAAACACGCATGGATGTCGCAGCAAGACCCAACGTGTTCGATGAACACGACAGTGCTGACAACTCGATCGGCCGCATCGTTTCGGTGACCGGCTCGAAGGCGATCGTGCTGCTCGACAACGACCAGAACGGGAAAGAGATCCCCGTTTCTGAACGGCCTGAGATGGGAACGCTTCTCGGCATCAGCCAGGCCAATACGACCGTTCTTGCGATCGTTTCGGCCCTGAGTGTGCCGGTGCCCGCCCACAGTGACGGCGACAAGGAAGTCTGGATCGCCGAGCTTGGTCTCGTGGGGGAACTGACGCACGGCAAGAACGGCGATGTCGGGTCCTTCAACCGCGGCGTCACCGTCTACCCATCGCTCGGCGATCGCGTTCGCGTCGCGTCGAAGAGCGAGCTGCGTCAGGCGTTCGTCGGGTCGTCCCATGACGCCGTCCGCGTCGGCGGCATCCGGCAGGATTCTACCATTCCAGCAATGGTCCGCGTCGACGACCTGCTCGGCAAGCACTTCGCAATTCTTGGGACCACAGGCACGGGTAAGTCGTGTACGACCGCGCTCATTCTGCGCTCCATCCTCAACGAGAACCCGAACGCGCACATCGTCCTGCTCGACCCACACAACGAGTACGCGACGGCGTTTAAAGAGTGGGCGGAGGTGATCTCGCCGCGCAACCTCCAACTCCCGTACTGGCTCCTCAACTTTGAAGAACTGGTCGAAGTGATCATCGGCGAGACGAACGGCCGGAAAGCTGAGATCGAGACGCTTCAGGAACTCATCCCGATTGCCAAGTCGCGCTACACGACGCAACGCAAAGAGACAGGTGCCAGTGCGCGCCGAACGAATGAAGGCGGTGGCCGATATTCGGTAGACACCCCCGTTCCGTATCGCATGTCAGACGTGCTCGGTTTGATCGAAGAGCGCATGGGCAAGCTCGAGAACAAACACGACCTCCAGCCCTACAAGCAGCTCAAGTCACGCATCGAAGCGATCAGCCGTGACGCGCGTTATAGCTTTATGTTCGGCAACGTGACCGTCTACGACGGCATGGCGCAGATCCTTGGTCGGCTGTTCCGCGTGCCGGTCAACGACAAGCCCATCACAATTCTCGAGCTGACCGGACTGCCGACCGAAATCGTCAATGTGGTTGTCTCGGTGCTCTGCCGGATGACGTTTGACTTCGCGCTTTGGGGCGAGGGCCACGTGCCGGTCACGCTCGTTTGCGAAGAGGCGCACCGCTACGTGCCAGCCAAGGCCAATACGGGCTTTGAACCAGCCAAGCGGTCGATCGCAAAGATTGCGAAGGAAGGCCGGAAATACGGTGCCTCCCTTTGCATCGTCACGCAGCGGCCAGCCGAAATCGATCCGACCATTCTTTCCCAGTGCAACACAGTTTTCGCACTTCGCATGTCGAACGACCGCGACCAGCAGATCGTCCAGTCGGCCGTCTCAGATACCGGGTCCGGGCTCCTTGAGTTCTTGCCAGCACTCGGTCAGCGCGAAGCCATCGCGTTCGGCGACGGCGTGGCGCTTCCGGTTCGCATCAAGTTTGATGAACTCGCGAAAGAGAACTTGCCGCGTTCGTCTACGGCCCGCTTCAGCGAGAAATGGCAAAGCTCAATTGGTGATGCCGATTTCCTAGACCGGGTTGTCGAACGGTGGCGGACGTCGGGTGCATCGGCCGAAGAGGAAACGCAGGGCTACTCGCTTGCCGATGCGATCAATATTGGTAGTGACACGGGCCAGAAGGCCGCAGCTCCAGCACCCGCCCCCACTGAACCACAGCAGAAGCCCAAGCGCGCGGGCCTTGCCCGTCGCGAACTCGCCGCAGCGACGCCTGACGCGACAGAGCAGACCGAGCGTACAAGCCTGCGTCGCCGCAACCTGGCCGACGCCGTGAGGACGTCCGAGACAGGGATCCCTCAACCGCAACAAGTGGCGCAGAACGTGCCCCAGCAATTGGCAGAGCCGGCATATGCGCCAGCGCACGCCGAACCGGCTGCAGAGCTTAGCTACGCTGCCACGGCGCCGACACAACCATCAGCTGCGCCACGCGCCACCGGTCTTCGAAGGGCCGCGGCCTTGGGTCAGGCCCAAAGCGCGCCTGCCGAAGCACCTCAGGCTGCAACGGCGCCCACCGCCTCGGCCGTGAACATTCCAAGAGCGCCCCGGACGACCGCCGGCGGCATTCCGCGGGCGCGGGCGGCGGAAGCTCCAGCGGCTCCGCAAGGCAACGGGGCGTCTGAAATGGGTGGCGCGCTGAAATCACTGCGCAACCGCCTCCGCAGCCGCTAAGTCGACAGCGATAAACCTGGAACACGTGAGTTTCGGACGCCGGTCTACAACGGCGATGCACGCGCGATATAGCGCCTGCCAGATCTGACGTGCGTTTGTCGCAATCACTTTCGCAGGGCCGGAAGCCCAACGCCCGTACTCTCAAACCCGCCGTCAGCGGCGATGACTTGACCAGTCACGTAGCTCGCAGCCTCATCGCAAAGAAACGCGATCACCTCGCCAATTTCTTCCGGCGTGCCGTAGCGGTTGAGCGGGATTGCATCGTGATAGGCGTCGATGATCTCCTGAGTGTGCACGGCCATCGCAAGCTTCGTGCGCACGGGGCCTGGCGCCACGCAATTCACACGGATGCCGTACTCGCCAAGCTCGGCGGCCTGTTGCCGTGTCAGTTGCATCACCGCCGCTTTGGACGTGCCGTAGGCAACGCGCAACGTGGACGCGCGAAGGCCGGAAATGCTCGCAATGTTCACGATCGCACCACGCGTTTTCTTCAGCGCCGGTGTCGCTGCTTGCGAACACAGGAAAACACCATCGAGATTGGTTGCCATCACGCGGCGCCACAGCTCGAAGTTGCTCTGCTCAATCGGGCCGAAATCAGCCACGCCCGCATTATTCACGAGCGCATCGATCCGACCAAACGCGCGCTCCGTCTCAGCGACCATTCGATCGACTTTGTCTGGGTCTGACACGTCACAGACGAGGGGGAGAGACCCGTCGAGTGGCGCACACGCTTCGGCGAGGGCCGGACCATCTCGATCAACCATTGCAACGCGCCATCCGCGGCTGAGCAACAAACCCGCTGTTGCCAAGCCAATGCCGCGCGCTGCACCTGTAATGATGGCAACCTTGGCGTCTTGCGTTTCAGTTGCCATCCCGTCGTCCTCCGCATCTTGAGTCGTCGCCGCGTACCGTCGTGCGAATATCTCGCACTGGCAGCGTCACCACGCAACGACGATCAGGCTTCGACGCGTTTCTCGGAAATCAAATCCCAAGCAACGTTGATCTGCTTGATCCGCTCCTCGCGCATCCGACGATCCTCTTCATCCGCAGCATGATCCGGGTGCCATGTCGCGCGAAGCGCATCGATGAGCTTCTTCAAAATCCGTTCGTTCGTCGTCGGATTTGCGCCGATGGCCTCGTAGGCCTCGGCCTTGTCCCGAGGCAGACCACGCCCAAGCGCTGGCACGGACAAGCTCCGGTACGCCGCCTCAACGATGTCTTTCAATCGGAGGATATCGTTGACGATCCGCTGGAGCTTGGTGCGCATCCGTCGCCACTGCGTGTCGTCCTCCGGCGTCGTCGCGATCAGGGATGCAAGATAGTATTCGAGATCACGAATTTCGCGGAGAAGTGTTCGGCGCAACGGGGCAACCCCTTGCAGCTCGTCGATGGTGTCGTGGACTTGCAGGACGAGGTTCTGGGCCGACTTACAAAGCTCGCCACACAACTGCGCGTCGGGACGCTCAAGGTCGACGCCATCACGACGCAAAATCACTTCGTAAGCATCAGCTGCGCGAAACGGTCGTCGACGTCGGTCCGCCACAAACCAACCAACACCCGAAAGCGCGCCAGCGATCAGAACGAGGCCGATGACGATCACGATCAACGCGCGCTCAAAATCGGCTTGGGTCTCACCCGGGACATAGGAGCGGATTTCTATCATCGTCGTCCAGGGTCCGGCAGCCGCAACCTGCGTCCGCTGAACCGTTCGTCGCTCCGTTGATGGCGCCACCGTTGACCCATCGTTTGGCGCGACAGGCAACGCCGTCGCCAGCGCTGCGAGGCGGCGTTGCACCTGAGGTCGACGCGTTGGCGGTGCCACAGACGCTTGCTCGCTCAGGAATGTCGGGCGCGGAACCAGTCGGGCACCAAGCTCAGCCAATGGCGCGAACCCCTTGGGCATCGCCAGCGACCGCATGGTCGGTTCAAAGGTACCAACCGCTTCGCAACCGACATCGGGGAACCGGGCAAGGCCACTCGCGATCGGTGCACCTTTATGCGGCCAGTCGCCCTTCAGGCACGGCGCTTCCGGCCACGGTCGCAAACGACCGCGAAATTGAAGGCGCATGGTATTCTGGCGATACCGAACGCCCCCACCGAGGAGCGCTGCCCCGACCGCTGCAACATCGACCCACGCGGCCGGCCCGCCCTCGCAGGCGAGTGTAAAATCGTGGACTCGCGTTTTGAAACATGTGAGCGAGCGGTCCGCGCCAGCGATGGCCCGTGCGCCGCGATCGGACGTGCAAAGTTCAACGCTCTGCGACGTGTCCCGACCGATCACGTTGTAGTACCGGGGTGACGATGGTTTCACGATCAGCGCGTCTTTGCGGACCGAACAACGGAACGGCATCACGACGCTAAGCCCCGCCGCCGACTCTGGCTGAGCCTTCGGTGCCGCTGCCAAGCCCTCGTGCGGCCAGCCGAGGGCAAGCGAAACAAGCCCGTACAGAAAAATCGCCCCGCGCACGCTCGCCCCCACTGCTTGCACGCTCTCTGAGATATGTCTTTCAAGCGAACGAGGGCACGACTATGGCTGAAAGCAGACTTATCCCGCAGTCGGACTGGGAGAAACTTCAGAAACGTCGAGGGAAATATCTGGCCTTTATAATCACTTATGCGAGCACATCGCGTTCGCGCGCACCGGCGGTCCAAGCCTCAGTTATACCGTGGTCGGAGCAGCCCTGTGAAAGCCGTGACCGCAAAAGATGCGAGGATCAGACCTAAAAGGCGTTCGATGAGAACCAGCACGTAAAGCAGAGATCCGAGCGTGACCTTGACTTCGGTCAGCAGGCTCGCGGGTTCGCCGCCGACCATCAGCGACATCAATGCGGGTGCACTTGGAACCGACATTGAGAACAGCGGACCGAAGTGCGCGTTGAAGCGCCAGTGATCATCGTAGCCGAGCTGAACGAGCGGAAAAAAAACGTCGACGGAGTAAGCGAGCGCATTGAAGTCCGGATACCCCCGCGCGCGCGCCGTGTCGGAATAACGATCCTGCGCCGTCATCACGAGCAAGGTCTCGTCGGTGCATCCGGGCGCCGAGCAGAGTGTGGCAGCCGACGCCCAGAACGCCGCAAACAGCATGATAACAGCGAACATCCAGACAACCGTGCGCCAAGGATTGTAGCCATAAAGCGCCAACCAATCGAGCAAGCGGTTCTGCCAGCGATCCGACGCCGTCGTTGCGCTCGCGCGCCGAGCCAGGCGCCGCTGCATGATGGCAATATCGCGTGCCGCCTCGTGATGCCCCTGCTCGGTCAGCTTGCGCGCCAATTGGGCCCAGGGCTGCGGTCGGAAGTTGTGGCCGACATCACTTGCGTGCTGGGCGTTAAGCCAACTGATACGGTTGCGCCCCGCGCTCGCAGCGTTGCGACGGGCCTCGCCGGCGAGATAGGCGGCGCCATCAAACCGAGCGGCAACGCCCGATGGGTTGGCGAGATGTCCGTACGAAAATCCGTCGAGCCGGTAATGATCAATGTCGCGACCGTCGATCGTGACACTCCGCGCTTGCGCCGCTGGCCAGATCGCCATGTGATCGACCAAACTGCCAACGCGCCCTCTCGACAAGTCGACGATGCCTCGCGGTCGCTGTTCGGCGCGCTCGGGTAAAATCAGGCAACCGATCTCCGCATCGACAATGCTGAAGGCGACCACATCGCCCGCAATGGCGTCGTCTTCGAACTCAACAACCGGGCCAGAGGTTTGGGGTTGTTTGGCGATCGTCCGATCGGACAGTCCGCGCGCAATGGCAGCGCTCTTGATACGGCTCTCGACAAGGGTCAGAGATCCTTGGATGCGCGCCTGATCAAACACCACCGCACCGATCGTGTTGAAGCTATCGTCCAATTCAACATCGCGTGCGAACCGGGCCCCCGTTGCAAGCAGCGCGATACCGCGCTCGACTTTGATCGTCGCACCACTCATGCGGAACTGATTGCCAAGCTTCGCGGCAGGGCATCGCACCAAACCAATCACCGTGGCCCGCGACATGAACCAGCCACCATCGACACGAATGCCGTCAGCACGGATGGCGAGTTCGCTGCCGAACAGGCGTGCCTCAGTCAAGCGGAGCTGGCCGCGGATATGGCATCCCGGGAGGTGGATTTCACCGACGGCGCGTACGTCAGGCATCGAGACGTCGCCACCGAATTTCGCAACGCGCGCGGTCATGGCGACATCGCCGCCATCGAGCTGAAGCCCCTGCCCCGAAATGCGCTTGGCGATATCGGCGCCATCGAAATTAAGGGTGCCGAAGATGCGCGCTTCGTCCAAGTCTAAGCCTTGCTCAACACCAATCCCATCAGCTTTCACGCCGCCCGCCTGCACTTCAAGGGATCGGAGGCGCAGCTGGCCCCGCACGTTGGCGTTGGCGAGGTTCAGAGTGCCAGAGAGCTTTCCGCCGTCGATCATGATGTCGCCGCGGATTTCAGCGCTCTCGCAGACGATCGCTTCGGCCCCCTCCTCGGCACGCACTTTCAGGCTGTCAGCGCTGAGGCCCGCGTTCAAGCGCGCACGCGACAGCGCGATCTGTCCGCGACAGCGCGCGCGCCTGAGAATGACCGGGCCGATGACCTGGGCCCCGTTGGCGAGGATGGCTGAGGTTCCATCGCCGATCCGCCCGCCCTCGATGCCGAGCGCACCGCCGATGATCGCACCACGCAGCTGCACCGCGCCGGCGATGTTGCCACCGCCGACAAAGAGCCCATTCTCGATCTGCGCCCGATCGCCGACCAGCGTGCCGTCGAGATCGCAATTCTGCATGCTGAGCCGAAGAAGCCGCGCATCACGCAGGATGATCGCGCCGCGCTGTCGATTTCCGAGCAGCCGCACAGAGCTCAACATCAGCGGCCGTCGCAACTCGCACCCTTCGAGATCCAAGACGCCTTCAATGTTGCCACGGCGAATTCGAACCGCGTTCGCGGCTGCATTTTGATCGTGCGGTTTCGAGGTTAGGATCTGGCGAACGACCTCTGCGCGAACCTTGCCGCCGCCGAGATCAGCAATCTCGCCCGTCATGACGGCTGACCAGAGCTGATGCTCAAGTTCCGTCAGGCCATCGCTGCCATGATCCTGCATGGAAATCTCTGTTCGCCGCTTCGATTGTTTCGGTGAGTATCGCAACTCAGGTGTCCGAACACCACAAAACCTGCTGCTTGGTCGAAGGTTCCGCGCGTGGTCCGTGTCTGCGGTGCGCTTTTTCCGCGATATTAGGATCGAGACCTGGGGCAGGATGACGACGTCGGCGAACTTTAGGCGCTGAGCGTTGCATCGCACGCAAAAGCGGGCGTGTTGGTTGCCGGATTAACTCCCCATTCCAGTTCTATACTCGACAGGTCGGCGTGTTGGACTTTAAGACGCGACGGAGCAGCGTTGGCTCATGGCGCGGTCGCGCGCTTAGACAGACGGCGCCTCGCGTCGTATCGGTTGATCAAGGCGGGCAAACCGCAGTTCTGCGTACGGGGGGTGTCCGTCGTCATGATGAATAAGAAGAGAGAGCGTTCGGCGTTTGGAAAGCCCCGCGCACCTAAGCCGCGCGAGGGCGATGTTGAGACGACCACGGCCCCGAACGAGCCTCGAAAGGGCGAAGACCTGATCGCGCCGGATAACAACCGGCCTCGGGAAACATTTCTCCCAATCACGCTCACGGCGCTGAACGATCGCTTGACCCGCCCGCAAGCTTGGCAGCCCGGCCAATCGAGCGCAGCCCGTCGTTTTTTCCAATATCTCGCTTACTGGCGGCAGCAGCAGTATCAAAAAGAAACGATGGCGATCGGCCAAACCTATGAGCCGTTCAACCCAGATACCGATCTGCTCCAGACCCGGCAGTACACGGATATCGAGAAGTTTAAAATGCAAAAGCGGCTCGTCGGCCATGTCCAAGGGCTGCTTGAACAGGCGAACTTCGTCCGCATCAGTCCGACCGATGTTGAGACGATCATGACCGCGGATACCCACTACGGGCTCGACTTCCATGTTGATCTCGATGCCTTCGAAGAACTCCTGATCTTTTACCGCGGGGCGTCGACGCGGAAGGACCAGAAGCGCGACATCCGGAAATTTTACCGCAAGGTCGAGTTTCAGGTGCCGGTCTACCAGCGCCTTTTGATCCTGTTCAAATTGAAGCCAAAGCAGCGGCGCGTCGAAGAAGTCATGCGCGAGCGCAAGTTGACCCGCAAACAAGCGACGAAGGCC
>JBCBWG010000045.1:0-17005 GCA_039817205.1 Pseudomonadota bacterium
TCCAGACGTTTGTGTCGTCCTAACCACCCACGCTCGATGAGTGGCGTCGACGTTTCCACGAGCAATGGCCCCAGATCGAGGCACTTGGCTTCGACGACCGCTTCAGAAAGCTCTGGGATTATTATCTGGCCTATTGCGAGGCCGGTTTTCAGCGCGGCGTCGTCGACGTTGGTATTTACAAATATCGGCGACCGGTCGTCGCATAGTTACACCCGACAGCATCCGGCACGCGGCGGCGCTCGTTCTCATCACAGACGACACCAACGAAAACCGAACAACAGTTTCGGAGCTGGAGATCGCCCGTGCCGAATGACATGAGCCCAATGCCCGCGCCAGCACAAGCAGGTGGTGCGTTTGATTTGTTTGCCTTTCTTGAAGGCCAAAGCAGCGCCTGGGGTCTTTTCGAAGACCGTGGCGGCATACCCAAACGTACTTTTGAAATTACGACAGACGGCCGTTGGGACGGTGAAACGTTTATTCTCGACGAGGTGTTTCTCTATGACGACGGAGAGCGGGAAGCGCGCCGTTGGACGTTTCGTCCGGCCACTCGTCAAGCCGATACGGACAGCCGGAAGTCACGCGACTGGATCGGCACGTGTCCAGAATGCGTCGGTTCGGCCAAGCTCACGCTCAATGCGGATTCGGCGGAAATGAGCTATATTTTCCGGTTGAGGTTAAAGTCGCGCTCCATTGATTTGACGTTCCACGATCGTTTTTACCCGATCGGCGAACTCGGCGTCATGAACAGAACCGATGTTACGAAGTTTGGTATTCGAGTTGGTGAAGTCACAGCATTTTTCGGTCGCGGCCAAATTGGGTTGGCAAACCGTCGGCCGGAGTTGGTCGACCAAATCAAAATGAGCGCGTAACGCAACGCGTCACTACGTGGACGAAAAAAACGGAAAAAGCCCGGCTGCTGGTGCAACCGGGCTTTTTGCTATTCGGTAATCTGTGGCACTCGCCGGGGAGAATTTTAGAGACGCGCGATCGGCTGAAGGAGTTTGCCAATCACACCCGTGAAACGGGCGCGGCGCTCGCTAGCCACCAGGCAGATACACCCGTACTCGCCGTCAGCGATGGGCCGGTGCTCAACGGTATCGTCAAGATCGGCAATGTCACCGGCCGCAAAGGTGCCAATCTCGTCGTGATAAGATCCCTCGAGCACGAGGGTGAGTTCAGATCCGCCGTGTCCGTGCTCCGGTAGTGCTTGCCCTTTTTGCACACGCAGCAAACGGAGATCACCGCCGGACGTCGAGTTGAGTGAAATTGGATAATGCCAGACGCCCCAGCCGAGGCGTTTCCATTCTATTTGGTCGACAGGCTGACCTGTGAGCCGCTGAATTGGGTCCGTCACCGGCTCAGCCTCGGACGTCGCGAATGTGCCATCAAGACCAACCACGGCGCGGGTCAAAAGGGCATCTGTATCGACCGGCTGGCTTGCGACCGGTTCCATATCGCCGAGGAGAAATGCGCCGATATCTTCCATTTCGCGCACCTTGGACCGGCATTCGGCACACGCCATAAGGTGTGTCGTAACAACGACGGAAAGAGCTTCTGGCAGTGCGCCAGCTGCAAAGCTCATCAGCGTTGCATCGTCCGGATGATGCGCGATTGGCATTATTGCAGGTCCTCTACTGACTCGCGGAGCTTCTGGTAAGCCAGCCTCATCCGCGATTTGACCGTGCCGAGCGGCAGATCGAGCCGTTCAGCGATTTCGCTATGTGACAGCCCCTCCAGGTATGAGAGAGCCACCACGTCGTATTGGTCCTTCGGCAGGGTCGTCAGAGCGTCCTGAACGCGCGCTTGACGCTCACGGCCCGAGACTTGTTCATCCGGGGCCGGATCATCAGACGCTTCCTCGTTATGACCCTCCGGCAGCTCCTGCCATGGTGTTTCCCTACGGATGCGATCGATACGCAGATTGCGTGCGATCGTATAAATCCACGTTGATGCGCTTCCCTTTTCACCGGAATACAGCTGTGCTTTTCGCCACACGGTGAGGAGCGTTTCCTGCGCAAGCTCTTCTGCCGTCGCCCCGTCTGCTCCCTGCCGCAGCATGTAGCTTTTGAGCCGTGGCGCGTAGATATCAAAAAGTTCACTGAACGCCCGTGGGTCCCGCTTTTCGGCGATCCTGTACAGGAGATCGGCCATGGCAGCGGTATCCAATCGCGTCTGCGATCGCACATGACTTCTGGGGCTGGTCAGTCTGGTCTGCTCCGTCGAACTCAACATCAAGGTTGCCTTCTCAGGGTTTGGCCCGTTCGCCGTAGAGCGGGCAACTCGCGAAATCACACAGCCCGAGAGCTATCTGACGCGCGACCAAAGCGTTCAGTCGAAAGTATGATGTGCATTGGCGGATTACACAAGTCGCGTGTTTTTGATCCGAGACTGTAATGTGCGACAAAAGCGTCGGTTCCATCCCACGATGATCTAAGGGCTCAGCATACTCATGAATGAGATTTCCCTGACGGAGATCGCGGTTTTGCTCGGCGCGGCGGCGATTGCCGCCCCGGTTGCCCGCATGCTCAAAGTTGGAACGGTGCTGGGTTACCTCTTTGCAGGCGTCCTCATGGTGGGCGTTGGCGAGATTTTTTCGATCTACCAAGCCAAGGAATTTTTGCACGTCGCAGAGTTTGGCATTGTTCTGCTTTTGTTTCTGATAGGTCTCGAGCTCAGGCCCAAGCGTCTTTGGGCCATGCGCACCAGCATCCTTGGGACAGGCGGTTCGCAGGTTGCGATCACGGCGGTGCTTCTAACGGGCGCCGTGATCGCCCTGGGCCTCGACTGGGTGACCGCGCTGTTCCTCGGACTTTCCCTGGCGCTCTCGTCGACGGCGTTCGCAATCCAAGTGCTCGAGGAGAAAGGCGAGCTTCAACTGCGCCACGGCCGCTTGGCGTTCTCAGTTCTGCTTTTTCAGGACATCGCAGCCATCCCGTTGATTGCCCTCGTGCCCGTCTTCGCGGTCGCAACCGCCGGTGCCGCATCAGCGGCAGGTGGTATGGATTTTTGGGCAGCGCTCCAGGCCGTCGGCGTCATCGCCGGTGTGATCATGATTGGTCGGTTTGCCATCGAACCGGCGTTGCGTCTGGTCGCCATGGCCAACGTGAAGGAGGGGATGACCGCGTTTGCGCTGCTATTGGTGGTGGCAACCGCCGCATTGATGCAGTCGGCTGGTCTGTCGCCGTCGCTCGGTGGATTTATTGCCGGCGTTCTGCTCGCCGACAGTTCCTACCGCCACCAGCTTGAAGCCGATCTCAAGCCGTTTGAGGGTCTGCTGCTCGGGCTCTTCTTCACAGCGATCGGGATGTCGCTTCAGTTCGACCTGCTGCTGACCGAACCGCTGACGATCGTGGGCCTCGTTATTGGCCTGATGGCGATCAAGTACATCGTGCTCTACGGTCTCGGCCGCTTCGATGGTATGACCGATTGGCAGGCGAAACGGCTGGGACTCTCGCTCAGTCAGGGCGGTGAATTCGCCTTCGTTCTTCTGACGGCCGGCGTGGTCGCTGGCGCAATCGACGGCTTCAGCGCCAACGTGGGCATCCTCGTTGTGACGCTCTCGATGATGGCAACACCCATTTTGCTGCTCATTGACGAGGTGTTCGCGCCAAGGCCACAGGCGACGCACGCGATCCCTGAAGACCCGATGCCCGAGAATCAGGGCCACATCATCATCGCGGGTCTTGGTCGGTTTGGTCAGATCATCGCGCGAATTCTGCGCGCACGGCGCATTCCGTTCACGGCGCTTGATCTCGATCCGCAGCAGATCGAGCTCGTGAAACGGTTTGGAAACGAAGCCTTCTATGGCGACACGAGCCGACAGGACGTTCTTGCATCGGCAAAGCTGAACGAGGCCCGTGTCGTTGTGATCGCCCTCTCGAACGTCGAGGCATCGATCCGGACAGCGCGCGTTATCCGCAGCCTGAACCCGAACGTCCCAATCTTCGCGCGCGCCCGCGACCGCGTGCACTATCACCGGCTGTTGGAGCTGGGCGTCGAGAACATCTGGCGCGAGACTTATCTCTCCGCGCTGGATCTCGGTCGCGGCGTCCTGAGAAGCGCTGGTATGTCGGACGCGGAAGTTGAATACACCATTGAGACGTTTGACGCCCATGATCGCAAGCGGCTCATCGACGACTATCACCACTACACGGATCAAGAAAAACTCATGGAGCAGGCGCGAAGCGCGGCAGATAGCCTTGCGCGGATTTTTGACGAAGACGCAACGAGCCGGACACTGAAGAAGGCGGCACCTGTCGAAGATCTGGTTGATCTGACGCGTGACGAGGGGGCTACGTCCGAAGCGGTCGCAGCGGCAACGTCGGATGTCCCCGAAAAGGCGTCAGCTTGATCGACCATTCCGGCGATCTGATCCAGGCGCAGATCGAGAGGGGTCTCTGCCAAACGGTGGTCGTTAAGTTTGGCGAATGGGCCTCGAACGTCGATCTGGACGGCATGGTCCCGTAAAATGCCGGGGACATCCGGTCCGCGCTGGCACGCGGCCGTCTGAGCTCTGTTGAAAAGGTGAGACGGAATGGCGAATGCCACCCAAGCCCCGTTAGTCATCTGCGTCGGGCACGCGTCTCTCGACCAGATCTATCGCGTTGGGATGCTGCCGGACCGTGAGGGCAAGTATCGCGCGATCGAACACATCGAAGCCGGTGGCGGCATGGCGGCCAATGCGGCCGCTGCGATCTCAAAGGCTGGCGGGCGCTCAGAACTTTGGAGCCGTATTGGCGATGATGATGCCGGGGTGAAGATCCGGCGCTGGCTCGAGGTCGACAAGGTCGACATTCGTCATGTGCAACGGATCGGCGATGCGCGGTCGTCGACGTCGGCGATCATTGTCGACAGTGGTGGCGACCGAATGATTATTGGCGCCCGCGACATCAGTATGCCGTCCGACACAACGGCGCTTCCGATCGAACGCATTAAGGAGGCTGCGGTCGTGCTCGCGGACCTGCGCTGGATGGAAGCGGTGCGCGCCGTCTTTTCCCGCGCCGGCGAGCTTGGCATTCCGCGCGTTCTTGACGCCGATCTGGGAGGGCGCGAAGCCCTGCCCGAGCTTCTGGCGCTCACCGATTATGCCATTTTTTCTGAAGCAGCGCTGGCGGATTTCCTTCCCGACCTCGATACGCAGGCCCGGCTCGATCGTGTGATGCTACACGGACCAAAGCACGCAGGCGTGACGTGCGGCGTGCGCGGCTACGTCTGGCGCGATACGTTTGGTGGCGGGTCCGTGCCCGCATTCAAAGTTGGCGTCGTCGATACGACCGGCGCTGGCGATGCGTTTCATGGTGGCTTCAGCCTCGCAGTCGCCGAGCGGCGGAGCGTGGTGGACTGCGCGCGCTTTGCCGCAGCGGTTGCTGCCATGAAGTGCACGCGGCTTGGCGCGCGCGCCGGGTTGCCGGACCGTGCATCCGTTGAGGCGTTTCTGGCGAACGCTGAAACGCTCTGAAACTCCCGCGTTTTTTCTGCATTGGCCGCGAACCAACCCTCACAATGGGCTGGCCGCGAACGCGGCGCTGACGTTTGGGACCGTCGATCGGTTCACTCAACAGCCTTCAACTTAGTTTGACAGACACGTCAGCCCCAAACCGGGGGCACCCGCCGTAAGCGCTCACGTCGGGGGAGGCCGCGGGCGCATCAAATCAACGGAGTGCTGCGTTCATCCTCCGGCATCGGTTGTCAAATACGAGGCACTTTCAATGAAACGAATGACGTCTTTTGCAGCGTTTCTCATGGTTGCGTTCGCCGCCTCCGTGATGGCCCCGGCACCCGCCGAGGCGAGACGAGGCAACATTGTCCAGACCGCCGCGGGGGCCGGGCAATTCAAAACATTGATCAAAGCTGCAAAGGCTGCCGGGCTTGCTGGTGTCCTATCGCGGCGTCGCGGCTTGACGGTCTTTGCGCCAACGGATGCGGCGTTTGCCAAGCTCGGTAAGCGAACGCTTCGGAACCTGCTCCGTCCGCGCAACCGCCATAAGCTCCGTCGCATCCTCCTCTATCATGTGCTCGGCAAACGGGTTCCTTCCCGTGCGATTCATCCGGGTCGGACGCGCGTCAGAACACTGGCACGTCGACGGGTGACGATCCGCCGGTCGCGTCGTGGTATCCGGGTGAACCGGGCACGCGTGGTGGCCGCTGACGTTCGGGCATCGAACGGGGTCATTCACGTGATCGACCGCGTGCTGCTCCCGTAAGGATGGCAGCACCAGTCGCGGGCGTCTGAGCTGTCAGACGCGCTATGCGCAGCTCAGGCGCCCGCAACGGGTCCACTTCCTCACACTTCGTCACAAAGACATCCCGTCTGTTGCTAGACGCTTCGATGCAGCCTCGTTAAAGGGTGCCAACCGCGATCAAGCGGTGGTACTGGCGACGGGAGCGGACGATGGCGGATGGTGCGGTGGCGGTTTCAAGCCGCGATATGGCAAACGCCATCAGAGCGCTATCGATGGATGCGGTAGAAGCCGCTAAGTCAGGGCACCCGGGCATGCCCATGGGCATGGCGGATGTTGCGACGGTCCTCTTCACAAAGCACCTCGTCTTCGACGCGGCTGATCCGAACTGGCCGGGCCGCGACCGGTTTGTGCTGTCGGCTGGTCACGGCTCAATGCTGATTTACGCGCTGCTGTACCTGACGGGCACACGCGGGATCACCCTCGACGATCTCAAGAATTTTCGGCAACTGAACGCGCCAACGGCCGGGCACCCGGAACACGGACATCTCGCAGGCATCGAGACCACCACCGGGCCGCTGGGTCAGGGCATTGCCAACGCCGTCGGCCTGGCGCTCGGCGAGCGGATCATGAACGCCCGCGTCGGCGATGGGGTGGCAAACAACTGCACGTACGTCATCGCCGGTGATGGATGCCTGATGGAGGGGATCAGCCAAGAGGCGATCTCGCTCGCAGGACACTTGAAACTCGGTCGGTTGATCGTCTTGTTTGACGACAACGGAATTTCGATCGATGGGCCAACGTCGCTCTCGACTTCGGAAGATCAGATCGCGCGCTTCAAGGCATCGGGCTGGAACACAGCATCAATCGACGGCCATGACGCCGATGCGATTGACCAGGCGATTGTGGCCGCGAAGTCGGACCAGAGCGCGCCTTGGTTGATTGCCTGCAAAACCACCATTGGTTATGGCGCACCCAACAAGGGCGGCACGTCGGGCATCCATGGTGCGCCGCTCGGAGACGACGAAATCGCAAAAACCCGCGAAGCGCTTGGCTGGTCACACGCCCCGTTCGAGATCCCTGAAGCGATCCTCATGGCGTGGCGGGCCGCAGGACACCGGTCCACCGATGCACGCAAAGCGTGGGATGCGGCGGCCGCGGAGCTGTCCCCTGCCGCCCGGACTGCGCTAACGAACGCCTTGACGGACCCCGCACGCGCGGCGCTCTCCGAAGCGGTCGTTGCGGCCAAAAAAACGGCTGCGTCCGGTGAGGCCAAGAAGGCAACCCGGGTTTGGTCGCAAGACACGATCGATGCGATTTTGCCCGCGGTCGACAGCTTGATCGGTGGGTCAGCGGACCTCACCGGCTCGAACAATACCAAGGGCGGCAATCAAACTGTCCTAACAGCTGAGAACTACGCCGGGCGGTACATCCACTACGGCATCCGCGAGCACGGGATGGCAGCAGCCATGAACGGTCTCGCTCTCTACGGCGGCCTCGTTCCCTACGGCGGCACATTCCTCGTCTTTACTGATTACTGCCGTCCGGCAATCCGCCTGTCCGCGTTGATGAAAAAGCGCGTGATCTACGTGATGACGCACGATTCCATCGGCCTCGGCGAAGACGGTCCGACCCACCAACCCGTCGAGCATCTCTCAGCGCTCCGGTCGATCCCCAATCTCAAAGTGTTCCGTCCCTGCGATGGCGTGGAAACAGCAGAGTGCTGGCAGCTTGCGGTTGAAAGTGAGACGGCGCCATCCATTCTCGCGTTGACCCGGCAGGGTGTTGCCAACTTGCGAACCGATGCGACCGCGGACAACAAATGCGCGCGCGGGGCCTACATTTTGGCGGGCGATGTGGCAGGGCGCGATGTCACGCTCATCGCGACCGGGTCTGAAGTTGGCTTGGCGATAGAGGCACGAGAGACGTTGGCGGCTGAGGGCATCTCAGCAACCGTGGTTTCGATGCCATCGATGGAGTTATTCCGTGATCAATCGGCTGAGTACCGCCAAGAGGTGCTCGGTGACGCACCGCGTGTGGCCGTCGAGGCAGGTGTCTCCATGAGCTGGCACGAGTGGATTGGTCGGTCGGGCGCGTTCGTCGGCCTCTCGGACTTCGGCGCGTCGGCCAAAGCGTCAGATTTGTTCGAGCATTTCGGCGTCACAGCGCCACGGGTCGCGGCAATGGCCCGCCATCTTTGCGCCGGCGACACACGTGGCTAACTGGCCAATGGGTTGGCAGAACGTCCGCGCAAACTGAAAGATCGCAGAGGCATGGACAATGCCAAAAGGCAGACGAACACAAACGGCTGAATGACCATGGATCTGAAAACGATCAAGACGATCGACGACCTCGAGCTAAGAGGCCAGCGGGTGCTCATCCGTGTCGACATCAACGTGCCGATCCGCGATGGCGTCGTCACGGATGACACGCGCATTCGCGCGATCGTACCAACCGTGCGAGATGTCTTGGCAGCCGGTGGCAAACCGATCCTTGCCGCGCACCTTGGTCGGCCAAAGGGGCAGGTTGTCGAGGATCTGTCACTATCGGCGCTCGCGGCACCACTTCAGGAAGCGCTCACATCCGACGTGGTTTTCGCGGGCGCAATTGGCAGTGACGAAGCGCGGGCCGCGGTTGAAGAGCAAGCAGACGGCGACACGCTGCTTCTTGAGAACGTCAGGTTTCATGCCGGCGAGGAAGCCAACGATCCGGAGTTTGCAAAAGCGCTCGCAGCAATTGCCGACATCTATATCAACGACGCGTTCTCGGCGGCCCATAGAGCACATGCCTCCACGGAAGGTGTTGCGCATCTCCTGCCATCGGCTGCCGGTCGCCAGATGCAGGCCGAACTTGCAGCCTTGGGAGCAGCGCTTGAAGACCCGACGCGCCCGGTTGCAGCGGTGGTCGGTGGCGCTAAAGTTTCCACCAAGATTGACGTCCTGACCCATCTCGTTGCGAAGGTCGACAAGCTCATCGTCGGCGGCGGCATGGCCAACACGTTCCTGCTCGCCAATGGGCATCCCATTGGCAAATCGCTTGCCGAAGCGGATCTCGTCGAAACAGCGCGCGAGATCATGACCGCAGCGGAGGCGTCCGGCTGTCGTATTCTTTTGCCGATCGATGCGACCTGCGCGCTGGAGTTTGCCGAAGGCGCATCGCACCGCGTGGCGGCGCTTGACGACATCGGCTCTGACGAAATGGTTCTCGATGTGGGACCGCGGAGTGTCGCGGAACTCACTACCGAGCTCGCGACCTGCCGAACCTTGGTTTGGAACGGTCCCCTTGGCGCGTTTGAGATCGACCCGTTCGGTGCCGGGACGTTTTCACTGGCGCGCGCGGTTGCTGATCTCACAAAATCTGGCGAGTTGACGTCGGTCGCGGGCGGTGGCGACACGGTCGCAGCTCTTAATTCTGCCGGTGTCACAGACGATTTCAGCTACATCTCGACAGCCGGTGGCGCCTTCCTCGAGTGGCTCGAAGGGCGCGAACTGCCTGGGATCGCAGCTCTTGGCAGACATTAATGCCGGAGCTCTGAGACTAGGCTCAAATACGCAGGTCATTGTGCCCTATCACAAAACTCTCAGCTTGTTTTGACTTGGCCCAAGCGACGGGCGCACACTACATGCTCAGAGGCGCGCGTGAGACCCGCTCACGTGCGGCTTTGATGCTTGCAGAGAGGCTGATTTCGAACCATGGCCGACGCCTACCTATACGCCGCGGTGGCGTTCGCCGGCCTTGTCAGCTTTCTAAGCCCGTGCGTTCTGCCACTCGTGCCGCCATATCTTGGATACCTCGGTGGGACGACGGTCTCGCAGGCCAGCACCGCAGACGGCATTGATCCCAAAGTTTGGCGCCGCATTGTTATTGGGTCTTTGTTCTTCGTCGCGGGCTTCACCACCGTTTTCGTCGGCATGGGCGCTGGCGCCTCTATGTTTGGCCAGGTCATCCAGCAACACCGCGACACACTCGCGATGATTGCCGGCGGCGTCATAATCGTTTTTGGCCTTCATTTTATGGGGATCGTGCGCATCCCACTTTTGTATTCCCAGGCGCGGGTTGAGGTGGACACGTCAAATGCGACGTATGCCGGTGCGTTTGTGATCGGCTTAGCGTTTGCGTTCGGTTGGACACCCTGCATCGGGCCGATCCTTGCGACCGTCCTCACATTGGCGGCCAACGAAGCAAGCCTTCAGGCTGGCGTTTCGCTTTTGCTTGCCTATTCGCTCGGTCTGGGCATCCCATTTGTGCTGGCCGCCGTCGCGATCCGGCCATTTCTCGGCTTCATGTCGAGATTTCGGGGCCAGCTCGGCCGCGTCGAGTTTGTGATGGGTTTGATCCTGGTCATCACCGGTTTGATGTTTCTCACCGGCTGGATCAACGTTTTTGGGCAATGGATGCTTGAGGCCTTTCCTTGGCTCAGCCAGCTCGAAGAACAATTGACACCGGAAGGGCTTGGCCACGAAATTTTAAAGCGTGGCTCTTGAGCGGACATTGTTCATTCCAATTGCCACATCTGTTTCTTCCGGATCGCATCTGCCGTTCGGCGGATTAGAGGCGCACGATACGGGCAGGCGACCGCACGGTTAGATGCCGCACCACGCCTCGGATGACTTTGAACCGCCATGGAAGGGTCACGATGACCCGTCGAGAACCTGTTGCACTGACGATTGCCGGCTCCGATAGCAGTGGCGGCGCGGGCATCCAGGCCGATCTCAAAACGTTTGCAGCGCATGGTGTCTACGGCGCGAGCGTGATCACGGCTTTGACCGCGCAAAACACAATCGGTGTCCAGGCGGTTCATCCAGTGCCGACGGATTTTGTCGTCGCGCAGCTCAAATCGGTTTGTGACGATCTCTCGGTCAAGGCCGTGAAGACCGGCATGCTGGCGAACGCTGAGATTATTACCGCGCTCGCCCGGGCGTTTGCCAATCGGCCCCGCGGTGCGCAACAGGACGGCGTCGTTGATGCCGCCCCAAGCGCGCAGGCAGTCTCGGACGGTTACGCGGTGATCGTCGATCCCGTCATGATTGCGACGAGTGGCGATCCGCTGATCAATGCTGATGCCATCGCAGTCATGCGTGATGCGTTGGTCCCGGTTGCCGATCTCGTGACGCCCAATCTCGGAGAGGCCGCAGCCCTCCTTGAGACGGACACCGCCACCTCGCACCCGGAAATGGAAGAGCAGGGCCGGGCCATTCTCAAACTCGGCTGCGGTGCGGTGCTGATTAAAGGCGGTCACTTGCGGGATGACCGGGCGCCCTATCCGCGCGCCCTCGATGTCCTTGTAACCGATGAGCAAGCGCTGTGGCTCCATGCGCCGTTTGTGGAAACGGTGAACACGCATGGAACCGGTTGCACGCTATCTGCAGCAATTGCAGCTCAGATCGTGTTGGGCGCACCGCTTATCGATGCGGTCTCGAACGCGAAGGGCTACTTGACCAGCGCGCTTGAAGCCGGTCGCTCGCTGGCCGTCGGTGCGGGTCACGGACCTGTGGACCATGTGTTCGAAACCAAGCTTTGGTCGGTCGGCTAATTCAACGGTCGCCATACGTCTCGCGCGCCCTGACTTGACGCTCGGTGCAAGTCCTTGATCGCGCGCACGGGCGGTGTCGTTCCGTTTCATCTGTCCGCACACACAATGTGGCATGACCGCATCAAATGCCTCAAAAGCGGGCGCATCGTGCATCCTGGGTGCCACATTCGATTGCGTTGGCAACTCTGCGGCGTCACTAATTGTAACAGCACGATGACCGCCTACCTGGGCTTGTGCTCACAACAGAGGCAGCGCGCCGAGCATGGACGCGGGTCCGGGGGAAACGAAATGAATTCGATTTGTGGAAAAGGCTTAATTGGCGCTTCGGTCTTGGCGCTCGGCGCTGCCGGTTTTGCAAACGCTGCGGCCGCCGGTGGTTTTGCGGTCCGCGAGCAGTCAGCCTCTTATCAGGGCACATCATTTGCCGGGTCCGCAGCAGGCCTCGACCTGAGTTCCATGTACTGGAACCCTGCGGCCGTGACGACGAAGAAGGGCATGAACAACGAGGCCCATGCGGCGGCGATCCTTGGCAGCCAGAACTTCAACGCCGACTTTTCGCTTGTGCCGGGCGCGTCCTTGAATTCCGGTAATGTCGCGAGCCCCGCATTCTTGACGGCGTCCTACTTGAACTACCAGGTCAACGACCAGTTGTACGTTGGCCTCTCGCTGAACGCGCCGTTTGGTTTGACGACCAAGCCGGATGGCGTTTGGGCCGGTTCGCCGCTCGGCTTTACATCCCGTCTTCTCAGCTTCAACGCGGCACCGACCGTCGGCTACAAAATCAACGACAGTCTGTCCGTGGCCGCCGGTGTCCAGATCCAATATCTGCAAGCGACCCGACTGACGTCCGGCCCGACTGCGGCTGGAGATGTTGTGATTGATGGTGATGATATCGGCTTCGGTTACACATTGGGTGTGCTCTACAAGCCAAGTGCCTGGACGACGATCGGCCTCGGCTTTCGCTCCTCGATCAGCCACACGCTCGAAGGCGATCAAAGCAGTTCGCTCGGTGGTGGAAGCATCGAGGCGAGTGCGGATCTGCCCGAGCTCGTCACGTTCTCGTTCGCGCAGAACGTAACGCAGCAATTCAAGATCCTTGGGACAGTCGAATGGACCAACTGGAGCCGGGTTACGGAAATCCCGATCGAGTGCACGCAGACTGGCGCAGGTACCGGTCTCTGCGGTGCTGGAGGGAATGTCGGCGCACTTGAGTTCAATTATGATGACGGCTGGTTCTTCTCGCTCGGTGCGGAATACCAAATGACGCCGAAGACGCTGCTGCGTGCCGGTTACGCATATGAGATTTCGCCAGCTCGTTCGGATTCATCCCGGACGGTGCGCCTGGCTGACAACGATCGCCACTGGTTCTCCGCTGGCGTCGCCCAGCAACTGACAGAGACGATCTCGCTCGATCTCGGATACTCGTTTATTCTCGTCGAGGACGGCGGGATTGAACAAAGCATCCCGACCGGCGGCACCTTCACCGCGAGCTTTACCGACGCGCACGTGAACGTCATCACGGCAGCCGTTAAGGTCAAAATGCACTGATCAAGCGGAATATGGTTGGGCGAGGTTTCAACCGTGGGCGGCGTACGCTCTCGGAGTGCGTCGCTTTTTCTTGGAGTAGACCCCAATGCGTCTGAACGATTGGGTCTGAACGATTGGGGCGCCCATACCTGAAGTCCCGGCTGACCAAAGAAAATGCGCCTAGCCTTCGGTCGAAAGCCGACGACGCCCTATGTTGCGAAGCAAGGTTTGCAGCAACGTGTCCTCGGCCGTATTGGCAGCGGGCGTCTTGCGCGTCACAAGGTCGAAGACTTTACCATCCTGCAAACCGTAATTCGCAACGCGCTGAACGCTGCCGAGTGGGGTGAAATAGACGGCGAGGACTTTCCGGTCGACTTCTTGCGGCAGGAAGAACGCCTGCTGCTTCGTCGTGGACGAAATGTAATAGTAGGTTTCACCGCGTGGCGTGCGGGATGTTGTTGCAGGCGTGCCAAGCGCGAGCTGGACCTCGTCGCTGGTCATGCCGGGTTGAACCTGCTGCACATCCGTTGGGCGAAGATGGTGGCCGTGTTTGGTCACCGTGGCGCCACAACCGGCAACGGCCAAGCCGATCAGAACCGCTGCCAATGGGGCTCCAAGCCGGTGCATCGATCGTTGCGTTGGCCGCGGCGTGAACGGACGGTTTGACGCGCGCGACGCGACGGCATGGTCGGAGATCGGAGCCTCGCTCGGTGGCGTAATCATCTCTGATTTCAGTGCTTTCATCGCGACGGGTCTTTTCTGCATTCCGTTAAGTGGTCTTTCGGACCGGCCGGTACATGTCACGCGTCTTGGGACAGACAACAGATTGTTTGGCGCCGAGCCGACCACGTCATCCAAAGGTCTGGGACTCGCACGACAAAAGCAAGTCACGCCAAGAATCAAAACAGACAAACAACGCGAAAGAGGTTGGTGACGATGTTTGGTTTCCTGAAGCCCCGCGACCCACTACTTGAGCCAGCAACAAAGCTTTATGGCTCTGTCGTGGCGCAGGCGCGCCAGCCCTTCCTATACGCGCGTCTCAGTGTTCCGGACACGATGGAAGGCCGCTTCGAACTCATCATTCTGCACCTCGCCATGATCATCGATCGCATCCGATCCGAATCGGGGAGTGATGATCCATTTGCGAAAACTCTGACCGGCGTGTTTGTCACCGATATCGACGACAGCTATCGGGAGATCGGCATTAGCGACACGAAGGTGCCAGCGAAGGTCAAAAAGGCTGCGGCCGTTCTATATGACCGCACGCTTCAGTATCGCAGCTTGGACGAAGCCGGAGATCTCGTTGGCCTTCGAAACGCGCTTGGCGAAAATATCTGGCGCTCTGATCCGGACGCTCAGACCGAGATGGAAACTGCGAGCGGGGCCAATCTCGCGCACATGGGGCGGCTTGCGGCTTATGTTCGAGCCGCGCGGAAACATCTGGCCGAGCAAACAATCGAGCAGCTTGAGACCGGGCGCGTAACGTTTCCAGATCCTGAATACGTTGCCGCTTAAAATAAGCGCAGCTGTTTGCAAGGCGATGGCAAACAAGACCGGTGCATCGATCGCGTGGGGCGGCGTTGCCACAGCCATATATGTATCCGACGTCGTCCTATTCCACTGCCCGCACAATGACACATTGCAACAGCGTCTGTGACCGCAGCCGCGGCGTTGTCGTCGCGCGGCCATCAAATCGATTAAGGAAACTCACGCTCAAACCAAACTCGCGACATATTTTCTTCGGATCACCCACGGGCCGATGTGTCGGCAACTGGATGCGCGCGCGTGCAACGAGCGGCGTCCTGTTGGGCTTGCAGATGGGCACGGCAACATCTGGCGGCGTCGTTCCATTTGAACGTCGTCCCGGTGGCGATGCGAAGAGGTTGCGAGTGTTTTGATGAGAGAGCGGTGGGCGACCGCTCTGATCGGGATTTCTGGTTTGTCACGGTACCTGGCTGAAGGCGGGAGGATCGTGGATCGGCCGATTGTTTGGACGGAAGGACGGCGGCGGGGGCCGCAGTTGAGCAAGGCAACCGACAGCCAAGTGGGCAGGGTTGCCGATTGTGCGGTTAGGTTCGGCGGCGAGTTTCATCTCGGCTGCCGGTAGAATTCAGGCGGAACGGTATTGGCACTCCTTGCCGACAACACTGATCGGGCTCGTGGTCCAGGCTTCGGCGGGACAGCACGACGCTATGCGGGATTGGCTGGCCTGATCGCCGTTATTCTCTCGAGCCCGCTGGCCATGCATGCGGCGGCCGCGGACGACCTGCCGGTCTCGTCAATTGAAGAGGCCTTTGATCAGGGCGTCAGCGCCTATTTCAGCCGCGAATACAGCCATGCGTTGCCACTGCTCCATCGCGCAAATAAAGCCGGCAAGTTCTTCGCTCCGTTCTTCCTTGCGCGGATCTACGGCGGCGATAACCCGGTCTACGTCAATCACGGCAAGGCCTATCAGCTCTACGCTGGCATCGTCCGGAAGTACGGCGGGCGCGTAACGCGGGACAGCTTGCGCTTTGCCCCGACGGTCGCGAAGTCGATGACCGCGATGGCCAAGTATGTGTTCCATGGCTTGCCGGAGATCGATCTCGTCGCGGACAAAGCCTATGCGGTTGCACTCTTACGGCATGCATCTGAAAAGCTCGGTGACTTTGATGCCCAATTCGAACTCGCACGGCTCATGTTTGTCGGCGACGGCATTCGCAAAAATACACGCATGGCGCTGTATTATTTCGATCGGCTTGCCGAGAGCGGCCATGCTCCTGCGCAGGCCATGTTGGCTGACGTCTACTGGACCGGGAAATTTGTACCCCGCGAGCCTTTGAAGGCGTTGGTCATGATCACGTTCGCCGTCCGCAATGCGCCTGAAACGGAACGGATCTGGATTGCAGACACCTATCAGCGCATCTTTTGCGGCTCATCGGATTCCGTGCGGGAAACTGCGCGCGGCCATGTTGCCGGATGGGATCGACGCTTCGGAACCAAGTCGCAGAGCGGACGTGCTGCACGACCGGAACCAGCTCCACGAGATGACCTCGGACCCGTTGCCGGGCCCGTTCGGACTTGCCAGAACGGCGAGGCGATCAAGGAACTCAATCGCGAGGGTGCTAGTCTGCAGATCGATGACGGCAGACGCGGGGTCGGGCCAGTATCCGGGCCAGTATCCGGGCCAGTATCCGGGCCAGTATCGAGCACCCCGAGGGCAAACGCTCCAAAGACGAGTGCGATGGAAGTGCGCCGGTCTCCGTCGCTGGCTGATCCGTCGGTTTCTGAACGGACACCATCTTTTGCAGGGGCAAATGCGGCTTCGCGCCCTGGTCATCGATCAGATCGGTCACCAACGGAAACGATGCGCCCAGCCGGACTGGGCTTTATCGACAAAGTCCAATAGCGCATCGCCCGATGAAGCGTCGGGGCTCTCAGGCAGCACGTTTCGTTTGCTCGGAACCGGCCAAGGTCGGTGACGACTGCCTCGCCAAAAACGCGTCGATCTCAGTGTCGTGTGAGATGGTTGATCGCTGAGTGCATCAAGCGCTTTTTGAGGATGTGTGTGCTCAAGAGGGTGCTGTTCTCGAACCGCTCGGCGCTGCGCCCTGTCTCCGCGTAGCCGAGCTGACCGAGAAAATCACTGAGCGTTGGCAGAACACGCGCGCTTATGGCCTCGTACCCGGCGCACATGGCATCGAGTTCCACGTTCGGGACCATGCGACGGCCGATCCCCTGACCTTGAAACATCGGGTTCACGAACACCCAACGGAGTTTCGCCGGC